>NZ_JBFODL010000002.1:0-1529 GCF_040908295.1 Aeromonas sp. R4-2 | reverse complement strand
CGGTTTCACCGACACTTCTTGGGGTTGTATGGTTAAGTGACTAAGCGTACATGGTGGATGCCTTGGCAGTCAGAGGCGATGAAGGACGTACTAACCTGCGATAAGCTGTGAGAAGTCGGTAAGAGACGCTATTACTCACAGATTTCCGAATGGGGAAACCCACCCGAGATAACTCGGGTATCTGTTACTGAATACATAGGTAACAGAGGCGAACCGGGAGAACTGAAACATCTAAGTACCCCGAGGAAAAGAAATCAACCGAGATTCCCTCAGTAGCGGCGAGCGAACGGGGATTAGCCCTTAAGCATCTTGGAAGTTAGTGGAACGGTCCTGGAAAGGCCGGCGATACAGGGTGATAGCCCCGTACACGAAAACAACCTTGATGTGAAATCGAGTAGGGCGGGACACGTGACATCCTGTCTGAATATGGGGGGACCATCCTCCAAGGCTAAATACTCCTGACTGACCGATAGTGAACCAGTACCGTGAGGGAAAGGCGAAAAGAACCCCTGTGAGGGGAGTGAAATAGAACCTGAAACCGTGTACGTACAAGCAGTGGGAGCCCTTCGGGGTGACTGCGTACCTTTTGTATAATGGGTCAGCGACTTACATTTTGTAGCGAGGTTAACCGTATAGGGGAGCCGTAGGGAAACCGAGTCTTAACTGGGCGTCTAGTTGCAAGGTGTAGACCCGAAACCGGGTGATCTAGCCATGGGCAGGTTGAAGGTTGAGTAACATCAACTGGAGGACCGAACCCACTAACGTTGCAAAGTTAGGGGATGACCTGTGGCTGGGGGTGAAAGGCCAATCAAACTCGGAGATAGCTGGTTCTCCCCGAAAGCTATTTAGGTAGCGCCTCGGACGAATACTACTGGGGGTAGAGCACTGTTTGGGCTAGGGGGTCATCCCGACTTACCAACCCCATGCAAACTCCGAATACCAGTAAGTAATATCCGGGAGACACACGGCGGGTGCTAACGTCCGTCGTGAAGAGGGAAACAACCCAGACCGCCGGCTAAGGTCCCAAAGTTCTGGTTAAGTGGGAAACGATGTGGGAAGGCTCAGACAGCTAGGATGTTGGCTTAGAAGCAGCCATCATTTAAAGAAAGCGTAATAGCTCACTAGTCGAGTCGGCCTGCGCGGAAGATGTAACGGGGCTCAAACCAGGCACCGAAGCCGCGGATTCACACTTATGTGTGAGTGGTAGGGGAGCGTTCTGTAAGTCTGCGAAGGTGTATCGAGAGGTATGCTGGAGATATCAGAAGTGCGAATGCTGACGTAAGTAACGATAAAGGGGGTGAAAAGCCTCCTCGCCGGAAGACCAAGGGTTCCTGTCCAACGTTAATCGGGGCAGGGTGAGTCGACCCCTAAGGCGAGGCCGAAAGGCGTAGTCGATGGGAAGCAGGTTAATATTCCTGCACGACTTGTAATTGCGATGGGGGGACGGAGAAGGCTAGGTGGGCCAGGCGACGGTTGTCCTGGTGAAAGTGCGTAGGTGGTGTTTCCAGGCAAATCCGGAGACACAACAC
>NZ_JBFODL010000019.1:0-108219 GCF_040908295.1 Aeromonas sp. R4-2 | reverse complement strand
CCTGACCACCATCCCTACGAGCTGTTCCTGCAACTGGAGGGGATTGAGCACCGAACCACCAAGGTGCGCAGGCCGCAGAGCAACGGCTTTATCGAGCGACTGCATCGAACCTTGCTGGATGAACACTTCCGTATCAAGGGAAGGACGACCTGGTATGAGTCGGTAGAGCAGATGCAGACAGACCTGGATAGCTATCTGGAGCACTACAACACCCAACGGCCACATCAGGGCAGGATGATGGAGGGTCAAACCCCCTACAACATGTTCAAGAAGGGTCTGAAATTGATACCGAAGGAAGTGCGCACTAAAGTAGCGTAAACAAGACACCGGTTTGAGGCCGGTGTCAGGTGATAACTAGATCTGTACAAATTAACCGAGACCGGCAATTTGCCAACTATCACTAGAAATTACAATCCGGCGATTCACCAGAACTCCGTTACGCAATAGCAATGCAGCCAAAAAAGAAAATGGCCGAGATATCATCTCGGCCATTCGTAGCCTGGTCAAAGACTCAAGCCAGGATATTACTCATGTGCAACTTATTAGAAGTTGTACTGCAGAGCAACAGTCCACTCGTCGTCTTGCTTGTCGATGCCCTGGATCTTGTACTCGGTGTAAGCTTTCAGCTTCGGAGTGAAGGCATACTGAACACCCAGCAGGGTCTCGTCAACCAGATCCTTGTAAGTAGAACCGGCAGCTTGAGCGTTGGCCTTGCCTTCTTTGAAGTTGTAGCCAGCCAGGAAGGTCCAAGCGTCTACGTTGTAAGAAGCAGCCAGCTCGTAACCACGGCCGTCATCTTTCATGCCCAGGCTCTTGTTCTTCACTTCGCCTTCAGTGTAAACACCAGCGAAGTAGAAACCATTGATAGCGTAGTGCGCGCCCACAGCCCACTCGTCTTTCTTACCAGTGTGGCCATTAACTTTGTTTTGCAGGTCAGAGTAGGCATAACCGGCATTGAAGCCCAGACCGAAGTCAAAGTCATAACCAGCAGCTACGCCGTAAGCTTTCTTACGCTTAACGTCTTTACCCCAAATAGCGTCTTCTTTGATCTTCTGACCAACGTCAGTGATTTTGACCGCTACGTCATCGTTGGTTTGGTAGGAAACTTTACCTTTGAAACCACCGAAGGTGTTGGAGTAGATGATTTGACCTTCTTGACGACCGTCATAGAAGTTACCGGCATCGCCCCACTCGTTGAAAATATCGGTCGGCTCGAGTACGTCGTAGAAAGCGGTATCGGTCTGACCGAAGATGATTTTACCGTACTGGGAACCATCAAAACCGGCATAGATGTGACGCGGATCGATGTCGCTGGTATTGCTGCCAGAGTTTTCAGCAGCTACTTGCCACTCGGTTTTAGCAATGGCAGACCAAGTGTTGTTCAGGGCGACTTTACCAGACCAGCCCAGACGGGTTGCACCAACCAGTTCTGCTGATTTGTCGTTAGCTTCGCCGTAGTAGTTAGCCTGTACACGGCCGTATACGTCGAAAGTGGTACCGTCTTTGTCATAGATCACTGCGGCGTTAGCGGCGGATGCAAACAGAGCCGGAATAGCAATAGCCAGAATTGTCTTTTTCATAGTTTCCAATGCCTACTGTAATTAAACACTAAGTTGTTGTTATTCCCTGTGTTAGCGATGTTCTTTGCATCACTATGCCGCCGAGACTAGCACCGGATTTTTTGAACCGCAATGAAAAAACTTGGAACTTTTTACGGAAACCATAGTCATGGAGGCAAAAATGTGAGCCAAGTCTCACCTGACGGCAAGGCAAAAGGAAAACGTTTACAATGAATCCTGCTGATTATTTGGACTCAAGTAGTCTATTTTGCATGCAAATGACGCTAACTACCTGATAAACAACCAAAGTGGTCTGATCAGCGTAAAACTGCCGTGATAATGGCTGTTGCCTCGACCTCACCAAGGGGTTGCGGGTATCCTTGTTCTTCGATTAACCCCTAACTGGCCTTCTCTTCATGCTCTCTACTCGCCTTAAAGCCACCATTCGTCAAACTTATCGCCAGATTTCGGATGGATTACCCGGTTTTGTGCCGCGCAAAGAGCAGAACTTTCTGGTGGCCGAGATAGCAAAAACCCTGACCGGCGAGTACGACAAACAGCGCCGTATTCTGGTGGCCGAAGCGGGCACCGGTATCGGCAAATCTCTTTCTTATGCGCAAGGAGCCATCCCGGTGGCGCGGCTCACCCAGAAGAAGCTGGTGATCTCCACCGCCACCGTGGCCCTGCAAGAGCAGCTGATCCACAAAGACCTCCCTTTTTACCATCGCCACAGCGAGCTGCCGTTTCGTTTTATGCTGGTCAAGGGGCGTCAGCGTTACTGCTGCGAACATCTGCTGGAACAGGCAGCCAGTGGCGCCGAGATGGCCAACTTCGAGCTCGACTTTGGCAATCTGAGCAAAACCAAACCATCTGACAGCGACAAAGCTCGCTACCAGGCCCTGTGGCAGGCCTACACCAATGGCAAATGGGACGGGGATCGGGACAACTGGCCGGAGCCCATTCCCGACACTTGCTGGGATCGCATCGCCGCCGACCGCCACACCTGCAACAAGGCGCTGAGCCATCACAAGCACTGCCCCTTTCATCGCGCCCGCAACGACATGGAGAGCGCCGATGTGCTGGTGGTGAACCATGCGCTACTGCTCTCCGATCTCACCATGGGCGGCGGCATCATTCTGCCCCCCCCCGATGAGTGCATCTATGTGCTGGATGAGGCCCATCACCTGCCCACCATCGCCCGGGATCACGGCGCGGCGTCGGCCAGCGTCAAAGGCTCGCGTCGCTGGCTGGAGAAGCTGGTACAAAGTGCAGGCAAGCTGGCGCGGACTCTTAATAAGGAGAGCCTGCTCGACCCCCAACTCAAACTGCAGGATGCACTGGCCTCCATCCAGCCCGACCTGAAGGCGGTCGAGCAGTGGCTCAGCGCCAACGATCGGCTGTTTGGCAGTGAACCCCACTACCGCTTCGCCGAAGGGGTATTGCCGGATCCCCTGCCCATGCTGGCGGAGAATCTCAAGGAGTCGAGCAAGAAGGCGCTGCGGGCGCTGGATCGGATGCAAGGAGCCATCGGTGAAGCGCTGAAAGATGGCGAGATCCGCCGCAAGGAGGCCGAGCCCCTGCTGGCCGAGAGCGGTTTTCATCTGCAGCGGCTGGAGAGTTTCTGCGCCCTGTGGGAGATGCTGGGGCGCCATGTTCCGACCGGCAAAACCCCGCTCGCCCGCTGGATGGCCAAGAGCGATGACGGCGATATCTGGCTGCACGCCTCACCGATTGAGGTGGGCTATCTGCTGGAGGAGTGGCTCTGGTCGAAATGTCTGGGAGCCGTACTGGTCTCCGCGACCCTCACAGCACTCTCTTCCTTTAGTTATTTTCGCCATCAGGTGGGGCTCAAGGAGCACGACGGTACCCGCTATCTGCGCCTGCGCTCCCCCTTTGATTATCAGAAAGCCGAGCTCTATCTGCCCAAGATGGAGCACGAACCCAACTCGCCGGCCTTTACCAACGAACTCATCAGCGTGCTGCCACGTATTCTTGCGGGCAAGGAGGCGAGTCTGGTGCTCTTCTCCTCCTACCGCCAGATGAATGAGGTGGCTGTTGGCTTGCGAGCCAAGGGACTGTCACTGCTGGTGCAGGGGGAAGCCTCCCGCAATGCCCTGCTCACCCTGCACAAACAAAAGTGCGATGGCGGTCAGGCCAGCATTCTGTTTGGTACCGGCAGCTTCTCGGAGGGGCTGGATCTGCCGGGTCACTATCTTACCAATCTGGTGATCACCAAACTCCCCTTTGCGGTGCCCAACTCGCCGGTCGAGGAGGCCACCGCCGAGTGGGTGGAGCAGCGAGGCGGCAACCCTTTCCTGCAACTGACAGTGCCGGAGGCATCGCGCAAACTGATCCAGGCCTGTGGCCGCCTCATCCGTAAAGAGGCCGATCGGGGACGAGTCACCATTCTTGACCGGCGTCTGCTGACCAAGCGTTATGGCAAGGGGTTACTTGATGCCCTCCCCCCGTTTACACGGCGGATCGAATAAATAAGTCGGCCGCTATTGATAAACAAACTGACAGCCGCGCGAACATCGACCACCAGAAAGAGCCATTGCCGCAGTAGGCCAAACCTGTAAAAATGAGCCCCTGTTTTCAGTGGGCAATCGCCTGACTGTTCAAGGAGATGAAATGAAACTGACTGTTCTGGTACCGGCGCTGGCTGGTCTGTTGTGGGCCGGTAGTGCCCTTGCTGATGCCCAATTGGAAGTGTCCACCCCTTATGTCGTCCAGCTGATCGATGGTCAATCCATCAACCCCAAGCTGCTCGACAAAACCAGCACCTTCCCCCTCTCTGCCGGCAAACACCAGTTGGTCGTCGCCTTTGAAGGCAACTACTCCAGCCGTAACGAAATCAAGCTGGTCACCGCCGAGCCGCTGGTGCTGAACTTCACTGCCGCCGACAACCAACAGCTGGTGCTGGACTATAAAAAACCCCGCAACGAAGCCGAAGCCAAGCAGTTTGTCAAAGATCAGAAAGTGGCGCTGAAAGACAAGGTCAGCGGCCAGCAGGTAAGCAGCGAACAGTTCGTGATGCCGAAAGTAGAAGGCTTCCAGCTGACCCGTGACTATCAGCAAGAACTGATCAACATGGGTAAAGCCTTCAACCAGCCTAAAGCAGTGGCCGTCTCTTCTGCTGCCGTGATGGCTGCCGCCAGCGCACCGGTTCAGGTTGCCCCCAGCAAGGCTCAAAGCAATCCGGAAGCCCTGACCCAATTGCAAAACTGGTACAATAAGGCAGATGCGGAAACCCGCAAAGCCTTCCAGATCTGGGTTATCCAGCAGCAATAAGCCGGGCTGGGATATTGACTGAAAGGGGAGCCAAGCTCCCCTTTTCCATATCCTGCGGTCTCACTCACGACGCGTCTTGATTTATGCGCAGCTACTTCCCCTTTATATAGGGAGTACATATATGGATTCATCTGCTGATTTCATATATAGAAAGCGCCACCTTGCCAGGGAGAATGGCACCATGTCGTTGCGCATTTTCTATCACCCTCTCTACTCCTCCCTGACGCTACCCGAGCGCCATCGCTTTCCGCTGGCCAAGTATCAGGGGTTGTTTGAGCGTCTGCAGGTGCAGGGTTACCCCCTTGGCGAAGCGCCGTCGGCCACCCGGGAGCAAATCTGTCGCATTCACGATGCCGATTATGTCGCAGCGGCCCTGAGCGGCCAGCTTGAAGAGCGCGCCATCCGCAAGATCGGTTTTCCCTGGTCACCCATGCTGATGGAGCGCACCTTGCGCTCAGTCGGAGCCACTATTGCCGCCAGCCGCCATGCTCTTGAGCAGGGATACGGCTTGCAGATCTCCGGAGGCTATCACCACGCCCATCGCGATCACGGCAGCGGTTTTTGTCTGTTCAACGATCTGGTGATTGCCGCCCAGGCTTGCCTCGACGAGGGGCGCTGCGAACAGGTGCTGATCGTCGATCTCGATGTGCATCAGGGAGATGGCAGTGCGGCCCTGTGCGCCGGACGGCGCGATATCATCACCCTATCCCTTCATGGGGAGCACAACTTCCCCCATCACAAAGCCGCCTCTCACCTCGACTTTCCGCTGCCAAGCGGCATGACGGACGATGCCTATCTCACCACACTGCAACAGGCTCTATCACTGGCACTGCGGCTCTATTCGCCGGATCTCATCCTCTATCAGGCGGGCGTCGATGTGCATCATGCCGACGAGCTTGGTTATCTCTCTTTGAGCGATGAAGGGGTTCGCCTGCGCGATGCCATGGTATTTGACTGTGCAATCAAGCATGGGTTGCCTGTCGCCGCTGTACCCGGTGGCGGCTATCGCCGCGACTGGCAGCAGCTGATCCCGCTTCATATGTCGCTGTTTGAGACGGCACGCCACCGTTTTGGCTGATGGCATGGCTTTATAGCGCGGACACCCCATCAGAGTCGGGCGTACACTTCACCAGATAAAACAGAAGAGGCGACCCCTGGGGCCGCCTCTTCGTGTTTCGTCATCTGGGTCACACAAGCTCGCTCGTTGTCAGGCAAGCTCGGGACGCCTGATGATAACTATTTCTGACGCTTGCGGGCGTACTTGCGACGGGCGCGGGCCTGACGCTCCTCTTCCCGCTCGGCCTTCTCTTTGGCTTTTTGCTCGGCTTCTGCGGCGGCTTCGACAATCTCGACGCTCACCATCTCCGGCGTCTCCAGCGAGATGCGGCCAAGCAAACCGGAGCGGAACTCGTTGATCAGGATCTCGGACGCCTTGTGCAGGTCGGCCAGCCCCCCTTTGCGCATAAACGCCCGCTGGCGGGCGATCATCTCTAGCAGCTCGATCTCGGTCTCGGGCAAGTCATCAATCTGGTAGCGCGCCTTGATCCGCTCCGGATAGGCCTTGATGAAGTAGTCAGCGGCGAACATGGCGATATCGGCATAGTCGAACACTGTGTCCTTGATGGCCGCGGTGATGGCCAGACGATAACCACAGGAGGGCGGGTTGAGCTTGGGCCAGAGGAAACCCGGGGTATCGGTCAGGATAACGTTGTTATCCAGCTTGATCCGCTGCTGGGACTTGGTCACCCCCGCCTCGTTGCCGGTACGGGCGATGATGCGCCCCGCCAGGGTATTGATCAGCGTGGACTTGCCCACGTTGGGGATCCCCATGATCATCGCCCGCACGCCGCGCAGCTCAAAATTGCGCTCCGGCAGCATCTCGTGACAGAGAGTCAGCAGTTGCTTGATCTTCTCCGGCTCTTGTTGCGTCAGCGGCAGCGCCTTGATCCCCTTCTCTTTTTCCATGTGCGCCACCCACAGATCGGTGATCGCCGGATCGGCCAGGTCCGCCTTGTTCAGCACCTTGATCACCGGGGTATCACCACGCAGCTCGGGCACCAGCGGGTTTTCGCTGGAGAAGGGGATGCGGGCATCGAGCATCTCGATGATCACATCGACCTGGGGCATGACCTCGGCAATCTCTTTGCGGGCCTTGTGCATGTGACCGGGGAACCAGTTGATGGACATATCCGTTACTCTCTGTGGGGGCTGCGGGCGCGCGCATGGAACAACAAGCGCTCTGCCGCGGGCATCGAACGAAGGGGGCGCATTTTACCTGCTGCGGGCCTCTTTTGACAGGTCATTCTAGCCATCACCTCATCAAATCAGCAAACCGCCGAGGCGTAACAACCTTGCCGGAAGCGACCGGGCCAACTGGCTCAATTGATAGATAACACATTGATATAGTGTAACATTTTTATCACTTTTTCACACAACCGTCACCGATAGTCAGTAAAAGTGTCATCTGCCCCCTCTAGGCTGCGCTCAGGTTTTACAAGGAGCGAACCCCAATGAGAAAAATGGCAGGACTTGCAGTGATGATCGGCGCCGCCCTGGCTGCCGGCTGCAAATCAGACAATGACACGGTGGCGACCAAGCCCGCAGCCCAACCCACCAACGTCATCTTCTTCCTCGGTGACGGCATGGGCCTCAACACCCTGACGGCCGCCCGCATCTACGGTGTCGGCGAAGAGGGTGATCTCACCATCGATACCCTGCCAGAGACGGCCTTTATCAAGACCTTCTCCCACGATGCCCAGGTCACTGACTCGGCCCCCTCCATGGCGGCCTACATGACCGGGGTCAAGAGCAACAACGGCGTCATCAGCATGGACGGCGACGCCACCTATGAGAGTGACTGCAGCAAGAGCGCCGGCAAGCCGGTGACCACCCTGCTGGAGCTGGCCAAAGCCGATGGCCGCGGTACCGGCGTGGTGACCAGTACCCGGGTAACCCACGCCACCCCGGCGGCTACCTATGCCCATATCTGCAACCGGGATCTGGAGGCAGATATCGCCGTCCAGCTGGTGCCGGGCGGCAAAGGCTACAACAGCGCCCTCAAGGAGGGGCTGGATGTGGTGCTCGGTGGCGGCAGCAGTTTCTTCCTGCCCAAAGCCGACAAGGGCAAGCGGGAGGATGGCCGCAACCTCATCAGCGAAATGCAGGCCAAGGGCTACCAGTTTGCCAGCAATCTGGATGAGCTGAACAAGGCCGATGCGGGCAAGCCGCTGCTGGGTCTGTTTGGTTCCAGCCACATGAAATATGATCTGGACCGTCCCGCCAGCGAGCCGTCACTGGCCCAGATGACCCTGGCCGCCATCAAACAGCTCAAGGGCAAGGAGAAGGGTTACTTCCTGATGGTGGAAGGGGGTCGCATCGACCACGCCCTGCACGACACCAACGCCAAGCGGGCGCTGCAGGACACCATCGCCTTCGACAACGCCATCAAGGCCGCCATCGACGAGGTGAAAAAGAGCGACCCCGAGCTGAAAAACACCCTGATCGTGGTTACCGCCGATCACGACCACACGCTAGTGCTCAACGGTTATGCCAAGCGCACCGGCAAGACCACCGCCGACAACCCCGGCGTACTCGGGCTGGTGAAGAACTACGAGACTGGCGAGCCAAGCAAGGATAGCGAGGGCATGCCCTACACCATCATAGGTTTTGGCAACGGCTACAACCGGGTGGATGGCCCGCGCAGCAGCGTCGCCCCGCTCGACGATGCCACCGTCTCCGCCAATGACTACCACCAGGAAGTGGTGGTCAAGGTAGGCGAAATCGGCAACGAGACCCACGGCGGCACCGATGTCTTCCTCGGCGCCATCGGCAAGGGGGCTGACAGCTTCCATGGCTCACTCGATAACACCGCCGTGTTCGGCAAGATCAAGGCTGCGGCCAAGCTGTAAGGAGCACTTTCATGAGCAAACAGATGAACACATCCATCAAGCACACGCTGGTCTGCGCCGCCCTGTTCAGTGCGCTGGGCGCAACCTCCCAGGCACAGGCCGGTGATGCCAAAAACGTCATTCTCTTTATCGGTGATGGCATGGGCCCCACCGTGCTCACCGCCACCCGCCTGTTCAAGGTGGGAGAAGAGGGCAATCTGGAGATGATGAAACTGCCGCGCAGTGCCCGCATCAAGACCTTCTCCAACGATGCCCAGACCACCGACTCGGCCCCCTCCATGGCGGCCTACACCACCGGGGTCAAGATGAACAACGAGGTGATCGCCATGAGCAGCGACACCAAAGCCGTCGCCCCCGGCAAAGACGTCAATGGCAACAAAACAGTCAACAATTGCAGCAGCGATAACGGCAAGCCGGTGCCCACCATCCTCGAGCTGGCCAAGGCGGCAGGCAAATCGGTCGGGGCCGTCACCACCACCGAGCTGACCCACGCGACCCCGGCGGCTACCTACGCCCACATCTGCCATCGGGATGCCGCTTATGACATCGCCGCACAGGCCGCTCCGGGGGGCGCTGGCTATAACAGTGCCCTCAAAGATGGGGTCGATGTACTGATGGGCGGTGGTGCCAACCACTGGACCCCCTACAGCGCCAGCAACAAGAGCGGTCGCAATGACAACCGCGACCTGACCGCCGAGATGAAGGCGCAGGGATACAGCTATGTCACTACCCAAAGTGAACTGGCCAAGGTCACCAGTGGCAAGGTGCTCGGTCTGTTCAGCAGCAAATCCCACTTGAACTACGAGCTGGATCGGGTCGCCAAGGGGGCTGCCAATACCCAGCCGTCCCTCTCCGAAATGACCGCCAAGGCGATCGACCTGCTGAGCAAGAACAGTCAGGGTTACTTCCTGATGGTAGAAGGCGGCCGGATCGATCATGCCCTGCACGGCACCAACGCCAAGCGCTCGCTCACCGACGCGGTGGCGCTAGATGAAGCGGTCAAGACGGCGCTGGGTAAAGTGGATCTCAACAATACCCTGATCGTGGTCACCGCCGACCATGACCACACCATGACCATTAACGGCTACTCAGCCAAAGGCAATCCGGTGCTGGATCTGGTTAAAAATGGCGATGGCTCGACCCAGAACGATGTGGATGGCAAGCCCTTCACCACCCTGGTGTTCGGTAACGGCCCCAACCGCCCCGATGTGCGCCCGGTCCTCACCAGCGATCAGGTGATGGCTAATGACTATCTGCAGGAGACCGGCGTCAAACTGACATCGGAAACCCACGGCGGCGGCGATGTGATGCTGTTTGCCGATGGCGCCGGCAGCAACCGCTTCAAAGGCACGCTGGATAACACCAAGGTGTTTGGCAAACTGCGGGAGGCGCTCGGCCTGTAAGCAGCAGGGGCCCGGGTGCATCTGAGCAATCGACTCAGCGGCCCGGGCCCCGGCTCTTTCGAGCGACAGATGATGATGAGATTTCTGCTTTCGTTATGGCTGCTTGGCAGCACCCTCGCCTTCCCCCTGCATGCTGACGACACGCCCCCGGATCTCGCCGCCCGGATCAGCTATCACGACCGGAACACCGGCAGCGATGGCATCGCCAGAGAGAGTGTCTGGCAAGAGAAGTGGCTGCGCGTGGGCAATCAGGTGTGGAGCCAGCGGCTCATTCCCCTCCCCCTTGCCCGTGCCTATCACGCCACTCACGACGCCACCCCCGGCCACAAGCACTTTACCCACCAGATGGCGGCCCGCTGGGTCAGCCGCAGTGATGAGGGTGAACTTCAGCTGCGCTATGCCGACAGCTGGCACAACCAGCTGGTTGAAGTGCCGGTGGAAGAGTATGGCCAGGTGGCCTTCAAGCCCGACTGGCTGCGGATCCGCCATCTCGTCAACCCCACGCTGATCGAGGGGATGACCCCGCTGGATGAGGCCACCCCCGAGCAGGCCCGCTGGTATGAAAAGCGCGAAGGGCAGCAACGAACCCGCATTCTCTGGTCGAGTCAGTGGCAGATCCCGCTGGTGGTCGAATCGGCCAGCCTCGACGGCTATCGCAGCTACCGGATGGAGGTGACCCTGCGCAAGCTGCCTGCTCAGCTCCCCTGGCAGCAACTCGCTGATTACGAAGTGCGCGATCTGCGGGATTTCTTCGACTAAGATCCCAACCCCTCAGCGGGCACAACGACAACGCAGGCAGGAATGTTACACTCTGCATATTCGACTCTGGCTCACGACCTTGATGCGCGCTCTCTGCCTGCCCTTTTTTGCCCTGCTGTTATTGCTGGTGAACACCGGTGCCCAGGCTATTGTGCTGGTGGCGGCCGAGTTGCCCCCCTATGTCATTCGCTCCTCTCACGGCAAACCAAGCGGTGTCGCCATCGAGATCATGGAAGAGGCGGCGCGACGCCTTAAAGAACCGCTCACCATCGAGCTGATGCCACTGGCCAGAGCCCTCACTCAGGCTATCCACCGCAAGGATGTGCTGCTGATCCCGCCGGTGCGCAGCACTCAACGGGAACACCTCTACTACTGGGTAACACCGATACTCGATGACGATTTTGTCATCGTCAGCGATCGCCACTTTCATCCTGCCCCCCTCAAAGTGACAGATCTCCCACCGCTGCAGATCGGCACCTTGCGCTACTCCTTCGGTCAGCATCTGCTCAGACAACGACTTAAGCTTGAAAGTGATACCGTGGCCACCGAGAAGCTCAATGCCCAGAAATTGCGTCGGGGCCGTATCGATGCCTGGGTGGCCGCCTGGAACGCCATCCTCTACAACCAGCGCCTTGGTGATTTGCCAACCGACCGGCTGGTACGCGGGGAGACTCTGATGCGTACCCAGTTTTATGTCGCCGCCAGCAAGGAGTTCCCCTTCACCGAGGGACGTCGCTGGCAAGCCGTGATAGACGAGATGCGCCATGATGGCACACTGGCGCGGATCATCCGTCAGTACAACTATCAGGCTCCTGAGTAGTCACTCAATCACGGTTGCCAAGGCCGGCCAGAATGGTTATGGTAGCCCCATGAAAATACTCGCTATTTCCTCGCATTTGCTCACACCCTGCTGAGCCCCCGCCTCGCTCCTTCGGCCGCGAGTCGCTTGGGGGCATGGCATTTTCAATTGATTGAACCTGTTGAATCCATTTTTGTAACACTTTGCGTGATGGCCAACCTGCACCCGCCGGTATGGGCCTATCCGCTATTGATAAGGAATATCTTATGAAACAACCTCATCTGGTTATCTCCAGCCTTGATCTGGACCGTATCGAACAACTGCTCGGCAACCATCCGCAGCATCTGGCCCTGCAAGAGGAGCTGGACCGCGCCGAGATCCGCGAACCAGCCGACATGCCGCCGGACGTGGTCACCATGAACAGCAAGGTACGCTTCAAGATGCAGAGCAGCGGCAACGAGTTCTGCCTCACCCTGGTCTACCCGCGCGATGCCAAGGGCGACGAGAGCAATATCTCGGTACTGGCGCCGGTGGGCAGCGCCCTGCTCGGTCTGAAAGTGGGCGACAGCATCGCCTGGCCGGGCCCGGCCGGTCGCACCATCGAGGTCGAAATTCTGGAAGTGGTCTATCAGCCGGAGCGCGCCGGCGAGCTGCACCGCTGAGTCCCCCGGGCTGGTCATCCCCTGTTGATCAGCCCGCTTGCTCGCCCTTGCCAGCTGATCCCGATCAAGCTTTGCGCACCTTGCCCCCCGGTTTTTAGCCCCTTTTCCTGCTGCTGCTTGAGCCTGACTCGGGGGGCAGGTATCTTGTTGGCCGCGTCATGGTCATGACGCACCGAATTTCAGGCTGACATCATGATAAAAATTGCCCTCATCGACGATCACCAGATCGTCCGATCCGGTTTTGCCCAACTGCTCAATCTGGAGCCCGACCTGCAGGTGGTCGCCGAATTCGGCTCCGCCAGCGACGCCCTTGCCGGTCTGCCCGGCAGCGGGGCGCGGGTCTGTGTCTGCGACATCTCGATGCCCGACCAATCGGGGCTGGATCTACTCAAGCAGCTCCCCTCCGGTCTCGCGGTGGTGATGCTCTCGGTACACGACAGCCCCGCCCTCATCGAGCAGGCACTGCAGACCGGCGCCAAGGGGTTTCTCTCCAAGCGGTGCAGTCCGGACGAGCTGATCGCCGCGGTGCGTACCGCCGCCCAGGGGGGGTGTTATCTGACGCCGGACATCGCCCAGAAACTGGCCAGCAGCAGCCGGGATCCCCTCACCAATCGGGAGCGGGAGATTGCCCAGTTGCTGGCACAGGGGCTGGAGGTGAAGGCCATCGCCGAGCAGCTTGGACTCTCCCCCAAGACGGTTCACGTCCATCGCGCCAACCTGATGGACAAGCTCAAGGTCAGCAACAACGTCGAGCTGGCCCACCGCATGCTGGATAGCTGGTGATCTCCCGTTTTGCCAGCTATGTCGCCATCGCGCTGGCGGCCTGTTTCATCTTTGCCGCCGGCTGGTTTTGTCTCTGGAGCATCAGCCTGCATCTGGCGGGCGGCCCGGCGCTGGCGGTGTTGCTGTTCCCCTTCGGCCTGCGCCTCGGCTTGCTGCTGCAAAGCCCGGGCCACTACTGGCCGCCGCTATTATTGTGCGAAGGGCTGCTGCTCTACTGGCTCAATCTGGAGGTAAGGCTGCCCCACTGGCCTTGGCTGGTCGCGGGCAGTCTGCTGACCCTGCTACCGCTGCTGATTGCCCGTCGCCAGCAGGTGCGCAACGACTGGCAGCAACTGTTGCTGCTGCTCGCCACCGTCACGGCGGCGGCGCTGCTGCAAGCCCTGCTCTGGCATCTGGCGGGGGAAGATGGCCTCTCGGCCCTGCTGCTCAGCCTCACCGGCGGGCTGACGCTGACCTCCACCTGCATGCTGATCTGGCACTACCTCACTCGCGCCACCTGGGTACCGCTCGGCCCTGCGCTGGTGGATCAGCCAGTGGAGTGGCGCTTTCGCCATCTGGTCTGGTATCTGCTGCTGTTCGTGCTGAGCCTCTGGCTGCAACTGGGATTGCCCAACTCGCTGGTGCGCTTCACCCCGTTTTGTCTCGCCATCCCCATCATCGCCATGGCGTGGCGCTACGGCTGGCAGGGGGCGCTGCTCGCCACCCTGATGAACACCATTGCCCTGCTGGCCAGTCAAGCCTGGCATGATCACCCCCTCGACCTGCTGCTCTCCCTACTGGCCCAGAGCCTTACCGGCCTGCTGCTCGGCGCCGGGATCCAGCGCCAGCGCGAACTCAATCAGGCGCTGACCCGCCAGCTCGCCCACAATCGCCAGCTCACCGAGCGGCTGCTCGAGACCGAGGAGAGCATCCGCAAGGAGGTGGCGCGCGAGCTGCACGACGACATCGGCCAGACCATCACAGCAATTCGAACCCAGGCAGGGATCGTGCGCCGCCTCGCCCCCGATAATGCCGGGGTGGGCCAGAGCAGCGCCCTGATCGACACACTGTCGCTCGGGATCTACGACGCGGTGCGCGGCCTGCTCGGGCGGCTGCGCCCGCGCCAGCTCGACGACATGACTCTGGAACAGGCGGTACGGGCACTGCTGCGGGAGCTGGAGCTGGAGCGTCACGGCATCGTCACCCGTCTGGAGTGGCAGCTGGCGGATGGGGATCTCTCCGATGCCCAGCGGGTCACCCTGTTTCGGGTCTGTCAGGAGGGGCTCAACAACGTGGTCAAACATGCCAACGCCCACTCGGTCACCATTCGCGCCCGTGCCAGCGGCGAGCAGTTGCAACTGGTGCTGGAAGATGATGGCCGCGGTCTGCCGGAAAGCCGCCCGCAGCAGGGCTATGGCCTGCTCGGTATTCGCGAGCGGGTACAGGCCCTCGGGGGCAGTCTGCAACTCTCCTGCATCCACGGCACCCAACTGACGGTCAACCTGCCCAGTCGCAGACGGGAAGAAAGTCATGGCTAATCACCACCAGAGGGCCTGCCTGTGCTGAGTTTTATGAGAAGCGCGCCGCCCCGGCCCCTTATCCGGGATCAGGCCGAGATCGACGCCACCTATCGCCACTGGCGGCTGCACCTGCTGCTGACCATGTATCTGGGCTACGCGGTCTTCTACTTCACCCGCAAGAGCTTCAACTTCGCCATGCCAGACATGCTGGCGAGCGGCATGCTGGACAAGTCAGATATCGGCATGCTGTGGACTCTGTTCTACATCACCTACGGCTGCTCCAAGTTCTTCTCCGGCATCATCAGTGACCGCGCCAACCCGCGCTACTTTATGGGTGTCGGACTGATGGCCACCGGCGTTATCAATATCCTGTTCGGCCTCTCGTCGGCACTCTGGATGTTTGCCGCCCTCTGGGTCGCCAACGCCTTCTTCCAGGGCTGGGGTTGGCCCCCCTGCTCCAAGCTGCTCACCAGCTGGTATTCGCGTACCGAGCGCGGGGTCTGGTGGTCGGCTTGGAACACCGCCCACAACGTCGGCGGCGCGCTCATCCCTCTTATTGTCAGCACCATCGCCCTGCAGCATGGCTGGCGCTACGGCATGATAGTGCCCGGCCTTATCGCCATCCTTGCGGGATTGTTCCTCTGCTGGCGACTGCGGGATACCCCGAGCGCCATGGGATTGCCAACAGTGGGCGAGTGGCGCAAGGATGCGATGGAGCTGGCCCAGCAGACCCAGGATGCGGGGCTCTCCCACCGCCAGATCCTGCGCAAATATGTGCTGGGCAACCCCTATATCTGGCTGCTCGCCTGCTGCTACGTGTTGGTCTATGTGGTACGCACCGCCATCAATGACTGGGGCAACCTCTACATGACCGAGCAGCGCGGCTTCAATCTGATGAGCGCCAACTCGGCCATCTCCATGTTCGAGGTGGGGGGCTTTATCGGTGCTCTGGTGGCGGGCTGGGGATCGGACAAGCTGTTCAACGGCAACCGTGGCCCGATGAACCTCATCTTTGCGGTGGGGATCCTGCTGGCGGTGGGGTCGCTCTGGCTGATGCCCTTTTTCAGCTATGTGATGCAGGCGGCCTGCTTCTTTACCATCGGTTTCTTCGTGTTTGGCCCCCAGATGCTGATCGGCATGGCGGCGGCGGAGTGCTCCCACAAAAACTCGGCGGGGGCGGCCACAGGCTTTGTCGGCCTGTTTGCCTACATGGGGGCGGCGCTGTCGGGCTATCCGCTGGCCAAGGTGATGGAGATCTGGCACTGGAACGGCTTCTTCGTAGTGATCTCGGTGGCAGCGGGTGTCTCGGCCCTGCTGCTGCTCCCCTTCCTCAAGGCGCAGGCACCGAGAGCCGCTCAAACGAATGCAGATTAGCGGGTGGCAGCTGACGAGCTATATCCGGCAAACAGAAACAAACAGAGCGCGGATCACCGCGCCCTGATTTTATTCCTGAACCTATTCCTGCATCAGGCAGCCTGACAGACCCGGTTCTTTCCTTCCCGCTTGGCCCGATAGAGAGCGTCATCCGCACGGCTGAACAGGTTGTCAAAGTGCCACTCCCCCTGCCAGTGAGCAATACCCATGCTGACGGTGATATGGATCCCCTCTACCTTGCTGGCCGCAAGCTGAACCCGCAGTGACTGACACCGGGCGATCGCCTCCTCTGCGGTGGCATGGCGAAACAGCAGCACAAACTCCTCGCCCCCGAAGCGACTGGCCAATACGCCCTCCAGCTCGCGCAGTGCCAACCCGACCCGCTCCAGCACCCGATCCCCCACCTCATGACCATGCCGATCGTTGATCTGCTTGAAGTCATCCAGATCAAGCACCACCAGCGCCCCCTGCTGTGCAGGGCGTCCCCGGGCCAGACGCTCCATAAAACCACGGCGATTGAGTAACCCGGTCAGCGGGTCATGACTGGCCTGATAGCGCAGCTCCAGCGCCCGGTGCTGGTTGCAGAGCAGCAGCACCCCGAAAGTGAGCATGGAGCTACCCACCAGCATGGAGACATAGGGCAACACGTTGAACAGCTGACGCTGGAACGGGCTTTCGATCACCTCGCCCCACACGGTAAACATCCGCATCAGGGTCATGGCGATCAGCACCAGATTGAGGCCAATCAGCACCCAAACCGCCACCTGATAATCAGGGCGGCCGTGACGCCAGAGCTGCCAGATGATGAGCGAACTGAGCACGAGGAAGGTGGCGCTGCTGATCATCACCCGCACCGCAATCCGGCCATCAATGACGACCGACCAGGTCATGATGGCGGCAAACAGCAGGATGAATCCCCAGCAGACAGGCCAGCCTGGCGATTGCCGGAAGAAACAGCGTTGGGCGACCAGCAGCAACGACACATGAAAAATCAGGAAGACATTGCCCACCCAGGAGCCATAGAGGGTGGGTGTCAGCAGCAGGCTGGCAAATCCTGCCTGACCCAGCATGGCAAACAGACTGGACCACCACCAGACCCCGACGCCGGGAATATCGTTGTGGGTAACGCGAATGATGGTGAGAGTGAGGAAACCGAGACAATAGCCACACAAGGCCATGATCATCAAGGTAAAAATATCCAGCTTAAGCAGTAGTGAGGCGTCCATACCAAAGCCATGCAGAGAGGGTAACTGAGTATATGAGAAGCGTTTGCCAAGACACAGTGGGACTTGATGGTTTTCACAATAAAGTCCGTTCGTTTGCTGACAAACAGAGCAATGCGTGTGATATCCCACCAATGCGTATTCGTATCAGCCCCATAAGAAGCCTCTTGCGGAGCCCAACAGCACAATAAGAGCTGCAAGCGGCACCCAGGCTTTGTAACAAAATGTCTTGGGGATAATTTGGGCTTGAACCCACTCAATTAGATAGATATGTTGTTTTCGTGTGATTTTATGAATGAAGCCATGAGCAATAAATGTCTCTAACCTGTTGAGTCTTCTGACACAATCTGTTTTTGGTACATTTTTCACTCAACCACTATTCATAGCATCTCATATGGGGCTTTTGTCCCGCTCAAGACATTCATCCTGTCTTGCCTGTTGCCGGATGCAGCAGTCTCTTGTGCCACGGAGTCGCACGGGATCAGGTTCAAGGCCGAACACACCACCGACAGAGACGTCACTTATGATCAAAAAACTGATTCTTTCTACCCTGCTGTTTTGCGGGATCGCCACGGCGGCCCCGACACCTGCCCCCACGTCCACCTTGGATGCCGTGCTCGAACGCGGCGTGCTGCGAGTCGGCTTCGATGCCGGCTATCAACCCTTCGAGATGACCAACAAGCAGGGCCAATACATCGGCTTTGACGTGGATCTCGCCAAGATGGTCGCCAAAGAGATGGGCGTGAAGGTCGAGTTCGTCAACACCGCCTGGGATGGCATCATTCCGGCGCTACTGACCAACAAGTTCGACGTCATCATGGGCGGCATGACCGTCACTCCCCAGCGCAACCTGCGGGTCAACTTCGCCGATCCTTACATCGTGGTCGGCCAGACCATAGTCCTGCGCAAAGAGAAGGCGGGCGAAATCAAATCCTTCACCGACCTCAACGACCCGAAATACAAGATCGCGGTCAAGCTCGGCACCACCGGCGAGCAGGCAGTGAAGCGCCTGATCCCCAAAGCCACCCTGCTGCAGTTTGAAACCCAGGATGACGCCAAGCTGGAAGTGATCAATGGCAAGGTCGATGCGTTCGTCTATGACCTGCCCTACAACGCTATTTTCGCCTCCCAGAATCAGGGCGCCGTGGTGCACCTCGACAAGCCGTTCACCTTCGAGCCGCTGGCCTGGGCCATCCGCAAAGGGGATCAGGACACCCTCAACTGGTTCAACAACTACCTGCGCCAGATCAAGGGCGATGGCAGCTACGACCGTCTCTACAAGAAGTGGTTCGAATCCAACGCCTGGCTGAACCAGCTCAAATAACCTCCGGGGGGCGGCACATGCCGCCCCTGCACCACGCAGCTCCCCACACAATAACGAGAAGAGGTTGTGACTGTGCACACACCCAAACCGACAAGACAGATGGAAAAACAGCCCAATCAGCTACTCTGGCATGGGGTTTTCCTGCTGATGCTGCTGGTTGCCGTATTCGGCATCTACAAGGCTGTCCAGTCAGTGGATTACACCTGGCGCTGGGAACGCATTCCCCAATACATCGCCTATCAGGCGGAGCAGAAGAATCTGGCCGAATTTGACGGCACCGTGATCGCGGGTACCAGCGAGGCCGAGAAGGGCAAGCTGTTCCTGCAAGACGATCTCGACCCCAATGTGCGGCAAGCCATCGCCAGCACTGGCGTACAAGTCGCCGAAGGGGATACCGTTTTTCGTGGCGATACCCTCGACACCCAACTGAGCTGGACCGCAGGCCCCATCGCCTGGGGCGTCTGGGTCACCGTCAAGCTCTCGCTGGTAGCAGGCATCTTCGCCATCCTGCTCGGCACCCTGGCCGGGCTGGCGCGCCTCTCCCCCAATCCCGCCCTGCGCAATCTGGCGGTCACCTACGTTGAGCTCATCCGCGGCACGCCGCTGCTGGTGCAGATCTTCATCGTCTACTTCTTTATCGGCACCGTGCTGAACCTCGATCGCTTCACCGCCGGGGTCGCCGCGCTGGCGGTCTTTACCGGTGCCTATGTGGCGGAGATCGTCCGCGCCGGTATCAGCTCCATTCACAAGGGGCAGATGGAGGCGGGCCGCAGCCTGGGCATGACCTCTGCCCAGACCATGCGCTACGTCATCCTGCCGCAGGCGTTCAAGCGGGTGCTGCCACCGCTGGCAGGCCAATTCATCAACCTCATCAAGGACTCCTCGCTGGTCTCAGTCATCTCCATCACCGACCTGACCAAGGCGGGGCGCGAGGTGGTGAGCTCCACCTTCAGTCCGTTCGAGGTATGGTTTACCGTGGCCCTGCTCTATCTGGTGCTCACCGGCACCCTCTCCTTTCTGGTGCGCCGTCTCGAGGTGAAATATGCACGCAGTAACTGATCCCATCATCAAGGTGCAACAGGCATCGAGAAGTGCAGCCATCACCGACACCCTCTTCGCCTTCCCGGTTCGTTTTCTGGAGGTGAAATATGCGAAAAGCAACTGATCCCATCATCAAAGCGACCGGCGTAGAGAAGTTCTACGGTAGCGAAGTGCACGCCCTGAAAAATGTCAGCACCCAGGTGGCCGAAGGGGAAGTAGTGGTGATCGTCGGCCCCAGTGGCTCGGGCAAATCCACCTTCCTGCGCACCCTTAACCAGCTGGAGACCATCAACGACGGCAATATCGTGGTCGACGGCATCTGCCTGACCGAGCCGGGCGATGTCAACAAGCTGCGGGAAGAGGTGGGCATGGTGTTCCAGTCCTTCAACCTCTTCCCCCACCTGACGGTGCTGGATAACATCTGTCTCGCTCCGCAGAAGGTGCGTGGCCTTTCGCGCCGTGAGGCCGAAGACAGAGCCAAGGCGCTGCTGCTGAAAGTGGGGCTGTCGGTGAAAGCGGCCAGCTATCCGTCCCAGCTCTCCGGCGGTCAGCAACAGCGGGTAGCCATTGCCCGGGCGCTCGCCATGCAGCCGCGCATCATGCTGTTTGACGAGCCCACCAGTGCGCTCGACCCCGAAATGGTGGGGGAAGTGCTGGATGTGATGAAGGGGCTCGCCCGCGAAGGGATGACCATGGTGGTGGTGACCCACGAGATGGGCTTTGCCCGCGAGGTGGCGGATCGGGTGCTCTTTATGGAGAGTGGCGAACTGCTGGTAGATGAAAAACCGGCCGACTTCTTCGACAATCCCCCCTCCCCACGCCTGCGCCAGTTCCTGAGTCAGGTGCTGTAGCCAACACGCTCTGCTGGATAAACGAAGAGGGACTGCAAGGCCCCTCTTCTTGTGTGTCACGCTGAGCAGACTCAACCCAGCTGAACCCGAGTGCCCATCTCATCGGCTCAGCGCGGGGACTTTCCCAGATAGCGCTCCACGATCACTTTCACCCCGTCACGTTTTTTGAGCTGATAGAGCTCCTTGTCAAACTGGTCGATAAATGCCTGTTTGTAGGGGTACTCCCCCTTGCGGCTATAGCCGAGAAACCCCTGCTCCTTGCTGAGCACCGGCCCCTGTTTGAGCAGGGACATATCGGCCACCGCCAGCTGATCGGCCTTTATCATGTTGAGCAACTCATAGAGCAGGGAGAGGCGATCATTGATGGTGCAATCGACCCGGCCGCGGACAATCTTGAGCAGGTTCTCCCGATTGCCTTTCACCTCCTCCACGTCGATCTGCTTCTCTTTTACCGCCTGCCAGAAGGCATCGCCGCCGACGGCAAAACCGGCGTTCATACCAAAGCGCAAACCGTGATAGTCGAGCGGAAACCTGGCCTGCGGGGTATTGGCTGCCACACTGGCGCCGCACATCACCACCAGCTCTTCATCCAGCATCGGCTGGGAGTAGGGCCACATATAAGGGCGGGTATCGGGCATGTAGTAGGGTGGAAAAATGGCGAAGGCGGCCCCCTGTTCCACCATGCTCAGACCGCGCCGCCACGGCATAGGCTTGAGCACCACCTCATAGTCAGGCATGGCAGAGGTCACCTCGCGGATGATGTCGGCATAGATCCCCCTGACCTCCTCCCCCTCCTGCCAGGAGTAGGGGGGATAGGCGGCATCCGCCAGGATCTCGACCCGGGTCTTGGCGTGCGCCATCATGCACAACCCCAGCAACAAGCAACACCAGACGCGCATAAGCCAGCACCTCCTGAAAAAGCCTGCATCAAGCATAGCCATCCAGCGCGCCTTCCTCTGCTGCCGCGCCATATTTCATGCCATCTCTTCGTTGGTTGAAAAATGTTAATGAAATATTAAAGCCATCCTTTATGCTGGGGAGCAATTGCTCTGAATGGATGGCCGCATATGGATGTGCAACTGCTTCTGCTCTACCTCTCCCCGATTTTTCTGGCCTTTATCGGCTGGGAGATACTCTACCTGCGCAAACATGGCGCTGCCTTTCCCACCGCCACCTACCAGTGGCGGGATCTGTTCGCCAACGCCGCCCTGGCCCTGATGCACCAAGGGGGCGATGCGCTGGCGGCCATTGCCATTGCTTATCTGTATGACACCCTCTGGGGCTGGCGACTGTTCGATATCGAGCTGAATCTCTGGAGTGTGCTACTGCTGTTCCTGTTGCAGGATCTCTGTTACTGGCTGTTCCACTTCACCAGCCACCATGTGCGCTGGCTGTGGGCTTCCCACGTGGTACATCACAGCTCGGAGCGGCTCAACCTCTCCACCGCCTTTCGCCAGAGCCTGATGTACCCGATCTCCGGCATGTGGCTGTTCTGGATCCCGATGATTGTCATCGGCTTCCCGCCTGAGGCGGTGGTCGCCACCGTGCTGCTGAGTCTGGGCTTCCAGTTCTTCGTCCACACCCAGGTGGTGGGCAAACTCGGCTGGCTTGAGTGGGTCTTCAACACCCCCTCCCACCACAGGGTGCACCACGCCAGCAACGCCAAGTACATAGACCGCAACTTTGCCGGGGTGCTGATCATCTGGGATCGGCTGTTCGGCACCTTTGTGGAAGAAGATCCGGCCGAGCCATGCCGCTTCGGCATCACCAAGCCGATCCACAGCTTCAACCCCCTCACCCTCACCTTCCACGAGTGGCGCGACATGCTGCATGACGCCCGTGGCCTACCCTGGCGACAAAAACTCGCGGTGCTGTTTGGCAAACCGGCCGGGCCAGCCAGCCGATGAGCCTTCGCCCCGAATAGCAACTCCCGGATAGCAAGCCCCTGATAACCAGTCACTGATAAAAAGAGAGCGCCACAGTGGCGCTCTCTTATGGTCAGTAACATCTTCGATGTCAGAGATGGGCGAACGACCAGACGGCAGGGATCAGGCTCAGCAAGGTCACTCCGGCCAACAGCCGCTCGCGACCGCTCAGACAAAGATCTGTGCCCAGCTGACGGCGGCTGTAGAGAAACAGCAGCAGACCCGGCCCGTAGAGCAGCAAGGAGAGCAGCAGATACTCCACCCCGGCGGCATAGAGCAGCCAGAATCCGTAACCGCTCGACACCAGTGCCACTGCCCGCATCAGGCCTCGGCCCTGCCCACTCTCTCCCTCCTTGCTGAACGAAAGCTTGAGCAAAAACAGCCCGATCAGCAGGTAAGGCACCAAAATCATCGAGGTAGAGATAAGCAGCAGGCTGGTGTAGCCCTTGCCGAGCAGCCACACCAGCAGCAGGCAAGTCTGCACCGTCAGGCTGGTGAGCCAGAGCGATGCGATAGGCGTCCCGTTGCGGTTCTGGCGCCGGAAGATGGCGGGAAACGCGCCGTGGCGGGCTGCGCTGAACGGCACCTCCGCCGAGAAGAGGGTCCAGCTCACGTAGGAGGCGAGCACCGAGACGATAAGGCCAACGCTGATGAGCAGCTTGCCCCAGGAGCCGGTCATCTGGGCCATCAGCCCTGCCATGGAGGGGTTGGGCAGCGCCGCCAGCTCGGGTCGGCTCAATATTCCGAGCGCCAGCACCGAGATAAGCACATAGAGCAGCAGCGCCAATAGCACCCCAAGCACGGTGGCGGTACCCACATCCCGCTTGTTTCTCGCCCTGGCCGACAGCACCGCTGCCCCCTCGATACCGGTGAAGACCCAGAGAGTGATCAGCATGGTGTTGCGCACCTGCTCGGAAACCGGCACCGCCAGGCTACTGCCCTGCTGATCCGCCGCGAAGGTGACCGGATCGAACCAGTAGCAGGCAAACAGGATAAACAGCAGCAGCGGCAGGCTCTTGGCCAGGGTCGCCACCAGATTGAATAGCGCCGCCTGCTGCACGCCACGGGCCACCAGCAGGTGCACCGCCCAGAGGATGCAGGACTCGCCGACAAACGCCGCCAGGGTGTTGCCGTCACCAAACCAGATCTGCTCGGGGGTGTCGACAAAGCTGCCCAGCGCGGCAAAGGCGATCACCAGATAGCCCACCACGCCGATGGTGGCGCAGAGCCAATAACCCCAGGCGGAGAAGAATCCCACCAGCTCGCCAAAACCGGCGCGGGCGTAGCTGTAGATACCGCCGTCAAGATCTGGCCTTAACCGCGACAGATAGAGAAAACTCATGGCGAGCGCCAGGATGCCCACCCCCGTCACGCCCCAGCCGATCAGCACGGCGCGGGCGCCTGCCACCTCGGCCATGTTCTGGGGCAGGCTGAAAATCCCCGCCCCCACCATGGAGCTGAACACCAGCGCGGTGAGAGACCAGAGCCCAATCTTGTTCTCTTTCATGGAAGCTCCTTAGCGCAACCGGCTGCTCAGCGCCTGAATATGCTCGGGGCCGATACCGCAGCAACCGCCGATGAGGTTTGCCCCGGCCGCGCGCCAGCGCTCGGCCCAGCCAAGGTAATCCAGCGGTCCCAGATCGGTGCGGATCTCGTCCAGCCCATCGTTGGCGGTGGCCTCTTTGGGTTGCGGTGGGAAGGCGTTGGCGTAAGCACCGAGGCGAATGTCTGCGCGGCCCAGCGCCTGCAATCGGGTGCGGGCAACCTCGAGGGCCCCCTCGATCACCTCGGGCTGACAGCAGTTGAACAGGATGGCATCGACCCCGGCCGCCACCAGCGCGCTAACCGAATCGGCCACCCGCTCGCCGGAACGCAGTCGCGGTTCGTTGCCCGGCGCCTCATCTTCCAGCGTGAAGGAGACCCAGAACGGCTTGCCGTCATCAGGCAGCAGCGCTTTCAGGGCCAGTGGCTCGGCAATCAGGCTCATGGTCTCGGCCAGCCAGATATCCACATAGGGGGATAACGCCCGGATAAGCGGCGTCGCCAGCTCGCTCACCCGGTCCGCCTTGAACAGGTCGGCACGGTAGGAGCCAAAGAGCGGTGGCAGAGAACCGGCCACCTGCACGGCGCCCTTCTGCTCGTCAGCCACCTCACGGGCCAGCTGACCGGCCAGCGCAGCCAACCCCTTCCCGTCGGCAAAGAAACGCTCATCGCCGATATGAAACGGCACCAGCGCATAGCTGTTGGTGGTAATGACCCGGGCACCGCTCGCCACATAAGCCTGATGCACGTCGCGTACCGCCTCTGGCGCCTCCATCAAGGCCAGCGCCGACCACTCGGGTTGACGAAACGGTGCCCCCCGCCGTGCCAGCTCGCGCCCCATGCCCCCATCCAGCACCCACAATTCCCTGGTTTCCATCTGTCGTATCTCTTTGTTATGTGCGTTGTTTATTTGCGTATTTATCTGTTTGTTTTGTTGATCTGCGGTTTCGCATCGAATCGCTGCAGATCGTCCTGCTTCATCTTGGGAAGCCCTTTTATTATGCAGCCATAAAAACATATGGATGTCTAGATGGACAAAATAAGATAAAACAAAGTGCCACGGGCAGCAATCAGTATCAGCAGAAATCAGCGTGCAAACGCAGAAATGCAAGAGGCCACCCGAAGGTGGCCTCATCACTATCTTGATCCGCTGGCAGCTTAACGCCCGGCCAGCACTCGCTTGATCTGTTTGACCCAGTCGGAGACCCGACCCTGCTGCGGCAAACCGCGCCAGATCTGCTCCCACTGGGCAGGGCTGAGCGGACGACCGAGGCGACGCTGTACGCCTGCATAGAGGTAGTCATGGACCGTGGTGGCCGCATGCTCGGAGGTGAGGAATTTGGAGACCGGATCGGTCAACCGCACATCCCGCATGCCGAGCAGCGGATAGTCGTTGTGCACCGCCGCCAGCATGGTCTCGCGCATGGCCGACTCGATGTAGCCACGGGCAAACAGGGCGGTCACCGACTCCAGCGACCCCTGATCCGGGCCGTGGTACTGCTCGTCAAAGACCGGGCTCGGCTCGGCCATGCCACTTTGTACCACCGCATCGGGATCCGGCTGCGGCACGACCACAGCAGGCTTGGGGGCAACCGGCTTGGCTGCCACTGTGGCTTTGCGCGGCGCACTCTGGCTACAGGCACCCAGTGCCAGGGCGAGCGCGACACAGGCCAGCGCACGGGAATGAGACTGCATCTTCATGACTCTTATGTCGCTCCTTTTACGATTCCTGAGCTGGCTTCTCGGCCACAGCCGGTTCGACCCGGGTAACCAGCAGCTGATCAATCTTGTAACTGTCGATATCCACCACTTCGAACTTGTAACCGGCGTATTTGACCGAGTCAGTGCGCTTGGGGATCTTGCGCAGCATATACATGATAAAGCCGGCGATGGTCTCGTAGTTCTGGTTCTCGGGGAACTCTTCGATATCGAAGGCGCGCATCACGTCGGAGATGGGGGTAACCCCGTCCACCAGCCAGGAGTTCTCGTCGCGCTGGACGATCTGCTCTTCCACCACATGAGTCGCCCACTCGCCCATGACGGTACTCATCAGGTCGTTCATGGTGACAATCCCCACCACCAGCGCGTACTCGTTCATCACCACGGCAAAGTCGCCACGATGATTCTTGAAGTACTCCATCGCCTCATAGAGGTTCAGGGTATCGGGGATGATGATGACGTTCTGCACCAGGTTGCCACCGATAAGGTCGATGCTCTGGCCGCCGATAACGCGGATCAGCAGCTCTTTAGCATCGACAAAGCCCTTGATGCTATCAAGGTTGTGGTCACAGACCAGAAACTTGTTGTGGGGATGTTCGGCGATCTTTGCCTTGATGCTCTCTTCACTCTCTTGCAGGGTGAAGTAGATGAGGCTCTCGCGGGCGGTCATGGCAGAGGTGACACCAAGGGACTGCAACTCGAACACGTTCTCGATGAGCTGATGCTCCTCACGCTGGATAACCCCCGCCTCTGCACCGGCATCCATCACCGCATAGATATCGTCGGAGGTGATCTCGTCGTTACGCACCGTGGAGACGCGCATCAGACGGAACAGGGAGTTCGCCAATCCGTTGAAGACCCACACCAGCGGCATCAACACGGTGACGAAGAAGAGCATCGGGCGCACCACCACCACGGCAATCTGCTCGGGCATGGTCATGGCCAGACGCTTGGGCATCAGATCGGCGATCAGGATAAACATGCCGGTGACGAACACGAAGGAGGCACCGGAGCTGATCTCGCCAAGCCAGGGCCCTTGGTAGAACTGGGAGACAATCCCCTTGATGGCGGGGTTGAGGGCAGACTCACCCAGAATACCGCCCAGAATGGCGACGGTATTGAGGCCAATCTGCACCACGGTGAAAAAGTTGCCCGGCTGGGCCTGCAGGGCCAGCACCTTTTCGGCCTGGCGATTACCTTCATCTGCCATCACCTGCAATTTGATTTTGCGAGACGCGGCGAGAGAGATCTCGGAGAGGGAGAAGAACACACTGCCGCCAACCAGCAGCATTAAAAAGAACAAACTATCGGCAAAACTCATGATTAACCTATTGCTACACCCGCCTTAGCACAAGACGGCAAACTGGGCCCGGGAGACCGGACCGTGAGCCCATCCGGGACTCACACAGGGGGAGTATTCTATCAGAAAACAGCCAGTTGGGGGCTTTATCTTACTCCGACCAGTTATGCAACAAAAAAGGCGCTTCACGCGCCTTTTTATTCACTTCCGGTTAGCCCTTGCCCAGCAAGGTGCCCAGATCGTCCGCCTTGGTATGGCGCACATCCTTGCCTTTCACGTAGTAGACGATGTACTCGCAGATGTGCTGGCAGCGATCGCCGACCCGCTCGATGGCACGCGCCGCCCACAGGACGTTGAGCACCTGGGGGATGGTGCGGGGATCTTCCATCATATAGGTCATCAGCTCGCGGATGATGGACTCGTACTCCCGGTCTACCTTGTCATCTTCCTTGTAGACAGCCAGCGCCGCATCCAGATCCATGCGGGCGAAGGCGTCGAGCACATCGTGCAGCATCTTGATAGTGCGACGGCCCATGTTCTCCAGCGACACCAGCGGCGGCTGCGGCTTGTTGGCGTTGTCGGTCAGCATGCGGGCAATCTTGTCCGCCACGTCGCCAATACGCTCCAGATCGGTGATGGTCTTGATGATGGCCATCACCAGTCGCAGGTCGGAGGCTGTCGGCTGACGCTTGGCGATGATGCGGGTGCACTCCTCGTCGATCGCCACTTCCATGGCGTTGACCTTGTGGTCGTTGGCCACGATCTTGCGGGCCGCATCGAGATCCTGATCGTGGATCGCCGCAATGGCGTCGGTGAGCTGCTGCTCTACCAGACCACCCATCACCAGCACCTGGTTGCGCACGTTCTCTAGCTCGGCATTGAACTGACCGGAGATGTGTTTATTGAGGTTCATATTGTCCATACAAATAATCCTTGATTGCTCCGATTATGCCTTAGCCGTTGAACCGACTGCCAATCTGTTTGCTGAGATTCATCCTCTCCTCTCCTTAGCCGTAACGACCGGTAATGTAATCTTCGGTCTTTTTCTTGGCCGGGGTGGTGAAAATGGTGTTGGTATCCGAGTACTCGATAAGCTCGCCCATATACATGAAGGCGGTCTGATCCGACACGCGCGCAGCCTGTTGCATGTTGTGGGTCACGATCACCACGGTGAACTGGCTCTTGAGCTCGTTGATCAGCTCCTCGATGGTGAGGGTGGAGATGGGGTCGAGCGCCGAGGTCGGTTCATCGAGCAGCAACACTTCCGGCTCGATGGCGATGGCACGGGCAATCACCAGACGCTGCTGCTGACCACCGGAAAGACCAAAGGCGTTGTCATGCAGACGATCCTTCACCTCGTCCCACAGGGCCGCACCACGCAGGGAGCGCTCGGCCGCTTCATCCAGAGTGCGACGATCGTTGATCCCCTGCAGGCGCAGACCATAAACCACGTTCTCGTAGATGGACTTGGGAAACGGGTTCGGGCGCTGGAACACCATGCCCACCTGACGGCGCAGGGCGGAAACATCAACGCTCTTGTCATAGATGTTATGGCCGTGCAGTTGGATTTCTCCCTCGATGCGGCAGATCTCCACCAGATCGTTCATCCGGTTGATGCAGCGCAGCAGGGTCGATTTACCACAGCCTGACGGGCCGATAAAGGCGGTCACCTGCCCTTTGGGGATCTTCATGTTGACGTTGAACAACGCCTGCTTGCTGCCGTAGTACAGGTTGAGATCCTTCACCTCCAGCGCGGTCTGCTCCGGGGTCAGGTTGAGCAGGTCCAGCGCGGTGTGCTGGGTAGACGTGGTCGTTACGTTGATCATCTGTTACCTCAAAATCTATCTGGAGTGGCCGGACAGCTGCCGGCGCCCCTCACGTATTGGTGCAGAGAGATGGCGGCTCGCGCTCGGCCGCCCCTCTGTTATCTCACTCTTGTATCACTCAAGCGGCGCCGGATTAATGCTCCAGCGACCGGAATTTCTCGCGCAAGTGGTTACGAATACCGATAGCGGTCAGGTTCAGACCCACGATCACCGTCACCAGCAGGAAGGAGGTGGCGTAGACCAGCGGGCGGGCCGCCTCGACGTTGGGGCTCTGGAAGCCGACGTCATAGATGTGGAAGCCCAGGTGCATGAACTTGCGCTCCACATGCAGATACGGGAAGTTGCCATCCATCGGCAGGGTCGGTGCCAGTTTTACCACCCCCACCAGCATCAGCGGCGCCACTTCACCGGCTGCACGGGCAATCGCCAGAATAAGGCCGGTCATGATGGCCGGACTCGCCATCGGCAGCACGATGCGCCAGAGGGTTTCGGCCTGAGTCGCGCCCAGTGCCAACGAGCCCTGACGGATGGTGCTCGGGATCCGCGCCAGCCCCTCTTCGGTGGAGACAATCACCACCGGCAGGGTCAGGATAGCCAGGGTCAGCGCCGACCAGATCACACCAGGTGAACCAAAGGTCGGGCTCGGCAGCGCTTCCGGGTAGAAGAGGCGGTCGATGCTGCCCCCCAGGGTGTAAACGAAGAAGCCCAGACCAAACACGCCGTAGACGATGGAAGGCACGCCCGCCAGGTTGATCACCGCAATGCGGATGATCTTGGTCAGACTGTTCTTGCCCGCGTATTCGTGCAGGTAGACTGCCGCCACCACCCCCAGCGGAGTCACGATGATCGCCATCAGGAACACCATGAACACGGTGCCGAAGATGGCCGGGAACACCCCGCCCTCGGTGTTGGCTTCACGGGGATCGTCAGAGACGAACTTGCCGATCTGGTGGAACCAGTGACCCACCTTGGCCAGCAGGCTCATGTCGTTGGGCCATACCACGTCCAGTACCTTGGACATCGGCATGGTCACCAGCTCGCCACGCATATCCTTGACGGTGATGGCGTCGCGGTCCGCTTGGCTACGCAAGGAGAAGAGCTCTTTTTCCAGCACCTGATAGCGATCGTTGAGGGCCTGACGCTCGCTGGCCAGTTCGGCTTTGAGCTGCTCGGTCAGCTTGTCATCCAGCTCGGCCTTGCGCTCTTTCAGGCGCAGCCGCTCCAGTTGATAGTTGATGCTGCCGATGTCCCCTTTTTGCAGATCGTTGGCCTGTTCTGAAAGGGCATTGGCTCGCGCCAGCACCCGCTGCAGGGCAGGATGCAGAGCAGAGGTGAGCTCGCGGCCATCCTCTTTCACCCCGACGATATAGCCATAGAAGTTGCCGTTGGTGGCACGCTCAACCATGGCCAGCTCAGCCGGCTGGCTCTGGGACTTGATGTCCGTCTCCAGCACCCAGCGAAAATCGAGGTCAACAAACTCGCGGTTGCCGGTCTTGACCAGATAGCGGGTCAGCAGCTCGCGCTCTTCCCCTTCCAGCGCCAGACCTGCGGCGCGCAGTCGCTCCACCGGAACCTGCTCGCGATCGTTGATTTCGCCGATCAGTACGCTCTTGTTGCCACTCGCGTCTTCCAGCTGCCACTCATAGATGGGGTGCGGCCAGAAGTAGACCAGACCACGCCAGCCGATCAGCAGCAGCAGACCCAGTACCGCCACCAGACTCAGGCTGACGGCACCGCCGGTCATCCAGATCCAGGGGGCCCCTGATTTAAACCACTTACCCATTGTCGATTCCTTGTCCATTACAGAGTCGCCCCTTACATCGAGCTGTATTTTTCACGCAACCGCTGACGGACAAACTCGGCCAGGGTGTTGAACAAAAAGGTGAACACAAACAGGACGAAGGCCGCGAGGAACAGTACCCGATAGTGGGAGCTGCCCACTTCCGATTCCGGCATCTCCACCGCGATGTTGGCGGCGAGGGTGCGCAGCCCCTGGAACATGGAGAAGTCCATGATGGGGGTGTTGCCAGTGGCCATCAGCACGATCATGGTCTCGCCCACGGCGCGGCCAAGACCCATCATCACCGCAGAGAAGATGCCCGGGCTGGCAGTGAGGATCACCACCCGGCTCAGGGTCTGCCACGGGGTGGCCCCCAGTGCCAGCGAGCCCTGGGTCAGATGCTTGGGCACCGAGAAAACCGCATCTTCAGCAATGGAGAAGATGGTGGGGATGACCGCAAAGCCCATGGCGATACCGACCACCAGCGAGTTGCGCTGGTCAAACTTGATACCCATTTCGTGGGTCAGCCAGATGCGCGAATCGCCGTGCATAAAGGCATTCTCGATGAGCGGGCTCAGGGCGAAGGCCCCCCAGCCAATCAGCAGCAGCACCGGGATCAGCAGGATGGCGTGCCACCCCTCCGGCAGCAAGGACTTGCCGCGCTCCGGCAGATAGTTCCAGAGCAATGCAGTCAGCAACATCCCCATCGGCAGCAATATCAGCAGCAGGATCACCCCGGGCAGCGCCCCCTCGATGATCGGCGCCAGCCACAGACCCGCCAGGAAGCCCAGGATAACGGTCGGCAGCGCCGCCATGATCTCGACCGTCGGCTTGACGTATTTGCGCAGCCCCGCCGACATGAAGTAGGCGGTATAGATGGCACCAGCCACGCCGAGCGGCACAGCAAACACCATGGCGTAGAAAGAGGCTTTCAGCGTACCGAATACCAGCGGCACCAAACTCAGCTTGGCTTCAAAGTCGTTGCTGGCGGAGGTGGATTGCCACACATACTGGGGCTCCGGATACCCTTCATACCACACCTGTTGCCAGAGGGCAGACCAGGTCACTTCGGGGTGCTCGTTCTCCACCGAGAAGAGCTTGAAGGTATTCCCTTGCTGCATCAGCAACAGGTTGTGACGGGGGGAGATGGCCAGGGCAGAGAGTTCGCCCCCTTCCACCGTCTCGGTCAGCAGCTTGGTCTCGCCGGTGGCGTGGAAGAAGCTGATGATGCCGTCCTTGTCGGCACTGATGAAGCCTTTGCGAAAGTGCTCGGGAGTCAGCAGATCTACCGCGCCATCGCCCTTGAAGTCACGAATTTGGGTGAACTGGCGTTTGCCATCCTTTGCCACTTCGAACCACTGGGAGATGACGCCGTTGTCATTACCCACCAGCAGTGAAGAGGCGCCGGAGAGCAGCTGAACCCGGGTCACATTGGCGTTGGGGGCATTGATCTCCAACACGTTGCGCAGGGAGATTTCGCTCAGGTTATGAATGTCATAGACGGAGAGGCGATTGCCCTCGCGCACGAACAGGATCCGCAGATTGGGGGTCAGCAACATCTGATCCACATGGCGCGGCAGGGAGGGAATCGTATAGTTTTCACTGCTCCACTCAATCTCCCCGGAGATGAAGTTCTCCTCACCGCTCATCACCGTCATCACACCACGACCATCTTCGGTCACGGCGGCGGTCGCCATCTTGTCCTTGGTGGCTTCGAACACCATCAGTTGCAGTGCCTTCCCTTGCGGGTCGATCACCACAGGCTCTTCGCCGAAGGGATATTGCAGGCTGGGTTCAATCACCCGCACATCGTTGGGATAGGAGACCTTGAACGCTGGCTGGACGACCTGCGCCTTGCCATCGGCAAAGCCGTAAGCGATCAGCCGCTGGCCCGGTGCCGGGGTCGCTACCGTGGTGATGTCACCAGCAACCTGGGCCTGACCCAGTGACTGGCCGACCTTGATCTTGTCATCTCCCTGCACCGCAAAGAAGTTGACCTGCCCTTTATCGCTGAAGCGATAGCCGATCTCGTTCTGCTCTTCCACGCCGAGCCAGGCGGTCTTCCCTGCGGCAGGCAGGGTAAACGAGGCGGTCGGCTCCATGGAGGCGCCATTGAAGATGGGTTTCACCACATAGAGCAGATAAAAGAAGATAAGCAGCAGCGCCACCAGTACCAGGGCTCCGCCTGTGGTGACGCCATATTTGGCCAATTTATCCTTGATCCGGCGTTTTCTACTGCCCGCCATGACCAGGTTTAACGATTCCGATGACATGCAAGACCTCAATGTAAGCTAGGCTTCGCGGCATTATATGGCGGTTGCATGACAGTTTTGTTACATCGAGAACGCTTTAACAGAGGTTGTTAGCGGAAAAATGGGCGGGGATCCCTTCGAAGGCGGGCGAGCGTAATATATTGTTTATAAAGGGATATTTATGCTGATAATCAGCAAGGGCAGCCTGCGCTGCCCCCGAATGATTCAGGAAAGGGTATCGCTTGATTGTTGCAGAGCCAGTTTGGCCGCCTTTTTCTCGGCGCGGCGGCGCTTGAAGAAGGCCGACAACTGAGCCGAGCAGGCATCGGCCAGCACGCCGCCGGTCAGCTCGACGCTGTGATTGTGGCGCGGGTCCTGCAAGATCTCGAACACCGACCCCGCGGCACCGGTCTTGAGATCTCGGGCGCCGTAAACCACCCGCTTGACCCGGCTATGGATCAGCGCACCGGCACACATACAGCAGGGCTCCAGCGTCACATAAAGAGTGGTGTCGAGCAGGCGGTAGTTCGCCAGCTGCTTTCCCGCCGCCCGGATTGCCATCACCTCGGCATGGGCACAGGCATCGTGTTCGCTGATGGAGCGGTTCCACCCCTCTCCCACCACCTGACCATCCAGCACCAGTACGGCACCGACCGGGATCTCGCCAATCCCTTCGGCCCGGGCAGCCAATGCCATGGCATGGCGCATCCACTGTTCGTCCTGCTCGGTTTGACTCGGTCTCTCTGGGACCTCTGATGGTTTCACGCCCATCCCCTCTTTATATTGTTCAATTGTGCTGTTTACATTCCAGCTATCCATACCTGTCAGATGAATCCATAGATAGCAGGCATGATAGCTTGCAGTGACAGGGCGGCGATTATGCCAAATCTGCACGTCAGACCCAAGCCGCATCCCGACTGAGCAATAAAGAAGCAATCGGCATCTCTATGATAAAAAAGGAGTTGCACCCGTTTGGCCATGCTATTAGACTTCCTCCCCGTCAGCCGAGTCTGACTCCGTCGGTGTGTAGCGCAGCCAGGTAGCGCATCTGCATGGGGTGTAGAGGGTCGGAGGTTCGAATCCTCTCACACCGACCATTTTCCCCGAGAATAGCCCAGTCAAACGACTGGGCTATTTTTTTGCCTCCGATTTATCCTCCTGACAACGCCAGCCTACCAAGAACAAAAAACACTCAGAATCACTTGAATCTTTTTGCCGAACTCATTAAGATGCGCAACTTTCCGCCGGTAGACAACACAGGGAGGTGGAAACACGAGTGAAGGGATCACTGTCCGGCTTGCGTGCAACACAGGACCAGGCATGAACCAGAACACCGATTTCGCACCCGCCATTACGCTTTATTCCGTTCCTCACGACACTCCTTGCCACACCGAAAGCGAAAATGAACAGGTCATCCAGCTGGATGTGATCGATCTTGCCGAACCGGATGATGACTATTGAGCACGGCCAGATGGCCGCTCATCACCAGCACATCGCCTGTTCAACACACTCAGTTTCAGGCCCTTGGCGAGAAATCTGCAAAAAACGACAAACTGCTAATTCTATCAAGGATGGCAGTATTATTGACTGATACGTCTCCCCCTTCCCTCTCCGGCATTCCCCCCGACAACTGATACAAACCTACGTTATTGCGCTTCACTTTCCATTGCTGCAACCGCTGGTGCCAACAGAGCCTGCATCACCACGCCAAGTTTAAAACGCACGTTCACCAACTAGGTCTAGCAATAGCAAAACATTCATTGCCACATTCAAACGCAATTTATACAGCTGTTTTGGCAAAGCCTGGAGTTAGGTCGGGATTTGTTTTTGCATTTGTAATTTTATTACGTAATAAGTTACAAAATGAGGTGCAGGGTAACGGCCCAAATTAGCCGTTGTCCGATGGGAAAAAGCAGGAGCATAACCATCTGCGTAGAGCTTTTACACCAACCAAATAAAGCAATAAAAAACATCAACTTAACCATATCCAAAAAACAGGTGTTTAAAAAAAACTGTTGACGTACTCAACAATATTTCGCACCTTATCAATCGTGTTACCCCGTTGTTGCGGGAACGTTTCAGGAACAGGGATTCGACTTTAGTCGTAGTTAGTAAGTTCAAAATGTAATTCTCAAAGGAGTGAACCTTATGTCGGCACCGGCTCAGACCCACTGCAGCGCCCGCCTTCGCATCCAGGGCGAGATGCAACCCGAATACGCGCAAATTCTGACGCCGGACGCGGTGGCTCTGGTCTCCGAACTGGTGGAACGTTTTGCTCCCCAAAGAGGGGAATTGCTGAAACAACGTGTGGCACGCCAGGCCCGTATCGATGGTGGCGAGCTGCCGGACTTCCTGCCGGAAACCGCCCACATCCGTGAAGGTGACTGGACTATTCGCGGCATTCCCGCCGACCTGCAAGACCGCCGTGTGGAGATCACCGGCCCGGTCGAGCGCAAGATGGTGATCAACGCCCTCAACGCCAACGTCAAGGTGTTTATGGCGGACTTCGAGGACTCACTGGCCCCCGCTTGGAACAAGGTGATCGAGGGTCAAATCAACCTGCGCGATGCGGTCAACGGCACCATCTCTTACACCAGTCCGGAAGGAAAGGCTTATACCCTGAGCACCGATCCGGCCGTCCTCATCTGCCGGGTGCGCGGTCTGCACCTGCCGGAAAAACATGTCACCTTCGATGGCGAGCCCATCCCAGGCGGCCTGTTCGATTTTGCCCTCTACTTCCTGCACAACTATCAGGCGCTGCTGGCCAAAGGCTCCGGCCCCTACTTCTATGTACCCAAGCTGCAGAGCCATCTGGAAGGGCGTTGGTGGAGCGAAGTGTTCGCTTGGACCGAGGACAAGTTCGGCCTGCCCCGTGGCACCATCAAGGCCACCGTGCTGATTGAAACCCTGCCAGCCGTATTCGAGATGGATGAGCTGCTCTATCAGATGAAGGATCACATCGTTGCGCTGAACTGCGGCCGCTGGGACTACATCTTCAGCTATATCAAAACCTTGAAGAACCATCCGGATCGGGTACTGCCTGATCGTCAGGTGGTGACCATGGACAAGCCGTTCCTCTCCGCCTACTCGCGGCTGCTGATCAAGACCTGTCACAAGCGGGGTGCGCTGGCGATGGGTGGCATGGCCGCCTTTATTCCGGCCAAGGACGCTGCCGCCAACGAGCAGGTCTTCGCCAAGGTCAAGGCCGACAAGGAGCGCGAAGCCAACAACGGCCACGACGGTACCTGGGTCGCCCACCCTGGCCTCGCTGATACCGCCATGGCGGTGTTCAACGCCACCATTAAGGCTGGCGCCAAGAACCAGATCGGCGTGCTGCGCGAGCAGGATGCCCCCATCACTGCCGCCGACCTGCTGGCACCCTGTGAGGGCGAGCGCACCGAAGCTGGCATGCGTACAAATATCCGGGTTGCCCTGCAATATCTGGAGGCCTGGATCAACGGCAACGGCTGCGTGCCCATCTACGGTCTGATGGAAGATGCCGCCACCGCCGAGATCTCCCGCACCTCCATCTGGCAGTGGATCCGCCACGGCAAGAGCCTGTCGAACGGCAAGGTGGTGACCAAGGAGCTGTTCCGCCAGATGCTGGCCGAGGAGCTGGAGGTGGTCAAAGCCGAGGTGGGCGCCGCGCGCTGGCAGGCAGGACGCTTTGCCGAGGCAAGCGAACTGATGGAAGAGATCACCTGCGCCGATACCCTGATCGATTTTCTGACGCTGCCCGGTTACGAGCGGCTCTGAATCACGGGCCCCGGGCGGGGCTCGCCAATAACAAGTCAATGGAAACGTGAAATCAATGAAAGAGGGAACTGATATGGCACTGACCCGTGAGCAACAGATCCAGGCTATCGAGAAAGACTGGGCGGAAAACCCCCGCTGGAAAGGGATCAAGCGCGGCTACAGCGCCGAAGATGTGGTGAACCTGCGCGGCAGCTTGCAGCCGGTGCACACCCTGGCTCAGCGCGGTGCCGACAAGCTGTGGGGCCTGATCCACGGCGACGCCAAGAAAGGCTACGTCAACTGCCTCGGCGCCCTGACCGGCGGTCAGGCGGTGCAGCAGGCCAAGGCGGGGATCGAGGCGATCTACCTCTCCGGCTGGCAGGTGGCGGCGGACAACAACTTGTCCTCCACCATGTATCCGGATCAGTCCCTCTACCCGGCCAACTCTGTACCGTCCGTGGTGGAGCGCATCAACAACTCCTTCGCCCGTGCCGACCAGATCCAGTGGGCCAACAAGGTTGGACCGCAGGATGAGGGCTTTATCGACTACTTCCTGCCCATCGTGGCGGATGCGGAAGCCGGTTTCGGCGGTGTGCTTAACGCCTTCGAACTGATGAAGGGGATGATTGAAGCGGGCGCCGCTGGCGTGCACTTCGAAGATCAGCTCGCTTCGGTCAAGAAGTGCGGTCATATGGGTGGCAAGGTGCTGGTACCGACTCAGGAAGCGGTACAGAAACTGGTTGCCGCCCGTCTGGCAGCCGATGTGTGCGGCACCACCACGCTGGTGATCGCCCGTACCGACGCCAACGCCGCTGACCTGTTGACCACCGACGCCGACCCGTACGATGCAGACTTCCTGACTGGCGAGCGCACTGCCGAAGGGTTCTACAAGGTGCGTGCCGGTATCGATCAGGCCATCGCTCGCGGTCTGGCTTACGCCCCCTACGCCGACATGGTGTGGTGTGAAACCGCCAAGCCGGATCTGGACGAAGCGCGTAAATTTGCCGAAGCAATCAAGGCCAAGTTCCCGGACCGCATCCTGGCCTACAACTGCTCCCCGAGCTTCAACTGGAAGAAGAATCTGGACGATGCCACCATCGCCCGCTTCCAGCAGGCGCTCTCCGACATGGGCTACAAGTACCAGTTCATCACCCTCGCGGGTATCCACAACATGTGGTTCCACATGTACGAACTGGCCTACCAGTACGCCCGTGGCGAAGGGATGAAGCACTACGTCGAGATGGTGCAGGAGCCGGAATTTGCCGCCGCCAGCCGTGGCTACACCTTCGTGGCACACCAGCAGGAGGTCGGTACCGGTTACTTCGACAAGGTGACCACTGTCATTCAGGGTGGCCAATCCTCGGTCACCGCGCTGACCGGCTCCACCGAAGAAGATCAGTTCCACTAATAAGAGAGCTGCCTTGAAATAGCAAAACCCCGGCCTGAAGCCGGGGTTTCTTTTTATCTGTAATTCAAACGAAAGTCAGGCGCACAACCGCACACAGTCGAGAGGCTCAGAGCTCGAGGATCTCTTTGACAAAGGGGATGGTCAGCTTGCGCTTGGCGCGAAATGAGGCGTTGTCGAGCTGATTGAGAGTGGTGAGCAGGGTTCGCATATCGCGGGAGAGTCGGTTGAGCAGGAAGCGGCCCACATCGATGGGCAATTTGAAGCCCCGCAGCTCGGCACGCAGCTGCAGGGCACTGAGCTTGCCTTCGTCATCCAGTTCTTCGAGATGGAAACTCACCCCCCAATCAAGGCGCGAGGCGAGATCCGGCAGTTGCAGCCCCAGTTTGCGCGGTGCGCTGCAGCCGGTGACCACCAGCGTCCCCTCGCCCTTCTCCTGCCAGCGGTTGTAGAAATCGAACAGCGCCCGCTCCCACACGGCATTGCCGGCGATCGCCTCAAGGCTGTCGAGACAGACCAGCGGCAAGCTTTCGAGGGCATCGAGCATGCTGGGATCGAGCTGTTCAAATTGATCGAGGGAGAGATAGGCCGCCGCCGCATCGCGGGCGTTGACCTCGGCACAGGTGGCGTGGAGCAGATGAGAGCGTCCGGATCCCTTGGCTCCCCAGAAATAGAGGAAAGGCGATCCCTGACCAATGGCCGCGTTCTTGAGGGCGGTGATCAGATGAGCATTGTTGCCGGGATAAAAACTGACGAAGGTTTCATCATCCGGTAGTTGTACGGCTAAAGACAGTTGGGCCGGTTGCTTCACTCGTTGGGCTTTGACTGTGACATTTGTGGCTAAGTGTATCATCGCAAAGGCAGATAGAGAACCGCCCGGACAAGCCGGGCGGTCTACAAAAGCCTTATAAAATCAGGGCTGCGACCATTGGTAACGCAAACCGCTGCCATTATCGTCAACCTTGCGCAAACGACTCTCGAGCTGCAGTGCCCGCACCAGTTCGGCCTGATCCCCTTGCAGAGTAAAGTTGAAGGTGACCTGGTCCCCCTCCAGCTTGCCGATCGCCACCTTGCTGACGTTGGCCATCCCCTGCAGCATCTTCTGCACGGCGATCATGCTGTCCACTTCGGAGAGGCCATCTACCACCAGGGTCTGGCTGGTTGCCGGACCAGAAATACGGGCACCGTAGTTTTTCACCAGCCAGGCCGCCAGGGTATCGGCAAACCCTTGCGCCACTTCGGCCTGAGTGCCGGTGCTATTGCCACGGGTCAGCTCTGCCACTTCACCGGCCGCTTTGGGGCCGTAGAGTCCCCAATCGATGCTCCACTTGTCACCTTCCGGTGTCAGCTTGCCCAGCACCACCATCTCGGCGCCATAGCGCTGGCTTGCCTGCAAAATCGGGTCGGCAAAGCGTCCCCAGACGTCGGTGGCACTGACCGCCATGTTGTCATCGAGATCCATCAGCGGAATGCTGATGGGTAGCCCCAGCGTCTGGGCCTGCTCGCGCAAGGCTTGCGCCCAACCATCGCTGGATTGATCCGCCAGCAGGCGACGCTCCCCCTGATCCACCACCAGCCAGATCGCCATCTGGGGACGCGCCGGGCCAAGCAGGGCAAACTGGCTCTCGGAGACCAGGCTGTTGACCTTGTCACTCTTGAACTCGGCTTTCAGATACTTGACGGAGTCCTGATCCTGATAACCATAGCTTTTGACATAGTCGCCCGGGGCCGCCAGCGCCTTGACCACCACCGGCTGGGTGAGGATGTCACGCTTGCCGGTCACCTTGATCAGCACCTGACCCAGTGCCTGCCCCTGAGCGGCCACCATGTCACCACTGGTCGGGGCCTTGCCCTGATAGAGGTCGGTCACCTGAGCGGCCGAGGCCATGAATGACAAGCCGCAGCAGAGGGCGGTCACAACACGTTTGAACATGAACAGAGTCTCGAAATGGGAGAGTGTGCTTATGGTAGCGGCAAGGCGCATCCTGCGGCAAGGCTGGCACAAGCGGCCACAAACAGCAGAGCCGGCGATGCGCCGGCTCCGATCACCCCTTCCACATGGGAAGCAGGTCAAGGCATAACTTATTTGGTACCGAAGATCTTGTCGCCTGCATCGCCCAGACCCGGCACGATGTAGCCTTTCTCGTTCAGCCCCTGGTCGACAGAAGCGCAGTAGAGCTCTACGTCAGGGTGAGCGGCTTCCAGCGCCTTGATCCCTTCCGGCGCGGCAACCAGTACCAGCACCTTGATGGATTGGCAGCCTTTCTTCTTCAGCAGATCGATGGTGGCGATCATGGAACCACCGGTGGCCAGCATCGGATCGATGACCAGCGCCAGACGCTCTTCGATGTTGCTGACGATCTTCTCGAAATAGGGAACCGGTTGCAGGGTCTCTTCATCGCGGTAGATACCGACCACGCTGACGCGGGCGCTCGGCATGTGCTCCAGCACGCCATCCATCATGCCAAGACCGGCACGCAGGATGGGTACGACGGTTACCTTCTTGCCTTTGATCTGGTCAACTTCTACTGGCCCATTCCAGCCATCGATGATAACCTTCTCGGTTTCGAAGTCAGAGGTCGCTTCATAGGTCAACAAACTGCCCACTTCTTTGGCCAGTTCACGGAAACGCTTGGTGCTGATATCGCCTTCACGCATCAGACCGATCTTGTGTTTGACCAGGGGGTGTTTGACTTCAACGACTTTCATTATTATCTCCTCTAACCTGCCGCAAAAAAATCGCGGAATCATACAACAAAAGCTACCGCTTGTAGAGCATTTCCGCGCAAAAACGCGCAAACGATTTCCTTTCTGGTTTTTCACCGCCACTGTTAGAATACGCCCCGAATTTTACCCTCCACTTCTTTACATGACGGGGAATACTCGTGACTGACAAAACCTCACTGAGCTACAAGGATGCTGGCGTAGATATCGATGCCGGCAATGCACTGGTTGAACGTATCAAGGGCGTGTCAAAGCGCACTCGTCGTCCTGAAGTCCTTGGTGGTCTTGGCGGCTTTGGGGCCTTGTGTCAAATCCCTGCGGGCTACAAGGAGCCGGTACTGGTCTCCGGTACCGATGGTGTGGGCACCAAGCTGCGGCTGGCCATCGACCTGAAGAAGCACGACACCGTGGGCATCGATCTGGTGGCCATGTGCGTCAATGACCTGATCGTACAGGGCGCCGAGCCGCTGTTCTTCCTCGACTACTATGCAACCGGCAAGCTGGACGTGGACACCGCGGCCGCGGTGGTCACCGGGATCGGTGCCGGTTGCGAGCAGTCAGGCTGTGCCCTGGTGGGCGGCGAGACTGCCGAGATGCCGGGTATGTATGAAGGGGAAGACTACGACATCGCCGGTTTCTGCGTCGGTGTGGTGGAGAAGAGCGAAATCATCGACGGCAGCAAGGTCGGTGAAGGGGATGCCCTGATCGCCCTGGCCGCCAGCGGCCCTCACTCCAACGGCTTCTCCCTGATCCGTAAAATTCTGGAAGTCTCCAAAGCAGACGTGCATCAGCCGCTGGGGGACACCACCCTGGCCAACGCCCTGCTGGAGCCGACCCGCATCTATGTGAAACCTGTGCTCAAGCTCATCAAGGAGTGCGAGATCCACGCCCTCTCCCACATCACCGGCGGTGGCTTCTGGGAGAACATCCCCCGCGTATTGCCTGCCAATACTCAAGCAGTGATCGACGAGCAGAGCTGGCAGTGGCCGGCGGTGTTCAGCTGGCTGCAGCAGGCTGGCAACGTCACCCGTCACGAGATGTATCGCACCTTCAACTGCGGTGTCGGCATGATCATCGCCCTGCCCGCCAACCAGCTGGAGAAGGCGCTGACCCTGCTCAAGGCGGAAGGCGAGAACGCATGGCACATCGGTCATATCGCCAAGGCAGCAGACGGTGAGGAGCAGGTCGTCATTCAATGACTGGCCGGATCAACAGCCAAATGACCTCCCCTATGAAACGCATCCTGGTGCTAATCTCAGGCAGCGGCAGCAACCTGCAGGCGATCCTCGACCACTGCGCCAGCGGCAAGATCGCCGGTGAGGTGGTCGGCGTTATCAGCAACAAGGCCGATGCCTATGGTCTGGTTCGCGCCAAAGATGCGGGGGTGGCGACCTCCATTCTGGCCCAGCAGCAGTTTGCCAACCGGGAGGAGTATGACGCCGCCCTGCTGGCGCTGATGGTAGACTATCAGCCTGACCTGGTGGTGCTGGCAGGGTTTATGCGGATATTGAGTGGCGATCTGGTGCGCCATTTCGCCGGGCGAATGATCAATATCCACCCCTCCCTGCTGCCCAAGTATCAGGGCTTGCACACTCACCAGCGCGCCATAGATGCCGGTGACAGTGAACACGGCGCCAGCGTCCACTTCGTCACCGAAGAGTTGGACGGGGGCCCGGTGATCCTGCAGGCCCGCGTGCCCATCTTTGAAGGGGACACGGCGGACGAGGTAGCGGCACGAGTACAGGCGCAGGAACACAGCATCTACCCGCTGGTGGTACGCTGGTTCTGCGAAGGCAGGCTGCAGATGGTAGATGGCGCCGTGCAACTGGATGGCGCCCTGCTGGGCCCCGCTGGTTACGCCTGCGAGTAAGCAGACGTCTTGTCGAAATGTGAAAAAGGAGGCCGATGGCCTCCTTTTTATTTCCTGAATTTTCCCACCACAGGCACAGGCTTAAACCTGTTCACGACCTGCAGCGAGAAACCGTCAACAAGGTGAAGAGCAGCACATGAGCCTTGATCACGGTTTCGTAGCCAGATCGTGGACAGGTTTAGACCGGATTGTCGATATCGATAAAGGTCACATCCAGCCCATGCACAGTCGCCAGCCACTCCCCCAGCGCCTTGACGCCGTAACGCTCGGTGGCGTGATGGCCAGCGGCGTAGAAGTGCATCCCCATCTCGCGGGCGGTGTGAATGGTCTGCTCTGAGGCTTCACCGGAGATAAAGGCATCGATGCCCTGCTCCGCCGCCAGATTGATGTAGCTCTGACCGCCACCGGTGCACCAGGCCACGGAACGGATAAGCTCGGGGCCTGTATCGCCACAATAGAGTGGTTCACGGCCAAGGCGCGCGGCAATCAATTTGGCAAAGTCGGCGCCGCTCATCGGCTCTTCCAGCTTGCCCACCATGGCGACGCTCTTGCTGTTCCATGGCTCCAGACCGCGGCGTACCTTGATGTCGAGCAGCTTGGCTAGCTGGGCGTTGTTACCCACCTCGGGATGGACATCCAGCGGCAAATGGTAGGCAAACAGGTTGATATCGTGGGTCAGCAGGGTCTTGAGCCGACGCTGCTTCATGCCGGTGATCTGGGCCGGTTCACCGCTCCAGAAGTAGCCGTGATGGACCAGAATGGCATCGGCTTCGGCAGCCACCGACGCGTCGATAAGCGCCTGACTGGCGGTGACACCGGTCACCACCTTGCGAATGCGCTCGCGCCCCTCCACTTGCAAGCCGTTGGGGCAGTAATCCTTGATGGCGTGCGGTTCGAGCAGATGGTTCAGTACGGTTTCGAGTTTTCGATGAGAGATCATAGGGGTCCCTTATTAAGGCTCGGTCCCCTGCTTTACCAATAAAAACAGGGCCCAGGCTCAAAGCGCCAAGGGCCCCATGATAATCGAGCCGGGCCGTCAAGACCATGACAGCCCCCACACAGTGCGGTTTCCCTCCCGGCCTCAGGCTGGCAGGTCGATCCCCGCCTCCCGCATCTGGGCCAGCTTGTAGCGCAGGGTGCGCGGGCTGATGCCGAGCCGATCGGCCACCGCCTTGCGGCTGCCGTTACAATCTTGCAGGGTGTCGAGGATGATCTGGTGCTCCTGCTGCTTGAGCTCGCTGCCGAGGCGATCGCCGCCATAGCTGCGCTCCACGCTGACAAACTCCATCTCCTGCTCATCCAGCTCCTCCAGAATGAGGTGGTCACAATCAATGACCCCGTCGGGGCTGAGGATCAGGGCGCGCTGAACCACGTTGTCCAGCTCCCGCACGTTGCCGGGCCAGGGGTGAGCCAGCAGCCGTTCCCGCGAGGCATCCGTCAACTGTGGTGTCGGCAGCCCCTGCTGACTGGCATGAAGTGCCAGCAGGTGCTCCGCTAGCGGCAGAATATCACCGGGCCGCTCGCACAGGGCAGACCAGCGCAGCGGAAAAACGTTGAGACGATAGTAGAGATCTTCGCGAAACAGGCCATCCTGCACCGCTTTTTTCAAATCCCGGTTGCTGGTGGCGATGACCCGTACATCCAACGGGATCATCTTGCGACTGCCGAGCCGCTCCACCTCTTTCTCCTGCAGTACCCGCAGCAATTTGGCTTGCAGCCCCTGATCCATCTCGGTGATCTCGTCAAGCAGCAGGGTGCCCCCCTGCGCCTGCTCGAACTTGCCCGGGCACCCCTGCACCGCACCGGTGAAGGCGCCCTTCTCGTAGCCAAACAGGGTAGCCTCCAGCATGTTTTCCGGAATGGCGGCGCAGTTGATGGCGACGAAGGGCTGCTCAGCGCGGCTGGAGTTGTCATGAATGTAACGGGCCAGCACCTCTTTACCCGTCCCGCTCGGGCCGGTCACCATCACGGTCGCTTCGCTTCTGGCCACCCGGGTCGCCAGCTGGAACAACTCGGCAGTTTTGGGGTCCCCGTAAACCACGGCACGTTTTTCCACCTTCTGAGCCGGCACATAGCGGCTGACCTGATTGAGCAGCACCTCCGGCGAAAAGGGCTTGGCCAGATAGTCGATGGCCCCTTCGCGCATGGCGCGCACCGCGCCATCGATATTGGCGTAGGCGGTCATCAGCAGCACAGGTATCTGCGGATATTGCTGGCGGATGGTAGCCAGCAGGGTGAGGCCGTCCATCCCCCCCATCTGGATATCGGAGATCACCATGTCAAACGGCTGACGGGAGAGGGTCAGCAGAGCCCGTTCGCCGCTGTCCGCTTCACGGCACTCATAACCGCCGAGCAAAAGGGTATCCACCAGCGCTTCGCGCAGGCCATTGTCATCTTCAACTACCAGGATCCTGGCCTGTGTCATGCTACACCTCCAAGCTGCACCGGTTGCTGGTGCAGGGGGAACGACAGAGTAAAGCAGGTGCCTTCACCGGGAACCGAGGCCACACCGACCTCCCCCTGATGGGCACGCACTACAGATTGCACCACCGCCAGCCCGAGACCAGTGCCCTGGGAGCGAGTGGTAAAGAAGGGTTCGAATACCTGACCGAGCTGATGGGAAGGGATCCCCTTGCCATTATCGATGACCCGCATCTCCACCCGGGTACCACTGCGCACCGCGCTGACCAGCAGCGAGGTAGCCCCTGCCTGTTGGGCATTGGCAATCAGATTGTTGATGGCCCCCGCCAGCGCACTGCTGTTGGCCAGCAGACAGAGATCGGGCTCCGGCGCCTCCATGTGCAGCTCGCAGCCCTGCTGCTGGCAGAAGGCCTCGGCTCCGGCCTGCACTTCGGCCAGCAGCCCTTGTACCGAGATGGGGGTGACCACCTGATTGTCGCCATTGCGGGCGAACAGCAGGATGTCGTTGATCTGCTTCTCCAGATCCTGCAAACGGGCCATCAGCTTTTGCTGAAACTGAGTGCGAGATTCCGGCTTGAGGGTGCGGTTGGCCAGATTGGCGGCATAGAGCATGGCAGCGGAGAGCGGTGTGCGGATCTGGTGGGCGAGCGAGGCCGCCATATTGCCGAGCGCCGACAGTCGCTTCATGTGGTTGATGCGGTCTTGCAGTTTACGGGTTTCGGTCAGGTCATTGATAAAGACCAGCTGGCCGGGCTGATCCGGCAGCGGTTGGGTCGAGAGCTGGACCCGGCGCCCGTCACGCAGGGAGATCTCGTGGCCATCATCCTCGCGCGGCTCGAAGCAGCGCGCAATGATGTGGCGCCAGAGCTCCCCTTCCAACGGCTCCCCCAGCAGGGAGATGGCCGCCGGATTCGCGCGGGTGACCACCCCAGCCCCGTCAAGCAGCAACACCCCGGTGGGGAGCGCCTTGAAGATGGCATAGAGCTGACTCACTTCGTGGGACTGGAGTGGCATGTCCTGCTGCTGGATTGTCATAAACCTGACCTCAAACTGGCTATTGGGTCAGGTTATTCAATTTCCATGCCACTAAATTATATGAATTAAAACAATGAATTGCGCGTTAGCGTCAAGGCTTTGACCCTCAGACGTCCTTGCTCATCCCGTACTTTTTCATCTTCTCCACCAGAGTGGTACGGCGCATGCCGAGCAGATCGGCAGCGCGGGCCACCACCCCGTCCTGAGACTCCAGCGCCTGACGGATCAGCTCCACTTCAAGGTCGGCCAGCATCTCTTTGAGGTTGACCCCCTCCTCCGGCAACTGCATGGTGCGGGCCGAGGCGAGGGAGTGATCCAGCTCGGGCGGATCCTGAAACACCGCCGCCAGCGCATCGCGCTCATCCATCTCGGTCAACCGCTCATCCCGCGGCTCGCTCGGCAGCAGGCGATAACGGCTCGGCAGATCGGCCACATCGACGATCTGGTGCGGGTAGAGGATCAACAGCCGCTCCAGCAGGTTGGAGAGCTCGCGCACGTTGCCGGGCCAGGGGTACTGCATCAGTGACTCCAGCGCCCGCTGGGTCAACCGGATAAAGCCGTGGTGCTGCTCGGCATGGCGGTTGAGCAGCTCCTGCAGCAGCAGCGGGATGTCATCGATGCGATCCCGCAGCGGCGGCGTCTCAATGGGGAAGACGTTGAGGCGGTAGTAGAGATCTTCGCGGAAACCCTGAGTGCGGATCATCGCCTCCAGATCCCGGTGGGTCGCCGCTATGATGCGCACATCGGCCTGAATGGGCTTGCCGCCACCGACCCGGTCGAACAACCGCTCCTGCAACACCCGCAGCAGTTTGACCTGCATCGGCATCGGCATATCGCCGATCTCGTCGAGAAACAGGGTGCCACCCTGAGCCAGCTCGAAGCGACCGCGACGGGCCGCGATGGCGCCGGTAAACGCCCCCTTCTCGTGGCCAAACAGTTCGCTCTCCAGCAATTCGGCCGGAATGGCGCCGCAGTTGATGGGCACGAAGGGACCTTGACTTCGGGAAGAGAGTTCGTGGATAGCGCGAGCCACCACCTCTTTACCTGTGCCGGACTCGCCGAGGATCAGCACGTTGGCATCGGTCTCGGCCACCTGGCTGATGAGGCGGCGTACCTCCTGGATCCCCTTCCCTTTACCCACCAGCAAGCGCAGCAGGGCCTGCCCCTTGTCATGGGTCTGCTGACGGGGATGCAAGGAGACGAACGCCTGACAGAAGTGCAGATGACGGGTGAGGGATTCATAGGTAAAAGGCGAGAGCGCCACCCCGATAAAGTTGCTGTTGGGCAGATCGGCCTCAACCAGCGAGAGGAAGGGGGTACGGGGGAAGGCGGCCAGCAACTCTGACAAGGGACGGTCGGTCAGCTCACCCACCAGCACACCTTGCAACGGGCCGGAGGATTCGATGGCCACATCCAGATCGCTTTGTGCCACCTCCTGCCACGGGATCCCCATAAACGAGAGCACGGTTCCCAACTGTTGGCGCCGCTGCGCATCGGCATCAACAATCAACACGCCCATCTCCACCATATCCATTCCTCGCGATGTCCTGAACTAACTTATTGTTTTATTTAATGATAAAACAGCTACCGACTGTCTTTTTGCTGGCACACAAAGTGCCAAAATTCCGACACATTGTCAAAAATTGTCGTATTCAGGCTAAGTGTATCGACAGAAACGAGAGATTAGATAAATTTTGCCGAGGAATTTTCTGCATTAGCGCCGTTAACAAACGCAGCCAAAAGCGGAAAGAAAACTGCCCTCGTCAGAGGGCAGCATGGGACACGGTGAAGCGCATTCAGTGGCGATTATGGTGGTGCGGCGCCGCGTAACGACACTCGGGAAAACGGCTGCAAGCCAGAAAGAGCCGACCGGCGTGGGGGCCTTTTTTCGCCTCCCGCTCCACCAGCGGCGCATCACAACGAGGGCAGTGGTGTACCTCGTGCTCTTCATCATCCTCCACATCGGCGAACAGGCTATCGACCAGCTCCCCCTCACTCTGTGGCGCCTCCACCATCCCCTTGGCCTGAATGGCGGGCTCATGGAGCGACGCAGGCGAGATCGCCTCGGCATGGGCAGTACGGCCACGCATCCCGGCACCAACATCCACGCCGTCCAGCAGCAGAGGGTTGAACGTCGGCTCGCGGCGCGCCCCGTGCGGCAAATCGTCGATCAATGGTTCACTGGTTTTGACCAGCAGCGGCAGGATCTGTTCGCGCAGCTCTTCCACCAGATAGCTGGCACTTGCCGGGATCTGCAGCAACGGCAGACCGGCGCTGTCGCAGGCGGTTTTCAGAAAGAGATCCCGCGCCTTGCGCTTCTGGTGACGATGGGAGCTGTCATCGAGTTCGATGGCGCAGATAAAGGAGAGATCCGCGGGGTGGCAAAGCAGATAGTCGAAATGCTTGGCGCTGATCTTGTTGAAGTACTGCTGCCATTTGCTTTTGCCGATCCCGGCCTGCGGCGTCAGCACATCGGCCACCCGCACCTTGGCAAAGACCCGGGCCTTGTCACCCACCGCAAGATCCAGCACCCCGAGGAAGGATCGCTCGGCGGGACTGAAAAGGGTCTCCTGCACATCATAGGGCAGGCGCTTTTGCTGTCTGCCTCTGCTCCAGAAGATCGCCAGCACAAGCAGCGCCAGCAACAACAATCCCGATAGGACAAGGGTATTCATGAGAGCACGATCCAGTTCACGACACGAAAGGGGGAATTACTTTACCACAGCCGCCACGGAGCAAGGCAGCAGACCCGTGTATAGAAAGTGAAAAGTCCCGTCTTTTTATCTATTTGTCAGCAGGCGGGGGTTCATATGACCAGTCCCAGCAGGCACAATAGGGATAGAGCAAGAAATCCCATTTCAAGGAGAGCAGGATGCAAAAGCAATTGGTGGTCACCGTGATCGGTGCAGACAAACCCGGGATCGTCGAGAGTCTGGCTGCAGTCATCAGCCGCGAGCAGGGCAACTGGCTGGGCAGCGCCATGAGCGAACTGGCGGGACAGTTTGCCGGTATCCTCCATGTCTCTGTCCCCGATGAGCACTATCGCAGCCTGTGCGAAGCACTGGCCCTACTACCGGGTCTGACCATCAGCTTTGCCGAAGGGACACCTACCGCCGAGCCAGCCCATCAAGTCATGATGACAGTGACCGGCAACGACCGACCCGGCATCGTCCATGAAGTAGCCAGCATCCTGCGCCAGCTCGAGATCAACGTGGCCGATCTCACCACTGGCTGTGAACCGGCTCCCCACTCCGGCGCCCCGCTCTTCTATGCCCATGCGCTGGTTGCCCTGCCCGACGGGCTCGCGATGGATACGCTTATCACCGCGCTGGAATCCCTCTCCGACGATCTGGTGGTCGACATCGACGAAGCGTTCAGCGAGCAGTAACAATACTGTCATTTATTTGTCATATTTTAACGCCATAACTGCCGCGCAGACGCGACCTGAAACAGAGGCACAAGATGAGCACCGACAAGCAGTATGAAGAGAAAGAGCTGAGCTGGCTCTCATTCAATGAACGGGTGTTGCAAGAGGCAATGGACAAGACGGTGCCCCTCATCGAGCGGGTTCGTTTTCTGGGGATCTTCTCCTCCAACCAGGATGAGTTCTTCAAGGTACGGGTATCGGACGTCAAGCGCCGCATCCTCATCAATGAAGTACATGGTGGCGACGATGAAGCGAAAGTGCTGCTGCGCGCCATCCAGCAAAAAGTGATGGCGCTCGGTGAAGCGTTCGACAACACCTATAAAGAGCTGTTGATTGCACTGGCCCGCCACAACATCTTTCTGGTCAACGAGAACCAGCTCTCCGATGCCATTCAGAAGTGGCTGCGGGTCTTCTTCAAGGAGAAGGTGCTGCGTCACATCATCCCGATCCTGCTCAACAAAGAGGTCAATCCGGTCAAATTCCTCAAGGATGAGTACACCTATCTGGCCATCGAGATGAAGAAGAACGGTCAGGTGATCCAGTACGCCCTGGTGGAAGTGCCGACCGACGACCTCCCCCGCTTCTTCCAGCTGCCGCCGGAAGGGACCCGCCGCAAGAAGCAGATCATCATTCTGGATAACGTCATCCGCTTCTGCCTCGACGAGATCTTCAAAGGCTTCTTCGACTACGACGAGATTGCCGCCTATGCGATGAAGCTGACCCGGGATGCCGAATATGACCTCTCCGACCAGCTGGACTTGAGCCTGGTGGACAAGATGAGTGACGGCTTGAAGCAGCGCCTCACCGCCATGCCGGTGCGCTTCGTCTACGAGCGGGAGATGCCCGCCGCCATGATAAGCTTCCTCAAGCTCAAGCTGCAGATCAGCTCCTACGACGCCATCATGCCGGGTGGGCGTTACCATAACTTCAAGGATTTCATCGGCTTCCCCAATGTGGGTCGTGACTATCTGGAAAACCCCAAGCTGCCGGCCCTCGATTGCCGCGATTTTGACGGCTTCGTCAACGCCTTCGATGCGATTACCAAGCAGGATATCCTGCTCTACTACCCGTACCACAAATTCCACCACTTCACCGAGCTGGTGCGCCAGGCGGCGTTCGATCCGGCGGTCAGCGCCATTCGCATCAACATTTATCGGGTCGCCAAGAAGTCGCGGATCATCCACTCCCTCATCGATGCTGCCAACAATGGCAAGAAGGTGACCGTGGTGGTCGAACTGCGCGCCCGTTTCGACGAAGCGGCCAACATCGACTGGGCCAACATCCTCACCGATGCCGGGGTCAAGGTGGTGTTCGGGGTACCGAGCCTCAAGATCCACTCCAAGCTCTGCCTCATCACCCGCCACGAAAATGGCGAGGCGGTGCGCTATGCCCATATCGGTACCGGCAACTTCAACGAGAAGACCGCCAAGATCTACACCGACTTCTCGCTGCTAACCCGCAATCCGGACATCACCGCCGAAGTGGAAGGAGTGTTTGAATACATTGAATACCCCTATAAGCGTTACAAATTCAACCACCTGCTGGTCTCCCCCATCAACAGCCGCCGTCAGCTCTATCGCCTCATCGACAACGAGCTCTCCAACGCCAAGGCGGGCCAGCCGAGCGGTATCATCCTCAAGATCAACAATCTGGTGGACAAGGATCTCATCAACCGCCTCTATGCCGCCGGGCAGGCGGGAGTACCGATCCAGATGATCATCCGTGGCATGTGCGCCCTGCGTCCGGGCGTACCGGGCCTCAGTGACAACATCAAGGTGATCAGCATCATCGACCGCTTCCTCGAGCACCCGCGGGTGATGGTGTTCCACAACAAGGGCAACCCCCAGCTCTATATCTCCAGCGCCGACTGGATGAGCCGTAATATCGACGGCCGTATTGAGGTGGGCACCCCCATTTATGACGAGCGGCTCAAGCAGCGCATCATGGACATTCTCGAGCTACAACTGAGTGATACCTGCAAGGCGCGGGTCATTGATGCCGACCAGCAGAACGAATATGTGAAGCGGGGCAACCGCCGCAAGATCCGCTCTCAGGTGGCGATTTACGACTATCTCAAACGTATCGAGTCAAACAATGGACAATAGTCTCTATGCCGCCGTGGATCTCGGCTCCAACAGTTTTCATATGGTGATCGCCCATCTGAGCGAAGGGCGTTTTCGCATCGTCGATCGCATCAAGGAGCGGGTACGGCTGGCGGAAGGGATGGATGAGCAGAAGCGGATGAGCCCGGAGGCGATGGAACGCGGCCTCGCCTGTCTGTCGCTGTTTGCCGAGCGGCTCACCAACATCAAACCGGATCAGATCCGCATCGCAGGTACCTACACATTGCGCCGTGCCAGCAACGCGCGCGAATTTGTGAGTGAAGCAGCCAAGGTGCTCAACCACCCCATCGAGATCATCAGCGGGCAGGAAGAAGCACGGCTCATCTATCAGGGGGTTGCCCATACCCAGCATATCGAGGGCCAGGTACTGGTGATCGATATCGGCGGCGGCAGCACCGAGCTCATCATCGGTGAAGGGTTTGAACACAAGGCCCTCACCAGCCGCAAGATGGGCTGCGTCAGCTTTACCCAGAGCTTCTTTGCCAGCGGCAAGCTGAGCGACAAGCACTTCACCAATGCCGTGCTGGAGGCGCAGCACCAGCTCGCCCCCATCGTCAACCAGTACCGCAAGCTGGGCTGGCAGAGCTGCCTTGGCAGCTCAGGCTCCATTCGTACCGTGCGCGACGTGCTGCAGGGGGAAGGGCTGACTGACGGCAGCATCACGCTGGAGGGGCTGGAGCGGCTCAAGGCGCTGATGATTGAGCGCAAGCGAGTCGATAACCTCAAACTGGTCGGGCTTACCGAGGAGCGTCAGGAGGTGTTTGCCGCCGCGGTCGCCATCCTGCTTGGCCTGTTTACCTCATTGCCCATCGAGCGGCTCGACTACTCCGATGGTGCTCTGCGCGAAGGATTGCTGTATGAGTTCGAGGAGCGCTTGCAGCACCACGATATTCGCGAGCGTACCGCACAGGCGCTCGGTACCCACTACCGGATGGACCGCAAACAAGCCGCCCGGGTGGAGCAGAGCGTGCTGACGCTGTTCGATGCCTTGCAAGAGCCCTGGCAGATGGAGATAGAACCCTATCGCGCCATTCTAGGCTGGGCAGCGCGGCTGCACGAAATTGGCCTTGCCATCAACTACAGCGGCATTCACCGTCACTCCGCCTATATCCTGCAACACACCGACCTGCCCGGCTTCAACCAGGACGATCAGGCCCTGCTGGCGGCGCTGGTACGCTTTCAGCGCAAGGGGCTCAAGCTCTCCGAGCTGCCTCCCCTGCCCAACCACGACATGCAGACGGTGCTGCGCTGCATCCGCATCCTGCGCCTCGCGGTCGCCGCTCATCACAAGCGTCAGGACAACCTGCTGCCTGAGTGGAAAGTCGCAGTGCAAGGGGATCAGCTGGTCGTGACCCTGCCGATCGACTGGTGCGAGGAGAACCGTCTCCTGATGCAGAATCTGGAGAAGGAACACCGCTACTGTCAGGAGCAGGGCTGGCCACTGTTGTTCCAGCTCGGCTAAACCGGAGAGATAAATGAAAAAGGCAGCCCACTGGCTGCCTTTTGCATCTCAATCTCCCGGTTACTGCAACTCGGGCAACAACCACTTGGCCATCTCGAAGTAGATGATAAGGCCGGTGCCATCCACCAGTGTCGCGATGAATGGCGCAGAGACCACCGCCGGATCGATGCGAAAACGGCGCAGCACCATGGGAATAATGGACGCGACTGTGGCACTCCAGAGCACGATAGCGATGATGGTAAAGGTCACCACCATGCCAATCTGGGGACCGACGCCAAGACTCCAGGCCCGCACCCAGGCCGCCATAGCAATGGCCCCCGAGATCAGCAGACCGGTGGAGAGCTCCTTTTTCAGCACGGTGCCGAGATTGCGCAGGCTCACCTCCCCGACCGCCATGGCTCGTACTATGGTGGTGGTGATCTGGGTGCCGCTGTTACCGCCAGTACCAATCAGGAGCGGAATGAAGAAGGCCAGCGCAATGGCTGCTTCCAGCTGCTCCTCGAATGCCCGCAACACGGTGCCGGTGTAGGCTTCCGCCACAAACAGGATAAGCAGCCAGCCTACCCGTTTGCGCCACAGCTGCCAGGGGGTCGCCTGCAAGTAAGGGGTATCGAGCGGTGATGAGCCTCCTTGCATCTCGGCATCCTCGGTGGATTCGAGCTCCAGAATATCCGCCGCATCATCGACGTGGAAAATACCGACCAGTCGCCCCTGATCCTCGACCGGCAATACCGACAGGTCGCGGTCGATGAGCAGGCGCGCTGCCAGCTCCTGATCCGCACGGGCGTTGATCCGCACAGTCTCCCGATCCATCAGGGTCGCGACACTGGCCAGCGGGTCGGCGATCAGCAAGGTCTTGAGCGAGAGGCTCCCTTGCAGACGACCATCCCCGTTGACCACATAGATATGGCGAAACAGCTGGGCATTGTCCCAGGCATCGTGGATCAGCTGTTTGGCGTGACCGACCGTGTCCTCCTCCCGCACCGCCAGATATTCGTGGCGCATGTTGGCCCCCACCGACTCGGTGGGCCAATCCAGCAGGGAGTAATACATGGCCTGCGCCTGGGTCGGGAAGCGAGCCAGCAACATGGTGCGATCCTGACGACTCAGTTTGCGCAGGATGGCGACCATCTCACGGCGGGGAATGGCCTCCTGCAACACGCTGACGATGCTGCCATGGAGCCGCTGCAACAGGCGCCCGGCACTCTCGGCCGAGAGTGAACCAAGCAGTTCGGCCCCTTGCGGGATTGGCAGGGTATCAAAGATGCAGTTGAGCTCTTCCGGACGCAGGGTCAGCAGTTGATCGGCGCGCTGAACCGGATCCAGATTATGTTCCAGCCAACCCTGCAGGGCGGCCAGATCGAGCAGTTGGTGACGGTTAAGAATGGTATGTGTTTTCTTCATCACAGATATCCTCATGTGATTTCAGGCGAGCCTGAATGCCTCCGGAAATAGCCGGAGGCAACGACAAGAAAACAGCAATTTGATTGACGAGTAATAGGCAGGAAATGACGCCGTTCGGCGTGTCATCATCCCCACGTACCAGCTTTAGCACTGTATAACGTATCCGGCATGCCGGAAGCCACTTGGGTTTACACCTTAATCCGATGAAAACTGTCCTGATCTTGGGCGTCTCTGGACGTCGTGAGATCAGTGGCCTGTGTTTATACAGGAGCCTCGCCTAACGAGATGCTGCAAATAATTCGCACAACCCTCTGTTGTGCGGGCGGCATGATTATCCAATCCCGCAGGGAGGTCAACCCCGCAACCACCATTAAATTGGCAACGGCAACAGCTTGTTACAATTGGCAGGAGATGACACGGAACCAATTTTCATAGTCTGGACAAAAGAAAAGGCCCCAAAGGGGCCCTTCTTTAATTAGCGAATATAGTCAAATAATGTCAGACGGCTTATTTTGCTGAAAGAGAGTTGCGAGGCACTCAATGCCGCATCCTCTTTTGACAGCGCGGAAATCACTTCATAGAGATCCGCTTCCGATACCTTGGCTCTCGCCTCGGCGTTGAGGGTACTCAATCCCTCATTGGAGCCCATAGCCTGTTCCAGACTGTTCATCCGGCCGCCCAACTCACCCAACCCATGATCGATATTCAGGCGGGCATTTTTCATATGAACGGTGGCATCGGCTATTTTCTGCTCGAAGGTCTCGGCAGAAATAGCCGGATCTCGCAGAGCCGTAATAAAGTCCGACATACCATTCAATATGTTGTCATTCTTCGGTGGATTAAGATCAAACTGCTGAGCCGCACCACCTGCAGGCAAATCAAGGGTCAGCTCCAGACCATTAAAGGGGATCTTGGTGCCAGCAGTGTAGTTACCCGTTTGCAACGTATTGCCACCGGCATCCTTGATATGATAGGTATCAGGCGGACCTATGGTGGTTGATACGGTATAAGTGTTGCTGGGCAGTGCCGAGTTATAATTGGACTTATAGAAATTATCAAAGTTACCCTGATCGCCTATCCCGACCTTGATATTTGCGGTGGTTGCACTGGCGGTTCTTCTGGTCGCCACGATTTCAAACAGATCCTGCCCGGAATCATTGGCAGCGATTTGTACTGTGGGTGAGACCTGAATATTTCGCTGACCTGGATCACCCTGATAAATATATTTTCCGTTGACGTCTTTTATATATGGCTGGGTCTTGCTCTGATTGCCACCAAATATAAATTCACCCGATGAGTTTTTGCTATTCATCAGGTCGAACATCTGCTGCTGCAACCCTTCAAGCTCGCTGGCGATGGCCTTGCGATCATCCATGCTGATAGCGCCATTATTTGACTTCTGGATCAGGGTCTGGGCACTGAGCATCGCCGTATTAAGAGAATCCAATACTGTCTCTTCATGCCCCAGGCTGTTTTCCAGCAAGCTGCCATTGACACTGTACTGCTTGAACAGGTCAATCTCCTTGGTCAGAGCCATCTTCTGACTCATCCCTGCGGGATCTTCGCCGGCAGTCTGAAATTTATTGCCGGTTTGCAACTGTTGATAGGCAGTATTCAACCGCTCGTTGGCACTGTTGAGGGAATATAAATTCCGGTCGTAGATCATGTTGGTGGTGATGCGCATGACGTTACCTCACGGAAGAGAGCAGTGTATCGAAAATGGTTTTGGCCGTGCTGACGATTTGCGCCGATGCCGCATAGGATTGCTGGAAGCGGATCAGATTGGCCGCCTCCTCCTCCAGATTGACCCCAGACACGCTTTCAAAGATGCCGGTGCTCTGGATAAGCTTGGATTCATTGGCCTTGAGCAGCGTTTTTGCCTGACTGGTATTGTTACCCACTTCCATCACCAACCCGGAATAGGCCTGATTGAAGGTCATCTTGTCGTTGGTCGTCCCACCATTGGTGCTCTTGCGCACCAGATCCTTGTTTTGCAGCTCGGCCAGAACCAGGCCATTGCTGTTATCGGCAAAGCCATTGCTGTTGTAACTGAGCTTGAAGCTGTCACCGGCATCCACCGTCCCGGTGATGCTGAACTCGTAGCCGGGGGCCTGTTTCGGGTTGGCATAGACTGTGGCTCCGGCGGGAAAAGGGTTGACGATCGCAGACATCAGGTTTTGCCCTTTGCTGCTCGCAGGGGCAGTGCCAATCAAGGTAGTACCATCGGCTTGAAACACCTGATAGTTACCACTGCCATCAATTTTGACCACCTGGGGCGCTGTCGGGCTCAGACTATTGGTACCAAAACCTGACCCTGCACCTGTATTGAATACGCCACCCAGTTTGATATCTGCCCCGCCGCCATTATTGGTGGTCTTTTCCGCTTTAAGCGGAGAGGCCAGGGCCAAATCTTCCGGTCGGGTGATCAGCTGACCCAGACCGGCGGCCGCACTTTTGGTGGGTTGCAGCAACAGTTTGTCACCCGCAGCCGGCGTGCCGGTGAGATCGATCGAGATCCCGTGCCCGGACAGCTCAAAGGTCGCTGGCGGCATGGTCCCCGTGCTCACAGAGGTACGATTGCCAGACTTGTCCAGCGAGAACACCTCATAACCGGTAGCGCTGCTAAATTGCACTTCGTAATCAAACGGGGTCACTGATGTCCCCTTGCCCGGCACGAAGCTGACATTCGCCCCGACCGTCCCCGTGTTATTGCCGTAGGGTAAGCCCTTGCTGGTAGGCAGGGTGAAGATATCGCCGCCAATCTCGTTATCCAAGTCCATCCCGAGGCGGTTCTGCTGGTTCATCGCATCAGCCATCGCCACGGCCAGCTGCCCCAGTTCGCGCTTGGTCGGCTCAAGGTCGGTACGCGCCTTGAACAGCCCCCCCATGGCACCACCAAACGTATCGTGATCGATGGTTGCCTTGTTCGCCCCCAGGGTCAGCTGCAGCTCCTGATCCCGGGAGTCAGGATCTCCTGCAATCACCTTGAACTGGGCGACGCCCCCATCAAGGATCAACGAATGGCCAGTGCTCATATTGACCAGCATGCTGCCGTTGGGTTGGGCTACGGTGCGAATATCCATCTTCTCCGACAGCTGGCGGATCGCCTCATCCCGCTGATCAAACAGCATCAGGTTCTCTTCGGGTGACCCCTGGGTGCGGATGATGGCCTGATTAAGATCATTGATGCTGGTGAGCAGGCTGTTGACCTGCTTGGTTTCATCTTCAATACGGGTGTTGAGGGTATCGCTCTGCTTGTCGAGCTGCGCCGAGAGGGTATGAAAACGGTTGACCATGCCACTCAACTCCGTCATCACCACCTTGCGCCCACCGATCTCGGCAGGCGATTCATTGGCTGAGTGAAATGACTTGAAGTAGGAGGTGATGGCCGCCCCCACGCTGTTGCTGGTATCCCCCAGCAAGCTGTCAACGCCTGCCAGCTGTTCATAATGGGTCAGGGAGGCATGATAGGCGGAGGTATCACGGCGCACCTCCCCCTGCATATAGTCGTTGATTACCCGCTGGGTCTTGATGTCACCGGTCCCCAGACCGATGGTATTGGTATACACCAGCGTACGCTCACGCACATAGCCCTGGCTATTGACGTTCACTATGTTGTTACTGGTGGTCTGCAGCAGGCGTTGCTGTGCCAGCACGCCCGATGAACCAATCCCAAGCAGGTCGCTTGCCATATGTTACAGCTCCATCTCGTTGTATTGGGCAATGGCATCACTGCGCAATACCTGTTTCAATTTTCTGGCGTAGTGCGGGTCGGTGGCATAACCCGCCTGTTGCAGCGCCTCAAAGTAGCGATCGGGACTATCCACCTTCGCCAGGGCTCCCTTGTAGCGAGAGCCGGAAGTGAGGAAGTCCACGTAGTCGTTGAAGCTCTCTTCAAACGACTCATAGGAGCGAAATGCCGCTTTCTGGCGGGAGGCGACGCCTTGCTCATATTCGAGCGTGCTGACCACCGCCTTGGGCCCTGCCCAGCGCGGATCGGCCTTGATGCCAAACAGGTTATGGGTCACCTGCCCCTCGCCATCCTTGATCACCCGCTTGCCCCAACCGCTCTCCAGTGCCGCCTGGGCGACCAGTACCGCCGGGCTTAACCCCAGCTTGTCGGCCGCTTTCTTGGCCAGCGGCATCAGGCGATTAACAAACTCTTCCGGTGTATCGAACTCTTTGCCCCCACTACCGGTGGCACTGCTCTCTTCGCTGGCCATGCGTCCCATGGGCGGAATGCTGCGGTGCGGTCGACGGGGCATAGTGAGTCCGTGGCTCTCCTTGACCCCCTCGGTCATCTCTCTTTCAGCAAAATCTTTGCCAACTTTTGATGCCGCGATCAAATCATCGGCAGCGGCCGTGGGTGGCTGATAGGGTTTGTAGGTCCGTTCGGTACGCTGCGGCATCTTGAGCACCCGTCCATCCTGATGGGTAAAGGTCTCGGGAGAGAGCTGCTTGGCCACCATGTCAGCCAATCCCAGTCCCCCCTTGCTGGACATGTCGGCAACCCGCTGCTCATCCAGCATCCCTTCATAGAACTGGGTATAGCTGCTGTTCATCGGGTTGTCCTGAGTCAACACCCCGTTGGCCTGACGCATGCTCTGAAACAGCATCTGGGTAAAGATTGACTCGAACTGGCGTGACGCACTCTTGAGCGCTTCGGCCTGTCCCTCTTTGCTTTGGCTCATCTGGCGCAGACGATCCAGGTTCTTGATGTCCTGTACCATCCCGAGATTCATGCCGCTGTTGCTGTCAAACTCCGCCATTTTGCTTACCTCATTGCCACCCGTGGCAACCACTTGCCGCTTGTTACAATATGACCAGTTGCCCCTCGATGGCGCCTGCCTGCTGCAGCGCCTCAAGGATGGCCATCAAATCACCGGGGGCGACCCCGACCTGATTGACCGCCCGGACCAGATCGTCCAGGGTCGCACCGGTATCAAACTTGAACATTCGCCCCGGCTCCTGCTGGACATTGATGGTCGAGTTGTTGGTCACCGTCGTCTCTCCTCCCGCCAGCGGGTTGGGCTGGGAGACCTGCTGGTTTTCGGCGATGGTCACCGTCAACCCGCCGTGGCTGATGGCCGCCGGTTTGAGCTTGACCTGACTGCCGATCACTATGGTCCCGGTGCGGGAGTTGACGATGATCTTGGCCGCCTCGTTGGCCGGATCCACCTCCAGATTCTCGATGGTGGCGAGATAGGAGACGCGCTGACCCGGATCCCGCGGGGCATAAACCTTGACCGAGGTGGCATCGAGCGCCTGAGCGGTATTGGGCCCCACCAGATCGTTGACCACATCGGCCAGACGGCGCGCAGTAGTAAAGTCGGGTCGGTTAAGGTTGAAGGTGATGGTGTCCCCCTGACTGAAGGAGTTGGGCACCTCCCGCTCCACGGTCGCACCGTTGGCAATCCGCCCGACGGTCGGGGTATTGATCACTACCTTGGAACCATCAGCCCCCTCGGCCCCCAGACCACCAACCACCAGACTGCCCTGGGCGACCGCATAGACCCGCCCATCGAGCCCTTTCAGGAAGCTTTGCAGCAGAGTGCCGCCCCGCAGGCTCTTGGCCTCGCCAATGGCCGACACCGTTACGTCGATGGTCTGGCCCGGCTTGGAGAAGGGGGGCAGGTCGGCATGGATCGCCACCGGCGCCACATCCTTGATCTTGGGCTTGATGTTATCCGGCACCTTGATACCAAAGTTGTTGAGCATGGTACGGAAGGTCTGCTCGGTGAAGGCGTTGTTCTTCTCGCCAGTGCCGGGTAACCCCACCACCAGACCGTAACCAATCAGCTGGTTGTTACGCACCCCTTCAACCGAGCTGATGTCCTTGATCCGGGCCGCATTGGCCACGCCCAAGGGCAGCAGACAGCAGAGCAGTGTGACAAGACGGAGTGACTTCATAACATCTCCTAGAGCGGCCACCAGGGACCATTGAAAAAGCTGGTAAGCCACCCTTGCTCCTGGCTATTGGCCAGATCGCCGGTACCACCGTAGTAAATGCGGGCATTGGCCACTTTCTGGGATGAAACGCTGTTATCCGACGTCACATCCTCCGGGCGAATAAGGCCGGTGATCCGGATATATTCATTGCCATTATTGAGCATGATCCACTTCTCGCCACGCACCACCAGATTGCCGTTGGGCAGCACCTTGGCCACGCTGACCGAGATATTGCCCTGCAGGCTGTTGCTCTGGTCCGCTTTGGCCTGCCCCTTGAACGCGCTGTTCTGACCAATGGAAGCCGAAAGATCATAGGGGCTGGCGGTGACCGGCACGCCACCCAGCTTGACCGGATCCAGATTGAATTTATTGTCCTTGCCACTCTGGGTATTGGCCTTTTTCGAGGCGGAGGTCGACTCCGACAACTCGATGGTAATGATGTCGCCTACCTTGTGCGCCTTGATATCCGAATAGATGCCATTGACCTGATCCGGCTGGAAAATCGCCCCTGTCGGCCGCACCGACACCGGCTCCGACTCCCCGTAGACGGGGGAAAACTCGGGATCATCAGGCTTGGGCGTATTGGGAGTGCTGCTACACCCACCCAGCACCAACAATCCCAGCATCCATACGGCTTTCATCATGCACCTCCTAATTAGGTACGCTGGATCAGGAAGGACATCATGCCGTCCACGGCGGAGAGCACCTTGGAGTTCATCTCGTAGACCCGCTGAGCCTGAATGAGATTCACCAGTTCTTCGGTCACGTTGACGTTGGAAGTCTCCAGCATCCCCTGCTTGATCACCCCCAAGCCATCGGCACCGGCAGTCCCCTGGGCGGCAGCACCACTGGATTGGGTCTCGACGAACATGTTCTCCCCCATCGGCTGCAAGCCGCTGGCGTTGACGAAGTCGGAGATGTTGATCTGACCGACGACCTGAGAAGCGCCATCGCCCTTGAGCTGCACCGAGACCTGGCCATCTTCACCCACCGTAACGCTCTGGGCGTTTTCCGGGATCTGGATTTCCGGTTGCAGCGGGTAACCATTACCCGGCGTCACTATGGTCCCTTCATCGTTAAGGGTGAACTGACCGTTGCGGGTATAGGCCGCACTACCATCCGGCAGCTGAATTTCAAAGTAACCACGACCACTGATCATCAAATCGAGCGAGTTGTCAGTGGTTTGTACGTTGCCCTGGCTGTGGTTTTTCTGGGTCGCCACCACCTTGGCACCCGCCCCCAGCATCAAGCCGGAGGGGAGCTCGGTATCGGCAGAAGAGCGGCCACCGGGCTGGTTGATATTTTGATACAGCAGATCTTCAAAGATGGCCCGTGACTTTTTAAAGCCCACGGTGCTGGCGTTCGCCAAGTTGTTCGAGGTGACCGAAATATTGGTCTGCTGTGCATCCAACCCGGTCTTGCTGATCCAGAGTGCGGGATTCATAGGTAACTCCTTGATTAGCTGATTCGCAGTAGTTGGGTTTGAGCTTCATCATTCTCTTCGGCCGTCTTCATGATTTTGACCTGGGTTTCGAACTGGCGTTGCAGCCGGATCAGGTTGGTCATCTCATCCACCACATTGACGTTGCTCCCCTCAAGGGAGCCGGCAATCAGGCCAACGTTGGCAGAGGCGGGTTCATTCTGGCCATCTTTGCGGCGAAACAGACCATCTTGGCCCTTCTCCACCGCATCAGCGGCCGGGTTGACCAGCTTGATCCGCTGAAAATCTTCCGGCAAGTTGGCGGCAGCCCCCTCAGGACGACCGCTGATGGTGCCATCCCGATTGATCTCGAGTTTCTCCATCGGCATAGGCAACACGATTGGCTGACCACCGTCATCCACCACATTCAGTCCGGTCGAGGTCTGCAAGTTGCCGGTCGCATTGACCTGCAAATTCCCCATGCGGGTATAGGCCTCACCGCCCTTGGGATCCTGCACGGCAATCCAGCCCGGCCCATCCACCGCCACGTCCAGATCCCGTCCGGTGGTCATCAGCATGCCATGCTGCAGGTTCTGCCCCGGGCGCTCAGCCATGGCAAACACCCGGCTTGGCAAGCCCTCTCCGAACGCCTGCATGCTTCTCGCCTGCTCAAAATCGGACTTGAAGCCGGTGGTATTGGCATTGGCGAGGTTGTTGCCCCGAACAGCCAGGCTGTTCATGGTCTCTTTGGCCCCGGACATGGCGATATAAAGCAGGTGATCCATGGAATTCTCCGTCAAACAGATGACTCTGACAGAAGAAATGCAATTAGAGTGCCAACAGCAGAAATATGGGGGGAGAAGGAGGATTGGAATGCGACAGAAACAGAGAGGGGGCCAAGCCCCCTCTCATTATCATGTATTGTGCAATTAACGGATCTGCAGGATGGTCTGCTGTAGCGAACTATTGACCTCCAGAGAACGGGAGTTGGCCTGGAAGTTACGCTGAGCAGTGATCAGGTCCACAAGCTCCGAGGTCAAATCCACGTTGGACTGCTCTAGGGAGGATGATTTGATGGTGCCAAATGTCCCTGAGTTTGGCGTCCCCGGCAAGGCATCGCCAGAGAGCAGAGACTGACGCCAAGAGGTATCACCAACCTGAGTCAATCCTTGTGAGTTGGCAAACTTGGCCATTGCCACCATGGCTACCTTGATGGTGGTTGCGTTACTGTAAGTCGCGGACACGATACCATCCGGAGTAATCTCCACCTTGGTCAAACGACCGACAGTGGAACCATCCTGAGTCAACTTGTTGACTTCAAACGGTGAAGCATACTGGGTCACCGTTCCGAAGTTGATATCCACCTGCTGAGTGGGATCTGCACCATTGGTGATAATGCCAGCGCCTGTCGGGGGCGCGGCTCCCAATTGCTCTGTCTTGATGGTCGCCGGTGTAGTCGGGGTAATCATCTTGCCATCAGCCCCGAAGGTAACTCTTGCGCCAGCAGGCGCCTGACTCAAACCAGTCGCCATAGTGGGTGTGACACCACCGACAATATCAATAGGCTTATCACCTTGGTAGAGGTACATACGCCAAGCAGTAGGATTGGCGGGTTTGGTCAGATCTGCCGGGTCAGCCTCTTTGACAAAATATTGCGTGATGGTATGCGGCTCACCCAGTGAGTCATAAATCACCACAGAAGTTGAAGAGGAATATGTTTTCGAATCTTTGGGGTCAAAAGTAGAGGCATCACCCACCGCATTACCTGCGGGCAGGGGCGCCGCTGTCGATGGCAGGTTGAAACTGGCGTCAATCTTGGTTGTCTTGATTGGTTCACCGGCCTTGTCAGGTATCTGAATCGGCTTGGTCGCATTGATACTTACCGCCTTGGGCGTGCCATCAGCGTTGATTTCGTAACCTTGCAGATAATGGCCCTGATTGTTGACCATATAGCTGTTTTCATTGAGCTTGAAGGCACCGGCACGGGTGTAGGTGCGATCCAGGTTGGTCAGACCGTCAGAGGTCACAAAGAAGCCGTTACCCTGAATAGCCAGATCCAGTGCGTTATTGGTAAATTGCAGCGCCCCCTGGTGGAACTGCTGAGCAACTGCACCTGTCGCTACACCGTTACCGACCTGGGTCTTGGCATTGACAAAGATGGAGTTGGCGTAGACATCCGCAAACTCGGCACGGGACTCTTTAAAGCCCATGGTGTTAACGTTGGCAATGTTGTTGGCGGTGACGTTCAAGTCTTTTTGTGCCGCGTTGACACCGCTCAAGGCATTGTTAAATGACATATCCAGCTCCTTAGATCGATGCTGTCGACGTGGTTTTTGACGGTGTAACCGTCTGGTTTGAATTAGTTCCTGATATTTGCAAGATGCTACTCAACAGCGTGCTACCCAAGCCTTTCACGTTAAGCATTGTCGGATTGCTCGCATTGCCCAGCGCCACACTATCCACCTTGCCGTAAGCATAAGCAGCAATACTTTCAGATTTGCCATCCAGAGTACCGCTTGCCTTAATCACATATTTACCTGACTTGACCCGCTTTCCATCTTTGTCTGTGCCATCCCAGGCAACTTCAACGTTGCCTCGCTGCTCCCCTTCGAGAGAGAATTCCTTGATAACCTGGCCTTTTTCATCTTCGATGGTGACCTTGACGCTCGAATATTTATTCGTCGTTCCCACAGCCACAACACCGGGGAGAGAGCCCTCCTTATCCAGATAGCCGGTATTGCTCTGCAACAGCACATTTTGTCCCACCAATGCGGAGGCTTGCAGTGCCTGACTGGAGATCATCTGGTCATTAAGCTTACCCATCTGAGTGGACAAACTGCTGATCCCCTCAGATGTCGACATGGATGCCATCTGGGAGAGCATCTGGGCGTTATCAACAGGCTTGAAAGGATCCTGATACGACAGCTGCATGGTCAGCAGCTTTAGAAAGGAAGCCTGATCCAGCTCTTTCTTGGGCGTCGTGGTGGTGCCTGTCGTCTGGGTCGTGGTACGGCTTATACCGTTAGCACTGTTGGTTGTATCGACCATGCTGCATCCCTCCTATCAGGATTTGCCAAGCTGGAGCGTCTGCTGCAGCATCTTCTTGGCCGAATCAGCAACCTGTACGTTGGTCTGGTAGCTGCGCGAGGCGTTGATCATGTCGGCCATCTCTTCAACCATGTTGACGTTTGGCTTGAAGATAAAACCGTCTTTGTCCGCCATCGGGTGGTTGGGGTTGTACTCCTTGAGCAGTGGCGCCTTGCTCTCGACAATCCCTTTCACCTCAACCCCGACCGAGCCCTGCTTGTCAGACATCGCCTGATCGAGCTGGGCGGCAAAGACTGGCCGCCTGGCGTGGTAAGTATTTTCCACACTGGAGCTGACGCTGTCCGCGTTGGCCATGTTGCTGGCAACCGTGTTGAGGCGCACTGACTGTGCACTCATAGCCGAGCCTGCTATGTCAAAGACCTTGAACAAACTCATCACTGCTCTCCTTTCAGTGCCTTGAGCAGGCCACTGATCTTGCTATTCATAAATTCAAGGGAGGTTTGATACTCGAGGCTATTGCGCAGAAATTCGCTGCGCTCCTGCTGCACATCGACTGTATTGCCGTCACCGGTATCCGGTTGCAGCGGGTTGCGATATTGCACGGTACCCAGAGCGTCCATATTCAAGGCAAAGTGCTTTTCGCTGGTCGTTGCCAAACCAAAACCCTGATGCGACTGAGCCTCCTGCAATGCCTGAGCAAAATTGATATCCCTGGCTTTGAAGCCTGGGGTATCTGCGTTGGCAATATTGCTGGAAAGCACCTCAGCACGCTTGGCGCGAACGCTTATGGTGTGTTGATGCACACCGAATGCCTTGTCAAATGAAAGAGCCATAGCACACCTCCTGCTTGGTATATTTTGTTAGCAAGAGGTGTGCCATAAGCAAATCACTCAGTTCGATGGTTTGGGTATGAGCACATTTCAGACCGAAAACGGCAGGAGCATCTCGCGCATTGGGTCAGACGGCATCATTTGGCCACCTTAAGGCTTCAACCACTTTTGCAGTGGCGAGATATGGTAGGTAAATAGAAAGACGGTGCTGTAGATAAAGAAAGAGGGAAGCTCGCGGCTTCCCTCTTTGTATGAACTGGCAATATCCGGCAGACCCCGAATATCAAGGCGGTCAGGCCTATTTTACCTTGTAGACAATCCCCGGATTACAGCGGATCATCTCGAACCGGTCAGTCAACCCGGCCAGTGACTCCGACGCTCCCAGCATCAGATATCCACCGGGGTTGAGACTGGCAGCAAACTGGTTGAGGATCTTCGACTTCACTTCCGGCGCAAAATAGATGAGCACGTTACGGCAAAAGATAATGTCAAACTTGCCGAGCAGACTATAGCTCTCCAGCAAGTTGAGTGGCCGGAAGGTGGTCAATTTTCTGACTCGCTCGGCAACCCGCATCTTGTTGTCACCGTAAGGCTCAAAAAACATCTTCTTGCGCTCCGGTGACAAACCGCGCGCCAGAGCAAGGCTATCGTAAACGCCTTCCTTACACTGATTGAGCATGGTCGTCGAAATATCCGTCCCGACAATCTGCACTCCACCAGGCAAGGTACCCGGCTTTTTCATCTGCTGCTCCAGTGCCGTCATGGCAATGGAATAGGGCTCCTGACCTGACGAGGATGCGGCTGACCAGATCTTGATGGGACGGCCACTTTTCCCCAACTCGGGGAAAATCTTGTCGGTAAGAAGCTGAAACGGATAGGTATCACGAAACCAGAGGGTCTCGTTGGTCGTCATGGCATCCACCACGGCCATTTTCAGGTCACGCTCTCGCACACTCATTGCACGGGTAACCAGATCAGACAGACTCTCGATGCCAAACTGAGCCATCAAAGGTGAAAGACGGCTCTTCACCAGATACTGTTTGTTATCCCCCAGCACAATTCCGCTCTGTACCGCCAGAAAATTGCTGAACTGTTTGTATAAGTCGTCCGAAAGTGTCTTCATGCAGCTGTTCTTCTTTATTAGAGTGCGTTTTGTACGGCCTTGGCCAATTCATCAGGCTGGAACTTGGCGATAAAATTGTTCGCACCAACTTTCTGCACCATTGCCTGGTTGAATACTCCACTGAGCGAGGTATGCAGAATAACATGCAAATCCTTGAGATTGGGATTATTCCGGATCTCGGCAGTGAAGGTATAGCCATCCATTTCCGGCATTTCGATATCCGAAATAACTAGCGCAACCTGATCCTTGATAGGACCATTTTTGGTCATTTCCAGCAGCATGTTCAATGCTTCGCGGCCATCTTTTGCCAACACGCACTCGACGCCGATGGCCTCAAGCGCACGTTGTACCTGTTTGCGTGCCACTGAGGAGTCATCCGCAACAAGAACAGGACGCCCCAGAGTCGGGTGGTCGACGCTGGCCTGAACCAACTCCTCACTCACATCCGTTGCAACCGGTGAAATTTCATTCAGTATCCGCTCAACATCAAGAATTTCGACCAACTCGCCGTCGACTTCAGTCACGGCTGTCATGTAGTTGATGCGACCCGCACCTTTGGGCGGAGGCAGGATGGATTCCCAGTTCATATTGATGATGCGCTCGACCGAATGCACCAGAAACCCCTGAATAGAGCGGTTGTACTCGGAGATGATAATGAAGCATTTGCTCAGATCATCAATCGGGCGTTTGCCAACCGCCATGCTGAGGTCGATGACCGAGATAGTCTGGCCACGAATATGTGCGACCCCGCGGATGCAGGAGTTCAGTTTGGGCATCACGGTCAAGGGGGGACACTGCAACACTTCACGCACTTTGAATACGTTGATGCCAAATCTTTGACGTCCATTGAGACGAAACAACAACAACTCCAGCCGGTTTTGCCCCACTAGCTGGGTACGTTGGTTGACCGAGTCCAGGATACTGGCCATAAACACTCCCTAAAAACGCTTGGCATTAATCATGCATGCGTGATGGATTGCGTCAGACTATCGATGTGACAACGAACAGATTCTGAAGCAATCATAGTTAAATATGGTGATATGCGTGAACAACTTATCGACCAACGAGCGAAAATGATTAACCGACTTTTACTCATCAGCCTCTTTTTTGGCAGCATATCTTCCAGCTACGCCTCGGACGTCACTACTTATCTGCAAGAAAAGGCACAAGAGTTCGTTTACAGCCAGCTGGATATTCCGTTGGATGCCAGAGCAGAGGTCACCTCTGCCACGCTAGATGAACGGCTCCCACTGACCCGCTGCGAAGATCTGCTCACTATCAGCTTACCAGCAAAAATGGAAATTCGCCGTAATACAACAGTTTACCTTAAATGTGAGGAAGAAAGGCCCTGGGACGTCTATCTCCCGGTGCGGGTCAGCATTCAAAAGCCCTATGTCACTGTGGCCAACCCCATCGCCAAGGGGGACCTGCTGAGTGAAAGCCAGCTGGTGTTGGCCTATCAAGATCAGACCCTGATCCGCGGCGACTACCTGACTGACACAACCCCTCTTGTCGGAGTACGCAGCAAGCGGGAGTTAAAACCGGGGCAACCCATCCGTTTGAGCCAGGTTTGTGTAGTGTGCAAAGGGGATCAGGTCACCTTGACGGCAGAAAACAGCAACTTCCAGATCAAAACCATGGCCCGAGCCTTGCAAGATGGCAGCTTCGGAGAGATCATCAAACTCGTCAATATTCGCTCCGGCAAAACCGTTGAGGGTAAAGTCAGTGCAGTAGGTGCCGTATCCGTCACTTTTTAAATCCGGATCCTTGACAACTTTTTTCTAAAGTTTTGATCTGCCGCACCGATAAACAGGTAAGCAAACCTTAAAGCAGACGAAGGTAACTAAAATGGCCATCAACAATATCAACAACTTGGCGAATAATCGGTTGCAAAATACCGCTAATAGCCAGGGGACAGGCAGCAAGTCAGTCACCTCATCGCCCGAAAACAAAGCGGCTACTGTCAAGCTGGACTCCGTCTCCTTGACCAGTGAGGCGCAACAATTGCAAAAGATGCAACAAAACCTCAATACCGCCTCGACCGGCAATGAGAGCAAGGTCGAACGGCTGAAAAAAGCCGTCGCGAGTGGCGAATATCAGGTTAACAGCGACGCTGTGGCCAAGAAGATGTTCAGTTTCGAGGCCAATCTGGACAAAGTTCTGGGATGATGGATTTACCTTCGTTACTGCACACCCAAGATGATTACCTCAGCCAGATGCAAGGCATTCTGGAAGAGGAGTTCAGCTTGCTCGAACAGCATCAGGCACTGGCCCTGCCCGCACTGACCGAGCGCAAACAGCAGTTGCTTGCTGCGATAGAAACCCTGGACAAGACCCTCGCAGAGATGCCGGAACTGGCACTGCAGCTGGCAGCCTATCCCGACGAGATGGCACAGCTTCGTGCAAAACTGGATGCCTGCCAGGCACAAAATGATATCAACGGTCGCTTGCTTGAATTGAGCATCGTCTCCAACCGTCGTCTGGCAACCTTTCTGAGTCAGCTGCGCGATCGCAACAGTCTGACCTATGACGCCAAGGGTAATACTCGCTCTGGCACCCGCTCCTATGGTATCAAGGCCTGACATCTCTTATCAGGCCTTGCATTTTTGCTGTCCGTTTTAAAGCTCCAGTCGCAACAGCTCTCGCCCGTTCTCACACGCATTGACGCGCAGTACCCCGTCCTCATAGCACCCGTAACTGGCAGGCAACTCGCCGCGCGGGAAACAGATCGACCCCGGGTTCATCAATACCCGCTCCCCCTGCCACTCCAGCACCGGCACATGGGTGTGACCGCTCAGGAACAGACTGCCCGGCGGTAGCTGTACCTCGTCCGGGCGATAAAGATGGCCATGGCTGACAAACCAGCGCCGCTCATCGACCAGCAACTGGTTGTAGGGGGCTGTGATGGGAAAGCGCAACAGCATCTGATCCACTTCGGAATCACAATTGCCCCGCACCGCGATGATCTGCGGTGCCAGCTCGTTGAGCCGATCAGCCACGGCGGCCGGGTTATATCCCTCCGGCAGAGGATTGCGCGGGCCATGGTTGAGCAGATCGCCGAGCAGCAGATAGTGGTCCGGCTGCCAGGGCTCAAGTTGGGTCAGCACCCGCTCCAGCGCAATGATGCTGCCGTGGATGTCGGAAATGATGGCAAGTTTCATGAAATGCTCCTCACTGCGGGCTGAAATAGAGATCCTTGGTGGCAATCGTCCCTTTCAAATTCTGGCTGGGCAGCCCTCGCAGCGCGGGATCGACTAGTCTCATCTGATTGTAATGATACACGGGGAGGATCGGCGCCTCCTCAAGCAGCAACTGTTCGGCATGCCGGTAGAGTTCAACCCGGCTCGCGCTGTCCAGCGTATTGGCTGCCTGCTCCAGCAACAGATCAAAGTCGGGATTGCAGTAGCCGCTCTCGTTGCGCAGGTCCTGACAACGGAAGCTGCCCAGCATGGCAGACGGCTCCACGTAATCGCCAAACAGGAAGCTTCTGGCCACCTGGAAATCACCGCTATCCTTGGCCACCTGATAGGCACCCCACTCCAGACTGTTGAGGGTGACCTGTACCCCCAGCTTCTGCCACATGGCGGCAATGGCCATCGCCATCTGCTTGTGGGTTTCTGCGCTGTTGTAGGTAATGCTCAGCTTGAGTGGATTGGCACTGTTATACCCGGCCGCTGACAACAACGCTGCCGCTTTGGCCTGGCGGGTCGGCATATCTTCAAGCGCCACAGGCAATATCACCCGGGGGTAACCCGGCATCTCCGGCAACAGCGACCATGCTGCCTGTTCATCCTGCCCGCTCACCGATCCAATGAGCTGCTGTCGATCAACCGCCATGGAGAGCGCCTGACGCACCCGCACATCCTGCAGTTCGGGTCGCTTCAAATTGAACGCATAGAGATAGGTGCCAAACAGCGGCAAGCCCCAGAGCCGCTCCGGAGATTCGCGCTTCATCTTCTGGTAATAGCCGAGGGAGACCTTGTTGGTGAGCTGGATTTCACCAGCCTCATAGCGCAGCCGTTCGGCATGTTGCGAGGTGATCGGCAGGTAGGTGACCCGTCCGATACGGGTGTGAAGGTCATCCCAGTAGTGGATATTGCGCTCGGCTTCTATCCGCTCGTTCGGCGTCCAGCTTGCCAGCCGATAAGCACCATTGCTCACCAGCTTGCCGGGCTCGGTCCACTGTTTGCCAAATTTGGCTATCGCCTTCTGATTGACTGGCACAAAGGGGCGCTGACTGATGAGTTGCAGGAAATAGGGAGCCGGCCGCTCCAGAGTGATTTTCAGGATCTGATCGCTTTGCGCTTCAATGCCAAGATTGCCGAGCTCCAGCGCACCGGCATAGATGGATTGCGCATTGTTGATCCCCGTCGCCAGCAGCAATCCGGCAGAAGGAGAGTTGATGGCAGGATCGAGCAGACGGCGCCAGGCATAGACAAAATCAGCGGCCACCAGCGGCTCGCCATTGGACCACTTCAGTTGGGGACGCAGGAAAAATCGCCACTCCAGTCCATCTGCACTCACCTCCCAGCGCTGGGCCTGAGCGGGGACAATATGCCCCTGCCCATCATCGCTGACCAGCCCTTCAAACAGATCGACCAGTACCGCCTCCCCCGGGAAACCTGAGCGCACCAGTGCCGGATCCAGCGACTCCGGCTCGGCACCGTTGCCCTTGACCAGGGTTTGCCGATCGGCAAGCAGAGGCTGCTGCTCAACGGTGGTGGCATGGGCCAGGGGCCCAGCCAGCACGGCAAGCAATAGCGGGGAGAGCCAGCGTTGCGCCAGCTTGGGGAAGAAACCATACCTCATGACAAAACCTCGAATAAAACCACTGCAGGAGGGGAAGGCCGACGGCGCGCCTGGTGAATGCCTGAAGCCGCTCTTGTTATCCCCGAAAACGCCCCGTATTGTATCGGGCTTGCCCGGGAGATGGAGTCTTTCGGGTTAATTTTTTCAGGAGTTTTTATGGGTTATGAGTGGCTGGCCCTCGCGTCGGCCAGTTTATGGGCAGTTGCAGCGCTAATTTCGGTCAAACCGGCCCGTCATCTCGGCGCATTTGCCTACAGCCGCTGGCGCATGTTTCTGGTCAGCCTGATGCTCGGCACCATGAGTCTGCTCACCGGTGGCTGGCAAACCCTCACCGCAAGCGCCCTGCCCCTGCTCGCCATCTCGGGGCTGGTCGGTATCTTCGTGGGCGATACCGCGCTGTTTGCCTGCATGAACCGGCTGGGGCCAAGACGCAGTGCCATGCTCTTCTCCTGCCATGCGCTGTTTTCCGCCCTGCTTGGGCTCTGGCTCTTTAATGAACAGCTGACGGGCTGGCGACTGCTGGGGGCCGTGCTGGTCTTTGCCGGCGTGATGCTGGCGATCCTGTTTGGCAGACGCAGTAGCAACAACGAGTGGGAGCAGATCCGTGGCAATCTGGCGTTGGGAATTGGCCTTGGCCTGACGGCGGCATTGTGTCAAAGCGTGGGAGCCATCATCGCCAAGCCGGTGATGATGAGTGGTGAGGTGGATGCGGTGAGTGCATCGGGTATCCGGATGGGCAGTGCCCTGCTGGCCCATTGCGTCCTGCGGCTGGGGCGCTTGCCGCTGGCCATGCCGCTAAAACCGGTCAATCGCCATATCCTCGCCATGATTGCCACCAACGGTTTTCTGGCGATGGGGCTGGGGATGACGCTGATCCTGATGGCGCTGCGGCAGGGCGAGGTGGGCATGGTGGCCATTCTCTCCTCCACCACGCCGGTACTGCTGCTGCCGCTGTTGTGGTGGCACTCGGGGGAGCGGCCATCCATTGCCGCCTGGGCGGGTGCACTGATTGCCACCCTGGGCACGGCGCTGGTGCTGGGTTTCAGCACTCACTGACACCCGGCACCATCCCAGATCAGAACAGGGCAATCTCCTCAGCGGTCAGCTCGCGGTATTCACCGGGGGCCAGATCTTCGTCCAGCGTCAGGCCGCCCACCCGCTCGCGATGCAAGCCAACGACCTTGTTGCCGATGGAGGCAAACATCCGCTTGACCTGGTGGTACTTGCCTTCGTGGATGGTCAGGCGTGCCTCGCACTCACTGAGAATTTCCAGCTGGGCAGGACGAGTTTTATCGGTCTCGTTACGCAGGTAGACCCCTTCGGCGAACAGCGCGATCGCATCCGGGCTTACCGGATCGGCCAGCCAGACGTGATAGGTCTTGGCACACTCGTGACGCGGTGAGGTGATGCGGTGGGACCATTGACCATCGTCGGTCACCAGCACCAGACCCGTGGTATCGAGGTCGAGGCGACCCACTACGTGCAGCTTGCCCATCGCCGGTTCATCCATCAGGAAGAAGACGGTCGGGTGATCCGGATCCTCGTTGGAGCAGACATACCCTTCCGGCTTGTGCAGCATGAAATAGCGGTTGCGCTGCTCCAGCGTCAGCAGCACGCCGTCAAACTCGATCTGGCTCTGCTCATTGATATGAAAGGCGGGCTGCTTGACCACAATGCCATCCACCATGACCTCACCCTGACGGATCAGTTTGCCTGCCAGCGAGCGGGTCAAATCGGAACAATCGCACAGAAATTTATCAAGCCGCATTCACAACCTCGGAGTCCAACAAGTAAAGGGGCGTCATTATATCGGGCGGGGGCGACAACGCCACTGTTAAGGGGTTGCCAATTATGACGAACTGGTCATCCGATGTTACACTTCTCCGGTGTGACCCATCCGAACGATACTCATAATAATAAGAGTCAGGAAGCCCTCATGAAGTCTCAAGCATCCTATCCCGTCATTCCCGTCAACCAGCTGAAACCCGGCATGTATGTCATTGCTATCGCCAGCCAGACAGGTGGGATGGAGATCGCCCAGATGGGCTTGGTGACCAGCGTGGCGCAAATTGCCAATCTGGTGCGTCAGGGGGTGCTTACGGTACGCATCGATCTGGCCCGCAGCAAGCTGGGCAGTGCCGAGAGTGACGCCGTTACCTCCCCCGATCTCAATGCCAACAGCGCCCAGGTAGGGCGCCGTGCCAGTGCCAACGGCGAAGGACGGGAGCTTAAAATCCGCCGCCTCTATCAGGAAGCGCGCGAGCTGCAAGGCAAGTTCATTCGCCACCTCAAAGCGGGTGAGCCCATCGACATCACTCCGCTGGCCGAAGTCGCCGAAGAGATGGTGGACACCATGTTCACCCACGGCGATGCCATGCTCTGTCTGGCCCGTATTCGCGCCAAGGATGCCTACCTGATGGAGCATTCCATGAACGTGGCTATTCTGCTGGCCAACTTCGGCCGCTATCTGGGGCTTGAGCGCAGCGTGCTCAAGGAGTTGACCCTGGGTGGCCTGCTGCACGACGTGGGCAAGATCATGACCCCGGACGAGGTGCTCCACAAACCGGGCAAGCTGACCGACGAGGAGTTCGCCATCATGCGCCAGCATGTGGTGCACAGTTACGAGATCCTCAGCAATACCCCTGGCATCACCCCCACCATGCTGGAGGTGGCCGCCAACCACCACGAGCGGCTCGATGGCTCCGGCTACCCGCAGCGACTCAAGGGGGAGCAGCTCTCTCTATATACCCGGATGAGCGGCATCGTCGATGTCTATGATGCCATCACAGCGGATCGGGTCTACAAAGCAGGTATGCAGCCGACCCAGGCCTTCCGCATTCTGCTCAAGGGGATCAATCAGCACTTTGATGCCGAACTGGTTACCAAGTTCATCAAGTGCATGGGGGTCTATCCGGTGGGCACTCTGGTACAGCTCTCAAACCAGCGCCTGGCTATCGTGATGCAGCGCAACGAGCAGCAGCCGCTCAAGCCGGTGGTCAAGGTGATCTATCACGCCACCCAGCGTCACTACCTCGACGTACAGTGGCTGGATCTGGCCAAGTCAGGAGTGCAGGAGAGCAGGAGAGCATCGAGAATACAGTCGACCCCAAAGAGTTTGGCATCAACCTCGCCAACTTCTTCTAATCCCTCACCTCAGATATTCATGATTGGCGCTGGCTGTCGAGCCAGTGCTGGATCAGAAACTCCTCATCCAGCGGCGAGAGATCAAAACGCAGGCTGGCCTCTTCAATGGCAGAGATATCATGCTGGTGATGCTCGCTGAGCCAACGCACCGCACGACGCAAATCTTCACCATGGGGGAGTAGCAGATGGTCGCTCATGGGATACCTCCGGTAGACTGCAGGGCGGCCAGCGAACGTGGCCACCTGTTTCAAGTCTAGTCGGTCATCTCCATCACCCGCGCTTCTTCACCCCCACCTCAATCACGCCAATCAGCTTGCCACCGGGATCAGCGACCGAAAGCGCGCTGCCAATCCTGATCGAACTTCACCAGCGCCGCATCCACCGCAGGCACGTTCAGCAACTGCTCCGCCACGTCGAGCGGCAAGGTGATCGATTGGCAACCCGCCAGCAGGCAATCGAGCGCCTGACGGGGAGTACGGAATGACGCCGCCAGCACCTTGCTGTTCGGGGCGTGCAGCGCAAGCAGCTGTTGCAGCTCCTGCACGGTGGCGATGCCATCGCCCCCCTGAGCATCCAGCCGGTTAACGTAGGGCGCGACATATTCCGCCCCCGCCACCGCCGCCAGCCAACCCTGCAGCGGGGTATAGACAGCGGTGCCCAAAGTCGGCACACCGTTGGCGGTCAGGCTCTTGATGGCCGCCAGCCCCTCTGCGCATACCGGGATTTTGATCACCAGATCCGGGTCCAGCTCACGCAGGGCAAATGCCTCGCGCACCATCTCGGTTTCGGTTTTGGCCATCACCTGGGCAAACAGGCGCGCCTTGGGGCCCAGCACGTCGCGCAGGGCGGGCAGCAGCTCACAGAGCGGCAATCCCCCGGCGGCGGTAATGGAAGGATTGGTGGTGACACCGGCCAACGGCAGGATCCGTGACCAGCGACGCACTGCCGCCACATCGGCGGTATCGAGATACAGCTCCATCTCTAACTCCTTAACGGGATGTTCAATATGTCGCCATTCTAGCGATAAAACATCTGCAAATAGCTTGATCGCAATCAAATCAACTTTCGAATGAAAGCAAATAGAATGCAAATACAAAAGGAGGCGGTATGATTTTTGACCTGCAACGATATTCAACTCACGATGGCCCCGGCATTCGCACCCTGGTGTTTCTCAAGGGGTGCTCGCTGGCCTGTCGCTGGTGTCAAAACCCGGAAAGCCGCTCTCCCAAGCCGGACATACTACTCGACCGGCGCCAATGCATCGAGGGATGCCAGCTCTGCAGCCAGGCGTGTCCGGCAATCTTGCGTGACAGCAAGGGCATCCAGCTCAGCCGTTCTGCCCTCAAGGCCGACGATATGGAACGGCTGCGCGGCCTCTGCCCCAGCGAAGCGCTACAGGTGTGCGGTCGGGATGACACCCTGGACACCCTGATGGACACCATACTGCGGGATCGCCCCTTCTTCGAGCGCAGCGGCGGTGGCGTCACCCTCTCCGGCGGCGAGCCCTTCATGCAGCCCGACTTTGCCGCGTCCCTGCTCGCCCGCTGCAAGGCAGAAGGGCTGCACACGGCGGTCGAGAGCTGCCTGCATGTGCCCTGGCACCAGATTGAGCAAAGCCTCCCCTCACTGGATCTGGTGCTGGCGGATCTCAAACACGTGGATAAAGAACGTTTCTTCCACTGGACCCGCGGCAAGGTTGAGCAGCCCATCGCGAACCTCAAGCGCCTCGCCGAGCGCGGCGTGCCCATGCAGATCCGGGTGCCGCTCATTCCCGGCTTCAATGCCGACCGCGCATCGATCAGCGCCATCATCGACACCGCCGCCAGCCTCTGCACCGTGCAGGAGATCCACTTCCTCCCCTATCACACCCTGGGGATGGGCAAATATGCCCTGCTGGATCTGCCCTATCAGGCGCCGGACACACCGCTCGATGACCCCGATTTACTCAGCTTTGCCCACGCATACGCACAACGTCAGGGGCTGACCCCTGTGACCAGAGGATAAGATCATGACCCAGCTCGACCTCAATACCCTCAGCCCGCGGATCCGCGCCCACAAAGAGAGCCTGATCCACATCGTTCAGCCACCGGTCTGCACCGAGCGTGCCCGCCACTACACCGAGGCCTATCAGGCTCATCTCGCCCGGCCGCTGCCGGTGCGCCGCGCTCTGGCGTTGGCCCATCACCTCAAGGAGCGCTCCATCTGGATCAAGCACGACGAGCTTATTGTCGGCAATCAGGCCAGTCAGGTGCGGGCGGCGCCACTGTTTCCTGAATACACGGTGAGCTGGATTGAGAAGGAGATCGACGAGCTGGCAGACCGTCCCGGCGCCGGTTTTGCAGTCAGCGAAACCGACAAGGAGATCATCCACGCCCTCACCCCCTTCTGGCGCGGCCAGACGGTGCAGGATCGCTGCTTCGGCCTCTTTACCGACGAGCAGAAAGCGCTGCTGGAGAGCGGCATCATCAAGGCCGAGGGCAACATGACCTCGGGGGATGCTCACCTCGCGGTCAACTATGAGGAGCTGCTCACGCTGGGGCTCGATGGCTTCAAGGCCAAGGTGGCCGAGCGGCGCAGTCGGCTGGATTTGGCGGATTGGGCCGATCTTCAGCGCGAGCAGTTCCTGCACGCCGTCGCCATCACTCTGGATGCGGTCAGCGCTCACATCGCGCGCTACGCCGCCCTTGCCCGTGACATGGCAGCACAAGAATCTCGCCCCGAGCGCCGAAACGAGCTTGAGACCATCGCGCTCAACTGCGCCCACATCGCCCACCAGTCCCCCGAGACCTTTTGGCAGGCACTGCAGCTCTGCTACTTTATCCAGCTCATCCTGCAGATCGAATCCAATGGCCACTCGGTGTCGTTCGGCCGGATGGATCAATACCTCTACCCCTGGTATCGCCGCGAGGTGGAATTGTCGGAATCCCTGCCACGGACGCGCGCCATCGAGCTGCTGCAAGGGTGCTGGCTCAAGTTGCTGGAGGTGAACAAGATCCGCTCCGGCACCCACTCCAAGGCATCCGCCGGCAGCCCGCTCTATCAAAACGTCACCATTGGCGGCCAAAACTGGCGGGATGGCAGTGCCCATGACGCAGTCAATGGCCTCTCCTACGCGATTCTGGAGTCCTGCGGCCAGCTGCGATCCACCCAGCCCAACCTCTCGGTGCGCTACCACGCCGGGATGAGCGAGGATTTCCTCGACGCCTGCATTCAGGTGATCCGCTGCGGCTTTGGCATGCCCGCCTTCAACAACGACGAGGTGGTGATCCCCGAGTTCATCAAGCTCGGGGTGAGCGTGGAGGATGCCCACCACTACGCCGCCATCGGTTGCATTGAGACCGCCGTACCCGGCAAGTGGGGCTACCGCTGCACCGGCATGAGCTTTATCAACTTCGCCCGCATCCTGCTGGCCTCCCTCGATGGTGGCCGCGATGCCACCACCGGCAAGGTATTCCTGCCCCAATCCCAGTCGCTGCAAGACGGGAGTTTTGGCAACTTTGACGAAGTGATGGCCCGCTGGGATGAGCAGGTGCGCTACTTCACCCGCAAATCCATCGAGATCGACTGCGTGGTCGACAGCGTGCTGGAGGCTCAAGCCCACGACATCCTCTGCAGCACCTTGGTAGATGACTGCATCGAGCGCGGCAAGACCATCAAGGAGGGGGGCGCCGTCTATGACTGGGTATCCGGTCTGCAGGTGGGGATTGCCAACCTCGGCAACAGTCTGGCGGCCCTGAAGAAACTGGTGTTCGAACAGGGTGTGGTGGGGCAGCAAGAGCTGGCTGCCGCGCTGGAGCAAGACTTTGCCGGGCTGGCGGGGGAGCAGTTGCGCCAGCGCCTCACCAATGCCGCCCCCAAATACGGCAACGATCTGGACGAGGTAGACCTGCTGCTGGTGCAGGCTTACCAGAGCTATATCGATGAACTCAAGGGGTTGCACAACACCCGCTTCGGCCGTGGCCCCATCGGCGGCACCTACTATGCCGGCACCTCCTCCATCTCGGCCAATGTGCCGTTCGGTGCCGCCACCATGGCTACCCCGGATGGCCGCCACGCCCGCACGCCGCTGGCGGAAGGGGCCAGCCCCTCGTCGGGTTCGGATCGTCTCGGTCCGACAGCGGTATTCAACTCCATCGGCAAGCTGCCCACGGCGGCCATTCTCGGCGGGGTGCTGCTAAACCAGAAGCTGAGTCCGGCGAGCCTTGAGAACGAGCGGGACAAGGCCAAGCTGATGAGCCTGCTGCGCACCTTCTTCGAAGTGCACAAGGGGTGGCATGTGCAGTACAACATCGTCTCGCGCGAGACCCTGCTGGCCGCCAAGGCCAATCCGGATCAATACCGGGATCTGGTGGTGCGGGTGGCGGGCTATTCGGCCTTCTTCACCGCCTTATCCCCGGATGCGCAAGATGATATCATCGCCCGCACCGAACACAGTCTCTGACGGGGCGCCCCCATGGCGCCTGTGACGTCATATGATTGGCAAGCCACCCTCGGGTGGCTTGCCGCTATCCACCACCTTGCATGCGAGCCCACCATGAATCCACGCCACCAACTGATCCTCACTCTGGTCCATCAGGCTCGCAAGATGAGCGTGAGTGAACTCTCCCGACACACAGGTGTGTCTGAGGTGACGGTGCGCAACGACCTCACCGCGCTGGAGAAGCAGGGACTGCTCAGACGGGTACACGGCTCGGCCATGGCGCTGGAGACCGATGACCCGGATGCCCGGATGAACATCAATTACCTGCTCAAGGAGCGCCTCGCCGAGCGTGCCGCCCAGCTGGTGGAAGATGGCGAGACGGTCTTTATCGAAGGGGGCAGCGCCAACGCCATGCTGGCGCGCCATCTGGCCCTGCACAAACGGGTCACCATCATCACCATCAGCAGCTATATCGCCCATCTGCTCAAAGACACCCCGGCTCAGGTGGTGCTGCTCGGCGGGCTGTTCCAACATCAGAGCGAGAGCGTGGTGGGGCCGCTCACTCGCCTCTGCATCGAGCAGGTGCACTTCTCCAAGGCCTTTATTGGGGTCGACGGTTTTCATCCCGAGATGGGGTTCACCGGCCGCGACATGATGCGGGCCGACGTGGTCAACAGCGTGCTGGCCAAGGGGATGACCAATGTGGTCATCACCGACAGCAGCAAGTTCGGCGCCATCCACCCGAGCCAGCTTGGCGCGCCGGGCCAGATCAACGTGCTGGTTACCGATGATGCCCTGCCCGCCCCCATGCGGGCTGCCATTGCGGCCAAGGGGATCACCCTGCACTGCGTTGCGGCCTAGGCCACCCGCTAATTCACGCTATTTCATTGACCTGACAGGATAAAATTTTCATGATGAGCCAGTCCCCATCGGGACTGACATCATCAGAACATGATCTGCAGGAAGCAGACTTCAGGAGAGCAAGGACATGCCATCGACCATCACCGCCGGGGGGCGCCGCCTCCCCCCTATCATTCGCGCCACCGCCATCACCCTGACCCTGTGCTGGAGCCCGTTTGGCTGGAGCGCCACGCTGCCCGCCGACTTGAAGTGGGAGAGCAACAACCAGGATCCTCTCTATGCCGATCCGGCCGCCAAGCGCGGCGGCACCTTTCGCACCTTTATGACCAGTTTCCCCCTGACCCTGCGCAAATATGGCCCCGACTCCAACGGCGGCTTTGCCGGTTACGTGCGGGAAACCAACCTGCCACTGCTGAGCACTCATCCCGTCACCGGCAACCCCATGCCGATGCTGGCAAACGAGTGGGCTTTCGGCGCCGACAACAAGACCCTCTATTTTCGCATCAATCCCAAGGCGCGCTGGTCAGACGGCCAGCCGGTCACCGCCAATGACTGGCTCTTTACCCTCAAGATGATGCGCAGCAAAGAGATCAACGACCCCTGGTACAACAACTACTACAGCACCCAGATAGCCGATATCACCAAGTTTGATGATCACACCCTGGCCATCACCAGCGGCACCGAAAAGAGCCGTCAGGATCTGCTCGAATCACTGCCCGTCAGCCCGGAGCCGAGCCACGCCATCAAGCTCACCGCCAACTGGGTCAAGGAGTACAACTGGAAGGTGTTGCCGGTCACCGGCCCCTATCAGATCGATCAGGTGAAAAAGGGTAAATCGGTCACCTTCAAGCGGATTGAACACTGGTGGGGGGATGACGAGCGCTACTTCCAGCATCGCTTCAACCCCGCGCGGATCGAGATCAAGGTGCTCAGGGATCTGAACATCGCCTGGCAGCACTTCCTGCGCGGCGATCTCGACAGCTTCCCGCTGGTGATGCCCAACTGGTGGCACGACAAGACCAACACCGCGGAGTTCGAGAAGGGGTATATCGCGCGCACCTGGTTCTACAACCAGACCCCGCAACCGCCGATGGGGCTCTATCTCAACACCGCCGATCCGCAGCTGAATAATCTCGATGTGCGGCTCGGGGTCCAGCATGCCCTCAACCTCGACAAGATGCTCACCACCCTGCTGCGGGGGGATTACCAGCGACTCAACAGTTATGGCTCCGGTCAGGGTGAATTTACCAACAGCGAGATCAAGGCCCGTCCGTTCGATCCCAAACTGGCACGGGAATACTTTGCCAAAGCCGGTTTCAACAAAGTGGGGCCGCAGGGAATTTTGCAAAACGACAAGGGGCAGTCACTGACCCTCGCTATCACCTACACCACGGCGGAGCACGCCCAGCGGCTCACCTTGCTACGGGAAGAGGCCAAGAAGGCGGGGCTTAATCTGGAGCTCAACCTGATGGATGCCTCGGCCGGTTTCAAATCGATGCTGGAGAAAAAGCACCAGAGCGCCTGGATGGCCTGGGCGGGCAGCCGCTATCCCGCCTATTGGGAGTTCTTCCACAAGGTCAACGCCAACAAACCCCAGACCAACAACATCATGAACATCGATGACGATGCCATCACGGCTCTGGTGGAGCAGTATGACAAGGAGTTCGACTTTGCCAAAAAGGCGGCCCTGTCACGGCAAATCCAGCAGCGGCTCTATGAGCTGGCGAGCTTCGTCCCCGCCTATCAGGTGCCCTACACCCGGGAAGGCGCCTGGCGCTGGATAAAACTGCCAAAAGTACCTGCAACACCCAAGAGCGAGCAGCTTTACTGGCCTCTTGGGGGCGACAACAGCGGTTACAGCTATGGCGGTCTGCTGTGGATTGATGAAGAGCTAAAATCCGAGACCAGGGCAGCCATCAAGAGCGGCAAGACTATCCCGGCCGAGCCCATCATCGACACCACTTATCGCCAGCCCTGATAGCGACAACTCATTTGGCAAACAGACCTAAAACAAAGACCCCGCCAGATAGCAGGGTCTTTGTTGGCAACCGGTGTTGTGAATCGAGCGGTTATCAGCCGCGTTTGGCCTGCTTCTCGGCAATGGCGTCAGCCACGTCAGCCGGCTCCAGCACGATGCCTTCCTGATCCGGGGTCGGGAACACGGCAACACACAGCTCGTCCTGCTCCATACCGTCAACCCAGCGCTCCAGCCATACCTTCAGGGTGATGGACTGCGGCTTGCAATCGGCCCACTCGCCTTCAGCCCACGCCTTGGCGTACTCCGGGTGCGGCCATACCGGGATGCAATCTTCATCGTCGGTGGTCAGCATCATGACGCCATGCTCGTCAGTCAGGACGAACAGCTCTTCATGCTCGACCAGCTTGCTGATGAAGTGATCGTAACGGTAATCAGCGTTCAGTTGCAGCGCGGCATTGCGCTCGGTGTCGCTCAGTTCATAGCTCATTGGCCAAGTCTCTCTCTCGATAAAGGGCGCCATGTTCACATCTTGTCGTCAGCTTGTCCAGCTTGCAGCCCCTTGGCACCGGATGGGGAGGGCAATGACGCCAATAAGGATAGAGCAGCCTCCTCGATAGCGAGACCGCCAGCCATCATATTGCCCCTTTTACAACGCAGGGGTGATCAGCTCCACATCAGGCTGCTCGCTCAGCTTTTGCCGCAGCCAGTAGGCGGACTCCACCTCGACAAAGCAGAGCAGATCCCGGCCATTGGCCGCCATCGTCATCAATTGTTCAAAACGCTGCTGTTGCTGTTGCTCCCAAGCGGCAGCAAGTTTCACCCCGTGGGCTTCATCCACCACTTCACGACGTAGCTCGAACAGGTTATCGGTGATCGGGCTGTTGATCTTGGCGGCGGTGTGCCAGTACATCAGCAGGTTATCCATCATCTCGCTGTCGTAGTTGGCCAGCGCATCCAGCTCGGGTGTCTCACCGCTGTCGCTGGCGGCAAAATCACACCAGCCCGCATCGAGTGACGCCAGCTCATGAGCCCCATTGGCATGCTTGCGCAACAGTGCAATGTCGGCCCCCTTGCGTGCAGGCAACCATACCTCGCCCTGATGGGCATCCAGCAGTGACGTCAACGAAGCAGCGTGGTAAACCGGAAAGCGGGTACAAAGTGAATGCAGCAGGGATACCAGAGTGATCTTGACCATGAGCGATACCTTGAACAGGGCGAACAGCCACCAATAGACCGTCCGATATAAAGAAGTGCCCTATCCTACCACGTTTGGTCCGGCTCGGCCCTTGGCGAAGCTGTCAGCCAACCATCTGATTACGCCGAAAAAAACAGCATTTGAAACGCAGCATCCAGCCAAAGATCAATAATTTGAGCCAGCGCCCACTAAAGTGGATCCGGGGATGCTAGTTTGCATACATCTTTAGCGTAAGGAGTAAATCCATGATTGGGATCGACCAGGTTTCTAACGAATTCGTGAACGATTTGAAAATACTGGCATGCTTTGATCCGGCCAACATGAGCCTGGGGATTAAATTACGCAGCGATATGTCTGAAGAGTTGTGCCAGGCGGCAGCCCGTCTGCATCAACAGGGGCTCATCAGCGCAGAAGATGGCGGCTATCTCACCCCGTTTGGCATGACCATGGTTGAACACCTGCAACATCTGCTGGTCGCACTCAAACCGCTTTGACCGGCTGTGGTGCCCAGAGCGAAAAGTTGAGTAGCTCCCAGCGCTCCCCTTGGTGAAGATGACAGGCAAACAGCAAAGGACCTTCGGGTCCTTTTACTTTGCCATCCACCAGCCACTCCCCCTCCCTTTCAGGCACCAGTCGCGCATTCACCTCATCGGGTTGCTGTGCAGTGCCCATCCGGACCTGGACAAATTGCTGGCAGATCATCTGTGCTTCCATCGCGGATTGCATCGGTACCGGCGCATCGGACGTCGGAGTCAAGGTGGCAGCAAGCAGGAGCGATAGCAGCATGATTCAGCACATAGGAATTAGTAGCAAAAGCCATATAAACAAAAAGCCGTGGCACCAGAGGTACCACGGCTTTCTTAAATTCTGTAAGAATTACAGAGCGGTTACGTTCTCAGCCTGCGGGCCTTTCTGACCTTGGGTCACAGAGAACTGTACGCGCTGACCTTCAGCCAGGGTACGGAAACCGTTACCTTGAATGGCGCTGAAGTGAACGAAAACGTCCGGGCCGTTTTCTTGCTGGATGAAGCCAAAACCTTTGGTTTCGTTGAAAAACTTAACGGTACCGGTGATCATGTTAGACATATCTTTTAAACCTGTATTCAAAATAATTACTTATGCTTTTCAGCGGGTAAAGCTCAAAAAACGGGATTAACTTATGAACAACAGGACAAGATGTGAAACATCGTATTCATTGACATAACTATCGCCCTTTCAAGCTGGTTTGGATTATACGTGGCTTTGTAGATTACGCAAACAAATTTGTGCCCTGCCAATGACAGGGCACAAACCGTTATAAGGTGGCTGCTTCCAACGCTTCGACCAGCGCTCTGAGAAAACGAGCCGCCTCCCCGCCAGTACAGGCTCTGTGGTCAAATGTCATCGACAGCGGCAATGCCCTGACGGGACGCGCTTCACCATGGATGAACACCACTTTTTCGAACAGTTTGCCTGCCCCTATGATGGCCACCTGCGGCGGCGTGACGATGGGGCTGGCATAACGGCCTGCGATGGCACCGAAGTTGGTGAGCGTAATGGTCGCCCCCTGCAACATCTCGCGCGGCACGGCGCGCGCCTTCACATCGGCGATCATCCGATCCAGCCCCTGCCGGATATCCCCCCCCTCCCGCTCGGCCACGTTCTCCATCACCGGCACATAGAGGCCATGCTTTGAATCCACCGCGATGGCCACATTGACCTCTTTGAACAGCCGCCGTGACAGGGTGTCGCCATCAAACCAGGCATTCATCGAGGGCTCGGCGCGGCACGCCACGCCAATGGCCTTGATAAGGCGCACCGTCACATCCTCATCAGGCCGCCAGTGACGCAAATCCACCTCGTCGGTGATGCTGACCGGCACCACAGTCTGATGAGAGAGCTCCATCGCCTTGGCCATGGCCCTGCGCGACCCTTTGAGGAATTCGTTGCCACTGCTCTGCTGGGCCTCGAATGCCTGCTGCACATCCAGCTCGGTCACCATGCCGCCGCTGCCACTTCCCTTGATCCGGTCGATTTCCAGACCCAGCTTCTGCGCCAGCAGGCGCACGGCAGGCATGGCTTGCACCAGCGCTCCCCCCGGGGCAATGGCCCCCACCACGAAGTGATCCTCGATATGCTGCTGATGGGCACTCACCTTGCCCACCACGGTGCCATCATCTTCGCCCCCCTCGAACTCCACCAGCGGCGCACCGATATGGAGGATATCCCCCTCGGCGCCGCAGAGACGGGCAATCACTCCGGCTACCGGAGAGGGCACATCCACCAGCGCCTTGGCCGTTTCCACCGACAACAGCACCTGATCGACCTCGACGGTATCCCCGGCACTCACCTTCCATTCGACGATCTCGGCTTCGGCCAACCCTTCACCCAGATCCGGTAATTTGAAAAATTTCATAGCCACTGGTTCTCCATCAGCTGGTGAGCGGCATCGGCGATATCCTGCTCGGTGATGAGGTAATACGCTTCGTTGCGATAGTAGGGAACGGCTGCATCCACGCCGGTCAGCCGTTTGGGCGGCGCCTTGAGGCTGGGAAGTGCCTGCTCGGTCACCCGCGCCACAATTTCGGCCCCGACTCCGAAGCTGCCACACGCCTCGTGTACCACCAGTAAACGGCCGGTCTTGCGTACCGAGGTGAGGATGGTCTCCATATCCAGCGGCTTGATGGTGGCCAGATCCAGCACCTCGCACTGGATATCCTGCTCGGCCAGCAGGTTCGCCGCCCGCATCACCTCCTGGATGCAAGCCCCCCAGGCCACTACCGTGATATCCCGGCCCGGGCGCAGGGTGAAGCAGACATCCAGCGGCAGGCCGACACCGTCATCCACCACCTCGGATTTCATCGAGCGATAGATGCGGTCCGGTTCGAAAAACATCACGGGATCCGGATCGCGGATGGCCGAGAGCAGCAGGCCATAAGCACGCCTCGGGCTGGAGGGGATCACTACCCGTATCCCAGGGATATGGGCAAACAGCGCCTCGACACTCTCGCTGTGATGTTCAGGCGAATGAATGCCCGCGCCATACGGGGAGCGATAGACAAGGGGACAGGAGAGGCGGCCACGGGTGCGGTTTCGCATCCGCGCCGCCTGACAGATGATCTGCTCCATCCCGGGGAAGATGAAACCCTGAAACTGGAACTCAGCCACCGGCTTGAGCCCCTGGGTCGCCATGCCGACCGCCACCCCGGCGATCAATCCCTCGGCAAGCGGCGTGTCGATCACCCGCTTGAAACCGAACTTGTCGCGCAGGCCCACAGTGGCGCGAAACACCCCGCCGTTGACCCCCACATCCTCGCCCAGTACCACCACATCCGGGTCGTGTTCCATCTCGTAGTGAAGGGCCATGTTGACCGCTTCCAGCAAACTGATCTCACTCATGACCAACCTCCTGCTTCATCCCCTTGGCAATCACTCGCTCGCGCTGGGGCAAGAGTTCGGCGGGCAGGCTGGCATAGTGATAATCGAGCATCGCCTCCGGCGGCTGGGGCGCCATCGCCTCATAACGGGCAACCGCCTGCTCTACCTCTCGGGTAGCCTCCGCCAGCAGGCTCTGCTCCTGCTCCTCATCCCACCAGCCCTGGCTGTGCATAAACTGGCGCAGCCGCTTGACCGGCTCTTTCGCCCAGGCGGCCTCGACCTCGGCCCCATCGCGATAGCGAGTGGCATCGTCGGCCGTGGTGTGATCGCCGAGGCGATAACTGACCGCTTCTATCAGGGTCGGCCCCTTGCCGCTGCGGGCCCGTTCGACGGCATTGCGCGCGGCATCGTAGACCGCCACCACATCGTTGCCATCCACCTGCAGGCTGCGCACCCCTGCACCAATCCCCTTTTGGGCCAGCGTAGGAGCGCTCGATTGCAGCTTGCGCGGCACCGAGATGGCCCACTGGTTGTTGTTGACGATGATGACCATCGGCAGATGCCAGACCCCGGCGCAGTTGAGCCCCTCTAGAAAATCACCCTTGGAGGTACCGCCGTCGCCGATAGTGACTACGGCGACGCGCGGTTGATTACGCAGTTTGAAGGCCGAGGCAATACCGCAAGCGTGGGTGATCTGGGTGGCGATGGGGACGCAGATGGGGAGATCTTCAGAGGGGGTCCCATCGGGTTTGAGAAAATAACTGCCCCGCTCGTCACCACCCCAATATTGCAGGTTCTTCTCCATCGGCACGCCCCGCACATAGAGGGTGGGCATGTCCCGATAGTAGGGAACGTAGACATCCTGCGGCTGCATGGCCAGACCAATGCCAATCCCCACGGCTTCTGCGCCGAGATGGGAGGGAAAAGTACCGAGTTTGCCGGTTCGTTGCAGCGCAATCGCTTTTTTGTCATAGCTGCGCACCATCACCATATTGCGGTAGAAGGTGTGCAGTATCGCCTTGTCCAGCCAGGTCGGTAAGGTGGCGACCGGGCACCCTTCCGCATCGAGGTAACGAAGGAAAGGGATGTCGACATGGGTCATAACTGGCTCCTTGCCGTTGTGAGCGTCACCGATGCTGGTGACACCTAGATGTAAATACCTTGTTAAATAAAAAGCAAAGAGATTTGCTCAGGTAAGACCAGTAGAAACTTCTTTAAAGTAGCGAAGGAGCTGAATTTTCGGCGATGAGTGGCAAGATATGCCGTAAATGGTGCAACTTTGCAGCGCTGAATGCAGGATGCAAAATGTGAAAAAGGGGAGCCTTGCCCCCCTTCTGTTACTCAAGTCAGCGGTTACACCAACCAGTAGTTACGCCAGCCAGTGTTGCAGCTGGCGGGCCATGCCAGCTGGCAGCAAGTGAGCGCGGCTTAGCAAGTGGCTGCGCCAGGGCTCGGCCAGCAAGGTCGGGCAAATTCGCATCTCCCGTCCCCGGTCAGCCACGCGCACCAACCTGTCGATAAGAGTCTCCAGCGGCGGATGCGTCGGCCAGTGGGGATAGAGGTCGGCAGTCGCGATCCCGGCCAGCTCGCACACTCGCACCTCTTCCTCATCTCCCTTTCCATCAGCCATTGGCCAAGGGTGAAGCACCTGCAGCCAACCCGGCCGTGCGGCCTCCAGCAACTGGCCCAGCGTCGGCTGCGCAAAGTGGGGATCCCCTGCGACTTTGAGCAGATGGCGCGCCCCTGCCAGCACCACCACGCCGCGGGCGGGAAGTGCAAGAAGATAGTCGGCCAGCGCCTGATCCCGCCCCCTGTTGTGTTGCTGCCAGCGCTCCGGGCTCATCTCCTGCCACTCGAATGAGGGCTCGCAGAGATGCACCCGCAGTCGCATATGTTCAGGGCGCACCAGATTGCTCTGGCGCAGAGCGGAAAAGAGAGCCGGAAACTCGGGGGCCATCCAGGCAGGAAAGGCGCAAGAGTCGAGCCAGACCGGATAGAGCCGTGCCAGCGTCAGCGGCTCACCCTGCCAGCTCTCCTCCCCCGTCAGCCAGGCATCGAGCAAGCCCTGATGGCGGCGGTTGCCGCACTCCAGCACCAGATCGGTCATGACTCCCCAGAGCGCCGGATCGCAGAGCCAGGCGTGCTGGCGCCGGATAAAATCCGGGTGCCAGTGCGGCTCCCCCAGCCCCACCAGCTTGCCCGCCAGCAAGGCTTCCCGGATGGCGGCAACCGGGGTCATGCGTCCTCCTTCTGCCGGATGTGCGGTTGCTGCCCGACCCCATCGACCCGCTCACCAATAAGGGCGCCGATCTTTGCCAGCCAGTCGGGATGCACCATATCCTGATGCAGGCAGGGGAAGCGCTCATAGCGGATGTCCCCTTTTGTCAGCGACTCCCAGCCGCGCCCATCCAGCCAGGGCTGGCGGGAAGCTGACGCCTCGATAAAGATCACCTCCCCGTGGTAGCAGTAGTCGACCGGCTCACGGATCAGCCGGTTGTTGTGGCCCACCAGCTCAATCATGGCGCTCACCACCTGCTCGTCGAGCATGGCCAGCGCACTCCCCTCCGCCCCCAGCCGGGCCACTACCTCGTCGCGAGTGAGAGAGTCCAACGCCTCGTCCGCAACCGCAATGCCCCCCATCCGCAGCAGCGCATCGAGCATCCTCTGCTCGTCGGGCAACGGCTGGGTCTGCCACTGCAGGCAGGGGTAGGCGTCGAGCAGCAGCACCATGGCCACCTCTTGTCCCTGCTCTTGCAGCATGGCGGCCATCCGGTGCACCAGCATGCCCCCGAGCGACCAGCCGAGCAGCCAGTAAGGCCCCTCGCTCTGCTGACGACGCAGCTCGGTCACATAATCGAGCGCCAGCTCGTCGAAGCTGACGGGCAGCGGGGCATCCGGCTGACAGAGCGCCCGCGCCTGCAGGGCATAGACGGCCATGTCGGTCGGCAGATGGGGCACCAGTGGCGCATAACACCAGCCGAGCCCGCCGGCGGGGTGGACGCAAAAGAGGGTGGGGCACGATGTGCCAGACTGCGCACCATGCGCCCGCAGGGGCAACAGCATGGGCATGGCCTCCCGCTCACCGCCAAGACGGCACGCCAGCTGGGCGGGGCTCGGCGCTTCGAACAGACTGGCCAAGGTGAGAGTCTGTCCGGTCGACTCTTCAATACGCACCACCAACTGCGCCGCCAGCAGGGAGTGGCCGCCAAGGGCAAAGAAGTTATCGTCGGCGCCGACCCGCGCCAGCCCCAGTATCTCGGCGAAGAGGCGACAGAGCCGCTCCTCCAGCAGGGTTTTCGGCAGTGACTGACCCACCGCCGACGCCATGTCGGGCAGCGGCAGCCCCTTGCGATCCAGCTTGCCATTGGGGGTAAGCGGCAGTTCGGCCAGGTTTACCAGAAGCCCCGGCACCATGTAGTCAGGCAAGGCTGCGCCAAGGGTGGGTACCAACTCGGTCAGCGTCAACTCGCTGCTATCTGCGGCCACCACGTAGGCCACCAGACGGCGATCGCCGGGGGCAAATTCGGGGGCCAACACTACCGCCAGCGCCACTCGGGGATGGCGCAGCAGCACCTGCTCGATCTCCTCCAGTTCGATGCGCTGGCCACGGATCTTCACCTGAAAATCGAGGCGCCCCAGATACTCGATGGCGCCATCCTCGCGCCAGGCGGCCAGATCGCCGCTGCGATAGAGCCGTCCCGCTCCGAAGGGGTTGGCAATAAAGCGCTCGGCGGTGAGCTCGGGCTGGCCAAAGTAGCCCTCCGCCACCTGCACGCCGCCGATCCAGAGCTCCCCCGCCACACCGGGCGGCACTGGCTGCAACCAGGGGTCGAGAATGTGGATACAGGTATTCCAGACCGGATAACCGATGGGCACGCTGGTCACCGCCTCGTCTGCCCGGCAGGGATACCAGGTGACATCCACCGCCGCCTCGGTCGGGCCATAGAGGTTGTGCAGGGGAGCTGAAAATATCCCATACCAGCGCTGCACCAGATCCGCGGGCAGCGCCTCGCCGGAGCAGAAGACCTGCCGCAGGGCGCGGCAACGCGCAGGCTCGGCTTGTGCGACGAAGATCTGCAGCATGGAGGGAACAAAGTGCAAGGTGGTGATCCCGGCCTGCTCAATCAGCTCGGCAAGGTAGGCGGGATCCTTGTGGCCGCCCGGTTTGGCGAGCACCAGCCGCGCCCCTGTCATAAAGGGCCAGAAAAACTCCCAGATGGAGACATCAAAGCCAGCAGGGGTCTTTTGCAGCACCCGATCCGCCGGGCCGATGGGATACATGTGCTGCATCCAGAGCAGCCGGTTGACGATGGCGCCATGGCTCACCACCACCCCTTTGGGCCGACCGGTCGAACCGGAGGTGTAGATGATGTAGGCCGCATCTTCCGGTTTAGGGGCTGGCAGATCACAAGGTGCTATCCCCGCCACGTCTATCGTCGCCAGTTGCTCTGCCACACCGGGGGCATCGAGGCAGACAAGTGGCGCCGCCACATCGAGCGGCATCTGAAGCGTACGACTGGTCAGCACCAGCGCAGGATCGCTGCTGGCGAGAATGTAGCCGATCCGCTCCGCCGGATAGTCCGGATCAACGGGCACATAGACGGCACCTACCGCCATGATGGCCTGCTGGGCGAGAATAAGCTCGGGAGCGCGCGGGATCACCACCGCCACCCGACAACCGGGGCTCACGCCCCTCCCCGCCAGATAGCAGGCCAGCTGACGGGTACGCTGGCGCAACTCGGCCACACTCCAGCGCTCGGCGCCACACTCCAGCGCGATGGCGCTCTGATCCGCCGCCGCCAGCCCTTCGGCCAGCAGAGCGCTCAGGGTAGTGGTCGGCAGCGGATGATCGGTCTGGTTCCAGTGCTCCAGCTCAGCTTGCTCGCAGGGCAGCAACAGCGGCAAACGCACCGCCAGGGCCTCGTCACCCGCCTCACTCCAGGCAGCCAGATAGGCCAGCAGCCGGGCCAGATGACGCTCGCTCTCCTGATGGCTGAAGCGCCCCTGATGTGCTTCGAGGGTCAGGGTCATAGCGCCTGCCTCCTCGGCAAAGTAGAAGGCGCACTCCTCCACCGGCCCCGCCGCCAGCACCTGCACCTCGCCACGAACCTGGTTGTGCCCTTCACCAAAGCTGAGGGTGCGGGCAAAGGGCATCAAATTGACCTGAGGGCCAAACAGCGGCTGGCCCGGCTGACGCTGCTGCAACCACTCCTGACGGCAGCCCTGATGACGGCGCAGGGCGGCAAATTGCCGCTCGACCTGTGCCAGCAACTCTCCAACCCGGCTGGAGCCACTCAGCTCGATGCGCAGGGGCACCACATTGACCTTCATGCAGGGGGTATCGGCCGCCGCTGAGCCCAGCCGCCCCATCAGCGGAATACCCAGCACCACCTCGCCAGCGCCGCTCATCCGCTGCACATAGTTGGCCACCGCCGCCAGCAGCAGACTGTATGGGTGACAGGCCGAACGACTCGCCCGTGCCACCAATGCCTGCCACTGGCGGCCAGCCAGCCGCTGCTCAAGACGATATGTGGGTCCCGGCCCTTGCGCCGGACGGCGGGAGAGCGACGCCGGATTCTCCACCCCGGCCAACTGCTGCACGAAGAAATCGCGATCCCGCGCGGCACGCGGCGAATCCTGATAAGCCGCCTCCTCGGCCAGCAGCTCTTGCTGGGATGCATAGCGACAGGGGGCAGGCTGCTCACCGGCGCAGAGCGCCTCATACCAGCTCACCACCCGCTGGGAGAGCAAACTCAGGCCAAAGCCGTCGATGGCGATATGGTGCACAGCGATAAACCAGGCCCACCGCCCCTCGTCAAGGCGATAAAGGGTGGTGGCAAACAGCGGCCCCCCGGCCAGATTGAAGGGGACGGCCAACTGCGCACGCATCTCGACCTGCGCGGCCGCGAGTGGGTCGGCTTCGCTGCGCAGATCCCGCTCTGCCAGCTGCCAGCAGGCGGGGTTGGCCACCATCTGCGGGCCATCGGCAGTGGCCACAAAAGCGCAGTGCAGACCGGGGATCTCGTCGATGGTCTGGCGCACAGCGCGGGTGAAGTGATGGGGAGCCAGCGCCCCCTCCAGCAGCCAGTACTCGCCGGTATTGCAGGCGGGGCTCTGCGGATATTTTTGCTGGGCAAACCAGATGCCCGCCTGAGCGGTGGTAAGCGACCAGCGCGGCTGCTCCCCACGCTGGTGGGTGGCGCGCATCGCCATTGTCTGTTCCATGGGAATGTCCTTGCGCAAACATCGAGCGAGCAGCGGCTTGCCCCTGCCCGCATAGCTGAAAAGCGAGGAGACAAAGCCTCCTGCATAAAGAGAGTGTCACGCCTGCCAGATCGGCAGCCCGCGGGCTAGACCCCCAGGGTGGCACCGCCATCGACCACCAGATCCTGCAGGGTGATATGGCTGGCCGCATCGGAGGCGAGAAACAGCACGCAGGCAGCCACCTCGTCGGGGGTCCCAAGTTTGCCAAGGGGGATCCCCAGCTTGAACTGCCCGGGCAGACCCGCGATGGTGCGCATCTCTCCTTCCCGCTGCGCCGCCTCCCCCTCCTGCCACATGCCGTACAGCATCGGGGTACGGGTCGAGCCCGGTGACACCAGATTGCAGCGCACCCCATAGGGGGCGAGTTCCAGCCCTGCCGTTTGGGTGAGACTGGTCAGCGCCGCCTTGGAGGCGCCATAGATGCCCATCCCCACTCGCGGTACCCGACCGGCATTGGAGGAGACATTGACGATGGCGCCCCTGCGTCGCCCCTGAAACCAGGGGGTCAGGGCCCGCATCAGGTAGAAGGGGGCGAAGGTGTTGATGGCAAAGGTGCGCAGCAAGAGGTCGTCATCCACCTCATCGAGCCTGCCGGTCGCCAGCACGCCCGCGACATTGACCAGCACATCGGGCCCCAGCCCCTCGTCCAGCAGTTGTTCGCAGCAGCGGGTCACGGCCTCGCTGTCGCTCACATCGATCAGCACTCCCTTCACGTTGCCGGGCAGTGCCTCGACCAGTTGCAGATCGAACGCCACCACGCTGGCCCCCGCCTCGGCAAAGGTGCGCGCCACCGCATGGCCAATTCCCTGCGCCGCACCGGTTACCCAGACGGTTCTGCCTTGCCACTCGCTCATGGGGTGCACTCCGGTTCGCTGACGTGATCTTCGTTGACCTGATAAGCCGTGTCCTGACTGACATTCAGCTGACGGGAGAGGAGCGCCCACCAGTGAGCCAGGGTCGGCGTGCGGGCCAGCTCGGCCAGCTCCACCACCAGCCCCTGCTGATGCCACTCCTCCACCAGCCCCATCACCGCCAGCGAATCGAGACCATAGTCGAGCAGGTTCTCATCCTCGGTGGGCTGCTCCTGCTGCATCTCGGCGGGCAGCCGTGCCAACACCTGAGCACGCAGTGACTCGCGAGTCAGAGGGCGTTTGCTGGCCGCCATCACCTCGGCCACGGTAATCACCCGACCGGCATTGCGGCTGACGTAGGATAGCGCCAGCAGATGATCCTCGCGGGAGAAGTCGGCGATGGCATCAGCCACCAGGAAGGGGCGGATATCGCGCATAAAAGCATCGACCGCCGTCTGCATCACCCCGATATGACCGTAGATGCCGCAGATCACCAGCTGATCCCGCCCCCATCCGGCCATCAGCTCGGCCAGCGGTGAGCGGCAAAAAGCGCTGTAGCGCCACTTGGTCAGCACCGTATCCTGCGGCTCGGGCGCCAGCGCCGAAACAATCGGCTGACGCTCCGGCGCCCGGGTCAACCCCGGCCCCCACATGTCGTTGAGCAGCGCCCGATCGGCCTGGCTCTGCTCGGCGGGCTGGGCGGTATAGACCACCGGCATGCCAAGAGCACGCGCCTGACGGATCAGGGTGGCGATATGGTCGATGACCTGATTGATCAGCGGATTGCCCGGCCCGTAGAAGTCGACGAAATAGTGCTGCATATCGTGGACCAGCAAGGCGGCGCGGCCCGGTTCGAAGGGCCAGTTCACCCGCCCGGTAGGCAGCTCCTCGGCGGTGGGCAGCGGATAGGCGGCGAGGGATTGAATGGTCATGCACACTCCTTGGCGAGCTGCTCGCGCAGCCTCTGTTTGTCTATCTTGCCGACCGGGGTGTGAGGCAGTTTATCCACCAGCACCAGGCGATCGGGCAGTTTGTAATCGGCCACCCCCTGCTCGCGCAGGAAACGGCGCAAGCGGGGCAGATTGAGGGGCTCGCGGCACATCAGAAAGGCGCAGCTGCGCTCCCCGAGCATGGGATCAGGCATGGCGACCAGCGCCACCTGCCGCACCTCCGGGTGGGTCAGCAACAGCTCTTCAATTTCGAGGGCATCGATCTTCTCCCCGCCCCGGTTGATCTGATCCTTGTTGCGCCCCACCACTATCAGATGACCACTGGGCAAGCGGCAGACCAGATCGCCGGTGCAGTAGAAACCGTCCCGGCCGAAGGCACGCTGATTGTGGGCATCAGCTTTGAAGTAGCCACGAAAGGTATAAGGGCCGCGCGTCCAGAGCTCGCCGCACTCGCCATCGGGCAAGGGGCGTCCGTCGCTATCCCGCACCTCCACCTCGTCGCCCGCGCTCATCGGGCGGCCCTGGGTATTGACGATGTGCCACTGGTCATCCTCGATGCGGGTGTAGTTGACCAGCCCCTCGGCCATGCCAAACACCTGCTGCAGGCGGCAACCAAGGCGGCTCGCCACCGCCTCGGCGTGAGCCGGGCTGAGGCGCGCACCGCCCACCTGCACACACTCCAGAGAGGTCTGCGGATAGTGGCTGGCCGCCTCCAGCCAGAGCGCCAGAGCCGGTGGCACCAGCGCCGCCCAGTTGACCTGATGGCGCTGCACCAGCGGCAGACAGGTTGCGGCGGAAGGATCCTTTGCCAGCACCACGCAGCCACCGGCATAAAACACTCCGAGTGCCCCGGGGGAGCTCAGGGGAAAGTTGTGGGGCGCTGGCAGAGCGCAGAGATAGATCACCCGCTCATCCCAGCCGCACACCGCGACGCTCTGGCGCACGCTGTAGCCATAGTCATCGTGGGTACGGGGGATCAGTTTGGGGGTGCCGGTGCTGCCGCCGGAGAGCTGGAAAAAAGCGACTTGATCGGCCGGGGTAGGAGTTGGCGAGATAGCCGTCAGCGGCGAACCATCAGCACGGGCTATCGGGTCAGGCTGACGCCATGCAAATCCTGACTGAAGATCGGAGCCTTCAGCCTGCTCGAACAGCAGTGTCTGGCAGGAAGGAGATACAAGCTCATCAAGGGCCGCGAGGCTCCCCGCTTCACCGGCAAAGCCGAGATGGGAGGGGTTGAGTACCAGCAAGGCGGGCTCAATCTGGCGGGCAAAGGCCACCAGCTCGCGCCGTTGATGGCTGTAGAGGGCATGCACCGCCACTACTCCGCAGCGGATCAGGGCAAACCAGCAGATATAGAACTCGGCACAATTGGGCAACTGCACCAGCGCGGTATCGCCGTGGCCCAGCCCGCGCGCGGCCAGCCGCGCCGCCAGCGCATCAACCTCACGCTTTAACTGGCCATAACTGAGGGTGCGTTCGCCACAGATCAGAGCCGTGCGCTCGGGATAACGTTCGGCAGATTCATCGAGCAGGGCGGTGAGCGGTTGTCCGCGCCACCACCCTTGTGCCCGGTAGTGGGCTGCCAGCTCGGCGGGCCAGGGGGTAAAGGGCACCAGCGGCTTCATGCAGTTACCTCCGGCTCCCGGCTTTCGAGGCCGAAGGCGCGCAGCATGGTGCCGAGCTTGGCGGCGGTCTCCTGCCACTCCGCTTCCGGCGAGGAGCCCACCACTACCCCGGCGCCGGCATAGAGCCGCAGCTGCTTGCCGGCCAGCACGCCACAGCGAATGGTGACTACCCACTCGCCATTGCCATCGGCATCCATCCAGCCGACGGCGCCACAGTAGAAGCGGCGATCGTACCCCTCGAGCCGGGCGATGGCCTGACGCGCAGCCGAGAGCGGTGTGCCGCACACCGCCGGTGTCGGGTGCAGCGCCAGCGCCAGTGCCAGCACGGGAGAGGGCTCATGGAGCCGTCCGGCGATGCGGGTCGAGAGGTGCCACATGGTAGGGGTCGCGATCACCTGCGGCTCCAGAGGGACGTCCAGCTCTCGGCAGAAGGGAGCGAGGGCAGCAGCGACTGCATCGGCCACCAGCGCATGTTCATAGCGATCCTTCTGGGCGCCCAGCAGGTCGGCACTGGCCGCCTGTTGATCAGGAAAAGCGTGGCGCGGACGGGAGCCCGCCAGCGGATTGCTCACCACCGCCATCTCACTGCGAGACACCAGCAGCTCGGGGCTGGCGCCAAGCAGGGTCTCCCCCTCCGGCAGCGGGATCTGGAACACATAGGCCCCCGGATTCTGGGCCAGCAGAGAGCCATAGGCGTGTGCGGGGGAGGTCTGCTCTGCACTCTGCACATCAATGGCGCGCGACAGCACCACCTTCTCGAGCAGCCCCTCGCTGAACTGCTGCAACGCTGCCCGCACCGCCCCCTGATAGTGGGCAGAGCCGGTCACTTCACTCACCTCACCATTGAGCTGGCAACAGCGGGCGGGCAACAGCGCATCCCTTGCGACCCACTGCGATTGCACCGGGATCACCAGATGCCAGGGGGATTGGGTATCAAACGGAATGGCGCCGATGGCGATGGGATTGGCCATCCCCTGCTGGCGCAACTGACGCAGATGGGCGAGCAGCTTCTCCGGTGGGATGCCAGTAAAACTGTCGTGGATACCGGAGGCGACCAGTACCCTGTCACCGCTGGCAAAACAGCACACTTTATCTAGCCCGGCAGTTGCTGCGGGCCACTCTCCTTCCAGTGCATGGTCACACATGACGGTGCTACTCCTTGGAATGAATCACTGCCTGACACGACTTAAAGTGAGTCATTTGAATCACAAGATATCAGGGTGAACGGCATCCTAACAAGGAGCGAAAAAACGATCAACACAAATGAGAATCAATTTCATTAACTTCTTTTTAGTCAAAAGCGGGTGACGAACGAAACTGAACTTCGCCGATAAAAAAGAGTTGCGATCGGAGCAAATTCAACTTGATAATGATAACGCTTATCATTTGAATATTATGGAAGATGTAAATAATGAAATCCTCAACCTCCCGTTTTATTGCTCCCAGCCTGCTGGCCACCACCATCATCACCCTGCTGACCCAGCAAGCGATCGCCGCCAGCAACGCCCCTCAAGTCGATGAGGTGATCACCGTCACCACCACGGCGCACAATACCCGCTCGGCGCCAGCCTCTATCTCTGTCATCACGGCCGAACAGATCGCCGCAGCGCCCGTCAATGACCTTGCCGACCTGCTGCGCCACGAAGTGGGCATTCAGGCTGAAGCTGACACCAATGGCCGCAGCGATATCGGTATTCGCGGCATGTCCGGCAAGTACACACTGGTACTGGTGGATGGCAAACGCCTCTCCTCCTCCAATGCCCTGTGGCGCGGCGGCAACTTCGACAACACCCCCGTGCCCCTTGGCATGATCCAGCGGGTCGAGGTGATCCGTGGCCCCATGTCGGCACTTTACGGCTCCGATGCCATCGGTGGTGTCATCAACATCATCACCAAGCAGCCGGGCAAAACCTGGCAAGGGGCGGCCGATGCCGACTTCAAGGCCATCGAGGGCAAGGATGGCGGCGATCAGCACAGAACCAACCTGGGCTTTACCGGCCCGCTGACCGACAACCTGCTGATCCGGATGAACGGCGAGGTGTATGACCGTCAAGCCTGGACCCCCACCGAAGCTGCTGACGGCATCCCCCTTATCGAAGCCAAGCAGACCCGCAACTTCGCCTCTACCCTGAGCTGGCTGGTGGATGAGCAGCAGCGCTTCGAGCTGGATTACCTCTACAACCAGGATGAGCGGCCTCTCGATATCTTCCGCAAAACCGGCAACAAGGTGCACAGCCGCCAGCAGCAAAACGATCGCAACCTGTTTGGTCTGACCCACAAGGGGAACTGGAGCTGGGGTGACACCACCGTCATGGCCAACTACGAGACCTCCCAGATCGACGACTTCAACACCAGCTACTCTGCCCCGCAGCAGCGGGAGCTGGAAGAGAACACCCTGACCCTCAAGGGCTATACCAACCTGGCGCTGGCTAACCACTACCTGACCCTGGGTGGTGAATATCTGGATCGGGAGCTGGTGGATGCGGTGAGCTACAAGGATATCGGCGGCAAAGAGAGTCACTCTCAAGAGGCGCTGTTCGCCCAGGATGAAATTGGCCTGACCGACAGCCTGACCTTCACGCTGGGCGGCCGTTACGATCACCACGAGATCTACGGCAGCCACTTCACCCCGCGCGGCTATCTGGTCTATGAGATGAACGATGTGGTGACCGTCAAGGGCGGGGTCAGCCAGGCCTTCAAGGCACCGGCGCCGCACCAGTACTCCAACGGCTACAGCATCGAGAGCTGCGGCGGCAGCTGCCGCATCTATGGCAGCGACAAGGTCAAGCCGGAAACCAGCACCAACTACGAGCTGGGTGTCATCGCAGGAGAAGGGATCTGGGAGACCAGCGCCACCCTGTTCTACTCCGACATCGACGACATGCTCACCTTCAAGCAGTTGCCGAACTCCACTGACCGCACCTGGTACAACCTGGAGAAAGCCACTACCAAGGGGCTGGAACTAACCGGCAAGCTCGATCTGACCGACGATATCAACCTCGGCGCCAACTACACCTACCTCAAGGCGGAAGGCGATCAGGGTCAGGCACTGCCCGAGCGGCCGGAGCACAAGGCCAACGCCAAGATCACCTGGCAGGCCACCGAGCGGGTCAATGCCTTTGTCGGCACCACCTACACCGGTACCCAGTTTGCCGAGCAGACCGTCAACAAGGTTGTCGTACTGCACAAGCTGCCCAGCTATCAGACCTTCGATCTCGGCACCGGCTTCAAGGTCACCGAGAACTTTGACCTGCGACTGGGGATCAACAACCTGACCGACGTGCGCCTGCAAGAGAAAGACACCGTCTTCCAGAACGTCGAACCGGGTCGCAGCTACTACGTCAGCGGCTCAGCCCGCTTCTAAGGTAGCCAAGGCCGATATAACAGAGCGCGGGCCCATGCCCGCGCTCTGTTAACCAAGAGAATAAGGGGAAGATCCCCACTGGACAGCAAAGAGCATGCAGATTTCCATTTTCATCAGGATCGCTCATGTTCACCTCACTTCTGAATGCTTCACCCCTTGCCACCCTGCCCACCCCTGACGAGATGTTAAAGGCCAGACCCTGTCCGGCACGGCTCGCTCGCCAAATCGCACGCAGCCGCCAGCAAGCCCGCCATATTCTGCAGGGAGAGGATGATCGCCTGCTGCTGGTGATCGGCCCCTGCTCCATTCACGATCCGGCAGCCGCCCGCGACTATGGTGGCCAGCTCGCTGAACTGCAGGGCCAATACGGGGAGCAGCTGCAACTGGTGATGCGCACCTATTTCGAAAAGCCGCGCACGACGCTCGGCTGGAAGGGATTTATCTTCGATCCCGACCTCGATGGCAGCGATCAACTGGAAAAGGGACTAACCCAGGCTCGGGAGTTACTGTTGGCACTTGGACAGGAAGGGCTCGCCTGTGCCACCGAATTTCTCGATCTCACCAGCATGCTCTATCTGGGGGATCTCATCAGCTGGGGTGCCATCGGCGCCCGCACCACCGAATCCCAACTCCACCGCCAACTGGCCTCGGCCCTTCCCTGCCCCATCGGCTTTAAAAACGGTACCGACGGCAATATCCGGATCGCGGTAGAGGCGATCCTCGCCAGCCGGGCGGCCCACCTCTATACCCAGCCTTCCGGTGATGGCCAGCTGGCACTGGTACGCAGCCATGGCAACCCCGACTGCCATCTGATCCTGCGCGGTGGCCGCCAACCGAACTATCAGAGCTGTCATGTGGCAGAGGCTGGCGAGCTGCTGCGCCAGCATCATCTCTCCCCTCGCCTGATGATCGATTGCAGCCACGGCAACAGCCAGAAGCAGCATGCCCGCCAGCTGCTGATTGCCCGTGACATTGCCGACCAGCTGGGCGCTGGTAGCCATGCTATCGCCGCCATCATGGTGGAAAGTTTTATCTGCGAAGGGCGTCAGGAGATAAGCCGCAAACCGCTGCGCTACGGCCAGTCGATCACCGATAGCTGCATCGGCTGGGAACAGACAAGGCAGTTGCTCGATATATTGGCAGAAGGGGTAGAGGCGCGCCGTCAGCAGCGAGTCGCCCTGGCGGGATAAATAGCGGATTAGAGAGATAACGCAGAAAAGAGTGTGGCCCCGATGGGGCCACCTTGTTGTTCACTGTTTGACGCACATCAGGCGACTGACTCACGCTCCACCAGCTGGGCTTCAAACTTGAGCGCCAGGCCGTCCACCGGCTTGTGATCGAGCAAACGCAGCGCCAGCTCGGCAGCGCGGCTGCCCATCTCCTCGATGGGGTAGCGCACCGTGGTGAGCTTGGGATAGATGTAGCGGGCGTAAGGGATATCGTCGAACCCCACCACCGACACCTGCTGCGGGATCTTGTAACCCCGCTCCAGCAGGCAAGAGATGGCGCCGGCCACCATACCGTCGTTGAAACCGAGCACGGCCGTGAACTCGACACCACGGGCCAGCAATTCACTCATCGCCACATATCCGCCATTTTCGTCGGCATAGGCGCGGCTGACGAGAGCAGGCTCAAAGGCGATCCCGGCCCTGGCCAGGGTCTGGGTGTAACCGGCCATCCGCTGCTGACCATCGACAAACTCTTCATCATCGGAGGTGATAAAGGCGATGTTGCGATGACCGGCATCCAGCAAGTGCTGGCACGCGGTGGTGATCCCCGCCTGGTTATCGAGCCAAACGCAGCGATCTTCCGCGCCCGGCACCTGACGGTTGATAAACACGATGGGGGTAGAGCCTGCCGCCAGCTCGCTCAGCTCCTCGTCCGGAAGCGCCTTGCTGTGGAGGATCAGCGCATCGCACTGGCGCTGCAGCAGCGCCTGAATGGCGTGACGCTCGCGCGCGATATCGTGGTTGCCAGACATGACGATGGTGAACTTGTTGGCCTGATCGACCATGGTTTCGATGCCACGCATCATCTGGGCAAAGAAGGGGCCGCCGCAGAGGTCGCCAACCAGCACGCCAATGCAGTTGGAACGCTTGCTGACCAGTGCCTGGGCAAAACTGTTGGGTCGAAAATTCAGTTCCTTCATGGCCGCCAGTACGGCCTCACGCTTTTCCGGTGCTACCTGTGCCGTGTTGTTGATAACCCGCGACACGGTGGAGATAGACACATTTGCCAGCTGAGAAACGTCTTTAATCGTTGCCACTATCCATTCCTTTATTGTGGGGGAACCTGTCGATGCCGACGCCCGAGTATACCCTGCGGCCTGATGCAATTCCCGGAGCCAGGTCACCAGGCATGTTTCCTTTGGTAACAAAACCTTACCCGATGATACCCGGCAGCAGGGAAATTTGAAAACAGGGGCCGGCTGGCGGCCCCCGACTCAATAGGCGTGATTGAGCTCCCGCTCTGACATGAAGCGCAGCGGCTGCTGCAGCTTGTGCTGATAAATGAGATCGAACGACAACACGTTTTGCACGTAGTTGCGGGTCTCCTTGTAGGGAATGCTCTCGACCCACACGTCCATCGGCTTGTTGTCACTCTGCTCTCGCCAGCGTTTTACCCGTCCTGGCCCGGCGTTGTAGGCGGCCGCCGCCAGGATCCGGTTGCCGTCATAGACATCCAGCAAGCGCTTGAGATAGGCGCTCCCCAGACGAATATTCATCGTCGGATCAAACAGTTGCTGCTCGTTGCGATAGGGCACCCCCAGCTTGCCAGCTGTCTCTTTGGCGGTGGCCGGCATCAGCTGCATCAGACCCCGCGCCCCCACCGGCGACTGGGCCAGCGGATAGAGGGCACTCTCCTGACGGGAGATGGCATAGAGCAAACTGGTGTTCATGGTGCGCTCTTGCGCCATCTGGGAGAAAGTGCGTTTGAGCGGCAGCGGGAAGCGCAGGTCGAGGGCATCCCACGCCTCGGCGCGAATGCTGGCGAGAATGGCCAGCTCGTGCCAGCCCTGATTGAGGGCGATATGACCAAACTCGATGCGCTGGGCCACCGGATTGCGATCCATGTTGTGGATCCACTCCGAGCGGGCCGCCGCAATCTCGTTCATCGACAGCAGCTCGCGCACCCGCAACAGGAAGGGCCAGCGCTGACTGGCCGTACGCCAGTCCGGTACATGCTTGACGCTCTGGTTCTTGATGCGATAAGGCACCCCGGTGCGCTGGGCGGCCATGAAACCGTAGAAACCACGCAGGTTGGCAGTCTCCAGATAGAGGTCCCGCGCCGGTTTTTGCTGCCCCTGCACTTCAAGGGAGCGCGCCATCCAGTAGCGCCAGCGATCTTCTTTCTGACGGGCCATCGGCATCATCTTCACCCAGCCGGAGAGGCCACGCCAATCCTGCTCCCAGATGGCCAGTCGTGCCCGCAGCTCGGTAATGTCGGGATCCGCCAGCTTTTTCACCGTGCTGTCGACCCAGCTGCGCTGGGCTATGGAGCGATCCAGCAGCAGGCGGCGGGCAATCGCACGCTCTACCGGTTTCACCTCGGCCTGGGTCAGGCCGAAACGGCTGCGAAACAGCGCAAGCTGGCGCAGCACCGACTCCGGCTCCTGATTGGCATAGCGGGTCAAACCAAGGGAGAGCAGCTTGCGGGAATAGGGGTTGCTGCTGAAATAGGCCGGGTTCATCGCCTTGGCTGGCTGCTCGAACAGGGTCACCATCTGATCGCCATAGCTCTGCAAGCCGCTACCCAGGGTCGCGCCAAGGTGGCGGATCAGATTGGGGTTTTCCGCCTCGAACGCCAGCGTCATCCGCTGCCAGATCTTCTCCTGGGTACGCTGACCGGATGCCTGCCACAGCTGGAACAGCGGGGAGCAGGCATCAGGGCGCGATTGGCCACTCATCCAGATCTTGCCCGCCCCCTGCAACGCCTCTTTCGGCTTGCCGGTGTAATAGAGCGCCTGATAGTGCATGCAGAGCAGGTCGGTGGAGCTCGGCTTGGCCGGATAGAAGCGCAGGAACTGCGACCACTGCTGGCTCTGGGCCAGATAGGTCAGATAGCTGCGCTCCAGCCGGTTGGACTGGGGGGTATCTCCATGCTGGCGGATAAAGCGGGTCACATCGTTGTAATCGGCCGCCCCCGGACGAAAGGCGAGCTGATAGTAATCGAGGTAAGGGAGCAGGGGGTAATGGGTCAAACGGGCACGAATTTGCTGGAAACGGGCCTGATCATTGGCCCGTACGGCGTCATACGCCTGACGGTAGAGCGTCTGGTCGGCAGTCTGCGCCATCAGGGTCGGCACAAACAGCGCCGACAAAACAATTCCCCATACAGCTTTCACTGAACATCTCCATTGAGGGCAATACACCGCCCGGTGGCGGTGGGTCTACTGCCTCTCATTCTACCCGTTGCCGAGCAGCGCTACAGCGGGGAGCAGGGACTATTTTTCTGACTCGCTCAGCTGCATTTCACGCAGTTGCTCCGGTCTGGTCAGCCGCTGTACATATTTCTCCAGATAGGGCACCGGCAGCGGCTTGGAGGCGAGATAGCCCTGATAGAAACTGCACCCCTGCGCCTTGAGAAACTCCAGTTGCTGACGGGACTCCACTCCTTCCGCCGTGACGTTAAAGCCCATATGGCGGGCCATGGCGATCACCGCCTCGACGATGGCCATGTTGTCGCCATCTTTCGGGATATCCTGAATGAAAGAGCGGTCGATCTTGAGCTCATCGGCAGGCAGCCGCTTGAGGTAGCTCAGGGAGGAGTAACCGGCGCCAAAATCGTCGATGGCAAAGCTGATGCCGAGCTCCTTGAGCTCGGTCATCTTGCTGATGGTGTCCTCGGCATGGCCCAGCACCACGGATTCGGTGATCTCCAGATTGAGGCAGGCCGGATCCATGCCGGTTTGCGCCAACACATCGTGGATCCGCTCGACAAAGTCGGTGGCATGGAACTGCTTGGCACTGACGTTAACCGAGATCTGCGGAATGTGGATGCCGTTCTCCTCCCACAGCACATACTGGGCGCACGCCTCGTGCAGCACCCAGTTGCCGATATCGACAATCAGGTCCGTCTCCTCGGCAATGGGAATAAATTCGGCCGGCGAGACCAGCGAGCGACCGGCTGGCTGCCAGCGAATGAGCGCCTCGACACCGATGATATCGCCGCCATCGACCATATGCTGGGGCTGATAGTAGAGGGTCAGCTCTTGCTGGCTGAGGGCGTTGCGCAGTTCGTTGTGAATGAGCAGACGGCGATCCGCCTGCTGCTGCATCGAGGCATCGAAGAAGCGACGGGTCTTGCGGCCAGCGGACTTGGCCTGATACATGGCGGTATCCGCCTGCTTGAGCAGATCATCGACCCCCTGCTCCCGATCCGGAAACAGGGTAATGCCAACGCTGGCGCCGATGTGCAGCACTTGCCCCACATAGGTATAAGGAGCGGCAATCTCGGTGATGAGCCGCTCGGCAATGATATCGGCCTGCATCTCCGCCTGGGGCGGGCTGGCCGAGAGCGATGGCAACAGCAACACAAACTCGTCACCGCCGAGGCGGGCCAGGCAATCTCCTTGCCGCACCAACCGTTTGAGACGGGCAGCGACCTCCTTGAGCAGCCAGTCACCGGTGGCGTGGCCGAGGGAGTCGTTGATGGTCTTGAAGTGATCGAGATCGATAAAGAGCAGCGCACCAATCAAGCCATCGCGGGTCGCCTCGTTGAAGGTCTGCACCAGGGTCTCATGCAACTGACGGCGATTGGGCAATCCGGTCAGCTCGTCGTAATAGGCGAGATCCTGGATGCGCCGCTCGGCCGCCTTGCGCTCGGAGATATCCTCGAAGCAGATGACAAAGTGGCTGATCACCCCCTTCTCATCCTGCACCGGCGTCACTATCTCCCACTGGGGATAGGTGTGACCATCGACATGGCGACGCTGGGTCTCCCCCTGCCAGCGGCTGAGGGTATTGAGCTCGTAGCCGAGCCCACCCAGATTTGGCCAGAGATCCTCTTCCAGATGCAGGCCCAGCACCGACTGGCTGTCAAAGCCGGTGATCTGGCTGAAGGCGTTGTTGACCCGCAGGATCTTGAACCCCGGATCCGTAATGATGATCCCTTCGTGGGTCTCGAATGCAACGGCAGAGAGGCGCATCTGGGCATCTGATTGCAATCGCTCCAGCTCGGCCACCATCCGTACCGAAAAGGTATTGAGCACCGAGGTGAGATTGCTGGTATCTGCCGGGGCCGAATAGAGCAGCGCCAGATGGCCCAGAAGTTGGCCTCTGGCATCAAACAGCGGCTGACCATAATAAGTCTGCCCGGCCGCCAGCCAGGGTTGATACTCCTGCGACTCGTCGATCACCTCGAAACAGATGGCCCCTTGCTTGTAGAGCTCCTGACAGGGGGAGCCCGCCAGCGGGTAGTCCTTCTGCGCCAGCCCGTCGGCGGCCAGCACTTTGACCCGGTCGGCACCGCACAGCTCACCCACCCAGACCGCATCCACCTTGAGAATATGAGCCAGCTGGCTGACCAGGGTATTGAAGAAATCGAGCCCGGTGCGGGCAGAGAGCGCCTGCGCCAACTGGGTGAGCAGGGTGGTTTGCAGCAATGGCAAAGAGAGATTGAGGGAGGAGACCGCACTGTTGGCGGTATCAAGAGGGGCCAGCCAGCCACAGCAGATCTGCTGGGTGGGCACAAACTGGCCGCTCCAGAGCACATGGTTGAGCTGCCCCTGATCATCTTTCAGATGACCGATGAACTGTTCAGGCAGATGTGATTCATGAAGCCGGACGAGAAAGTCGGCAAAACCTGCCTCATCTTCCGGTAACAGGCGAGCGGCCCAGGGATGATTGCCCTCCCCTTGCCACTGCTGGTAGGCCCCCTGATCAGAGAGACTCCACTGATCATGTTGCCGATCGAAAAACCACATGACTTGCGTGGCCTGCTGCTTCATTTACCACTCCAACACAACAACCAACCACGTTTGATGTCCAATCAGGCATAGCAACGCCCCCTGCATCCGCTCATGAGATCAGAGGTTGCGAGGGAAGAGTACAAACATGCGATATCAAGCAGTGGAAACCGGACATGAGGTCGACACGAAGTGCTGCCAAGAAGGGACAGAAACGATCCTATTCCCGTCATACTGCCTGCCAGTTTCATGGAGCTCAAGCTGTTTTTGGCACGAAACCGGAAAAGATCACAATTTATAAGTTGCTGAATAGCCAAGGGAAGTTTATGTGACATGGATCACATTTCAATCTTTACCAATGAGTAATCTGAAGGTGAAGACACAAGCAAGACGACCCGAAGGGGGCCAATATGAAAATCGAAATTACCAGCAAAATCATCGACATCACCCCGGCTATCCGCGAGCGCATCGAATCCCGTTTTGAAAAGCTCGAACGTCTTCAGGTGCCTCTCATCACACCCCATGTGATTGTTTCCAAAGAGCGTCTGATGTTCACTGTCGAAGCCAGTGCTGGCATCCCCAACGGCAAACTGTTTGCCCAGGCAGAGCATGAGGATCTCTACGCCGCCATCAACGAACTGGGGCAAAAACTGGAGCGCCAACTCAACCGTCACACCGAAAAGCCGATTGCCCGTCGTGCCAATGCCGCGCTCAAAGAGCAGCCGCAACCGGATGAAGCTGACGCTTGATAGCATGCCGCAAGGCTAAAAATTCTAAAGAGCATAAAGGCGGGGTTACCCGCCTTTTTGTTGCCTGTGATTTGCCGACAAGCATCGCGTTACACCAGTGAACAGGCGCCATCAACTGAGCCAGTGCAACCGGGTATCCACCCCCTGTTGCAAACGGTCGAGGATCGGCAACAATACCAGCGGATCCTCCTGGCGTGGCATATCGGCCAGCTTTCCTTGCAACCGCTCCCGCGCCAGCGGTGACAGGTTGTCGTAGACAGCCTCATCGAGCAGCGGTTGTTTGACCGCCAGCGGCGGTGTTTGCAGCGCCAGCCAGAGCCGCACATCCACCATGCTTCCCCCCTGCTGCAGCCGCTCATTGATGGCACTGCAGTCACTCCCCGCCCCTTCAGCCACCAGCACCTCTGCCGGTCTCAGCGCAAAGTGCAGACGCCAGTCACGGCTCTGGGGAGTGGCCGCCGGTTTGGCATCAAACCAGGGCTGCTCCTCCACCGCGTCGGTGAGCAGGGCCAGATGCAACCGGAAATCCGCCCGATCCCCATGCTGCAGGTCACGGTTGAGGCGCTGCCCCAACTGGCCCTCATCAACGAGCAGGTGATTACGGATTGAACTGGGCAGCATGAGATAACTCTCGAAAATGGCGATTTCACTGGTTATCGGCCACAAATCCAATTCTTTTAATGGAAAAATCCTGCTTGGGGGTTCACAAAACCGGAAGATCTGTTAGTATGCGCCTCGCACTTGTGGAGGGGTTCCCGAGCGGCCAAAGGGATCAGACTGTAAATCTGACGGCTCTGCCTTCGAAGGTTCGAATCCTTCTCCCTCCACCATTTCAAGTGCGACAATTTGAAAGCAATACCCCGTGGAGGGGTTCCCGAGCGGCCAAAGGGATCAGACTGTAAATCTGACGGCTCTGCCTTCGAAGGTTCGAATCCTTCTCCCTCCACCA
>NZ_JBFODL010000018.1:0-2060 GCF_040908295.1 Aeromonas sp. R4-2 | reverse complement strand
ACCATCGGCCACGTTGACCACGGTAAAACCACCCTGACTGCAGCTATCACCAACGTGCTGGCCAAGCACTTCGGTGGTAAAGCTTTCGCCTTCGACCAGATCGACAAGGCACCGGAAGAGCGTGAGCGTGGTATCACCATCAACACCTCCCACGTAGAATACGACACCGCTACCCGTCACTACGCCCACGTAGATTGCCCGGGTCACGCCGACTACGTTAAAAACATGATCACCGGTGCTGCCCAGATGGACGGCGCGATCCTGGTAGTAGCAGCGACTGACGGCCCGATGCCGCAGACTCGTGAGCACATCCTGCTGGGTCGTCAGGTTGGTATCCCGTACATGATCGTGTTCATGAACAAGTGTGACATGGTTGATGACGAAGAGCTGCTCGAACTGGTTGAGATGGAAGTTCGTGAACTGCTGACCGAGTACGACTTCCCGGGTGATGACCTGCCGGTAGTTCGCGGTTCCGCACTGAAAGCGCTGGAAGGCGACGCTCAGTGGGAAGAGAAGATCATCGAGCTGGCTGGCCACCTGGATACCTACATCCCGGAGCCGGAGCGCGCGATTGACCAGCCGTTCCTGATGCCTATCGAAGACGTATTCTCTATCGCTGGCCGTGGTACCGTAGTAACCGGTCGTGTAGAGCGCGGTATCGTTAAAGTAGGTGAGACCGTAGAAATCGTTGGTATCAAAGATACCGTTTCTACCACCTGTACCGGTGTTGAAATGTTCCGCAAACTGCTGGACGAAGGTCGTGCAGGCGAGAACATCGGCGCGCTGCTGCGTGGTGTTAAGCGTGAAGACGTAGAGCGTGGTCAGGTACTGGCCAAGCCGGGTTCTATCAAGCCGCACACCAAGTTCGAATCTGAAGTGTACGTGCTGTCCAAAGAAGAAGGTGGTCGTCATACCCCGTTCTTCAAAGGCTACCGTCCGCAGTTCTACTTCCGTACTACCGACGTGACCGGTACCATCGAACTGCCGGAAGGCGTAGAGATGGTAATGCCGGGCGACAACATCAAGATGGTTGTTACCCTGATTGCTCCGATCGCGATGGACGACGGCCTGCGTTTCGCTATCCGTGAAGGTGGCCGTACCGTAGGTGCTGGTGTTGTAGCTAGCGTAATCGCCTAATCGATTCGTTATATACAAAGATGAAAAGGGGTGGCTTCGGCCACCCCTTTTATTTTTGGGGCTATTTATGGCCTGTGAGATACTGGGTAAAACCATTGATAGAGGTAGTTTCCGTGAGCAACCCCGCCATTTTTCTGGATCGTGACGGTGTCATCAATGAAGACACTGGCTATGTCAGTCAGGTCGATGATTTCCATTTTCTGCCCGGAGTCATAGACGCCCTGCAGCTCCTCAAAAAGAAAGGCTATCTGCTGGTCGTCGTCACCAACCAGTCCGGAATTGCCCGCGGCTACTTCAGTGAAGATGACTTCATGAATCTGACTGAATGGATGGATTGGTCACTGGCTGATCGGGATGTGGATCTCGATGGCATCTACTTCTGCCCCCATCATCCGGATCACGGCGCCCCCTGTGATTGCCGCAAACCGGAACCAGGCATGCTGCTGTTGGCGCAACAGGAACTGGGGATCGACATGAGTCGTTCCTATATGGTGGGTGACAAGCCTTCCGATCTAAAAGCTGCCGTCAATGCTGGTGTTGGTCACAAGATCATGGTCAGAACCGGTAAGCCGGTGACCGAAACGGGTAGTGCGCTGGCCGATGCTCTCTATGACAATCTGCACGATTTTGCTGTTGCGGTGCCTGCAGTGAGCTGATTTCGCCGGTTTAATATGCCAATTGGTGGCTTTGTGAGCGAACAAACAGCGAAAGCCATCTTTTTGCAATTATCTGCTTGCCAGAAAGAATCTGTTCCCTATAATGCGCCTCCATCGACAGGGCAAGCGGCAACGCAGAAAGCCAAGTCGATAACCTCGAAAAGCCCTTGAGAATAAGGCTTGACTCGAGAAGGCGGTTGAGTAGAATTCCACTCCCGCAGCAACACACTGTTGCGTCGCTCTTTAACAATTTGAATCAAGCAATCT
>NZ_JBFODL010000017.1:0-106417 GCF_040908295.1 Aeromonas sp. R4-2 | reverse complement strand
ACATTGAAAATCAAAAATTGTTTTGATGTTCGATGCTGTGAGTGCCCACACAGATTGCTTGATTCAAATTGTTAAAGAGCGTCACGCTTGTCGCGTTGAGGAGGCGCATATTACGCGCCTCACTTCGAAAGTCAAGCGATTGTTTTCGCTTTTCTTTCGGCGCCCACTTCACTAGGAAGCTGGCTCATCAGTTCGGCGTGTTCCGCCGTGCTGGTAGGGGCGCATTATAGGGAGCCGCGCTGCGATGACAAGACATTTTTTGAAGAAAATCACGAAAATTTCAAATTATTCAATTAGAAACAGCTTATTCAGTGTATATATACAATGTTATCCACAATCCGGTTATTTCACTCCCATTTTAGCGTCATTTATGTCGCCTTCAGTGACCTTGGGAATGCCATACTGGAGCCGATAACCTCTCCCGAGTGGTCCATGGTAGCGCCAATCAGGAAAGCTGGTTACCATGGAGGTGAATATAGTGTTGCACCTTTTTTGCTTTCATTTACAAAAGGTCTTTTAAGATGAATTTATCCAAGTTTCCCGTATATATGCAGGCCGCAATCCTTGCTCTGGTATTGGCAGTGGTTGGCTACCTGGTTGCCCAGGCCCTGCAGTTCTCTTTGAAAGCGGAAGTGATTTTTGCAGCAGGTCTGGCCATTGGCGGTTTCGTGGTACCGCTGTTCCTGAAGCGAACCCCGGCTAATGTCGCCGAGTCGATCGCCAATCAGGAGACTTGCACCTTATATGTAGGCAACCTGCCCTATCGCGCCAATGAGATTGCAGTGCGCGAATTGTTTGCCGAACAGGGCCAGGTCATTTCCGTACGGTTGATGAAGGACAAGGCAACCGGCAAGCGCAGAGGTTTCGGTTTCGTGGAGATGCCCGCCGCCGATGCCGCCAAGGCGATTGCCGCTTTGAATGACAAAGAGTATCAGCAGCGCACCCTCAAGGTGCGTGAAGCGAATGACAAACGTGATAAAGAGGAAAGAGAAGGTAGCGAAACTGACGCCTAACCGCTCGTCAGTACTTCACCTCTTCCAGTGATGACAGCCCCCATGCTTGCAAGGGGGCTGTCAGTTTTTGAGCCTCCCCATCCAGCCGGGTACAGTAAGCCCTGGCAATAACCTCTTCTATATATACAGGCTGCACGACGGTATGCCCGCCATTGTTCAGCAACCAGGCCACCCGTTTGGCAACGGCACTGCCCGAGTCAATAAGCTGACATTGCGGCATCAGTTGCCCAATCTCTTCATTGAGTAGCGGGAAGTGAGTGCAACCAAGCACCAGCGTATCCGGCTTCTCTTCCCCTTCCAGCCAATCGGCCAATACCTCGCGCAGTAGCGCCATATTGACCGGTAGGCCCGCCAGCTTGTGTTCGGCTTCTATGACCAGCTCGGTGGTGCCCTTGAGCAGCACCCGCTTGCCGGGAGCAAACTGGGCGATCAGTTCGTGGGTATAGTCGCGGCTGACGGTGCCTGGAGTGGCCAGCAGACCGATACAACCGTTGCGAGTCTGAGCAGCTGCGGGCTTGATGGCTGGCACCACCCCCACCACGGGAATATCCAATGCCTCACGCAGGGCTGGCAGCGCTATGGTGCTGGCCGTGTTGCAGGCAATCACCACCAGATCTATATGATGACGGGCCACCATGGTGGTCACCAAGCGGGTGCAGGCAGCAATCAGGGCGGGCTCGCTCAATTCACCATAGGGGAAGTTGGCGTTATCGAAGCAGTAGAAATAGTTGTGTGCCGGCAGAACGCGGCGGATTTCGCGGTAGATGGTCAGGCCACCCATACCGGAATCAAACACGAGAATATTGGCCACTTGAGCTCCCCTTTGGTGCAAGGCGGCGATCATACTCCCGCCTGCCGCCAATAGAAAAGGCCCTGCCAATGGCAGGGCCTCGGTTTTTCCCATCAGAGGACGCTATTTACAGGGCGTAATCCATCGTCACGTAGTAAGCGCGCTCATCGGCCGGATAGCCCACCGCGCTTTGATACTCCTTATCCAGCAGGTTGTTGATCTTGCCAGATACCTTGAGCGCCGGGGTTACCTTGTAGCCGACAGCCAGATTCCACACGCTGTAGCCACCCAGTTTGGTGGTGTTGGCCACATCGCCATAGCGCTCACCCTGATAGATCCAGCTCAATGAACCATCAAACTGCTGCCACTGCGCCTGAGTTACCCACTTGGCCCCTTTACGGGAGATCAGCTGCAACTGCTTGTCGGTCACCCTGTCTTTGGGATCCTTGTATTCGGCAGAGACCCGATGACTCAACCAGCCGGTATCAAACTCCCCTTCCAGCTCGATCCCTTCGATCCGCGCCTTGCCAACGTTTTGTGGTGTCCACATACCCTGACTGTTGGGTGCCCACTGGATCATCTGTTCGAAGTCGTTGCGATAACCGGTCATGCGCCACTCAACACCCGCGGTTTGACCATCCAACATCAGCTCACTGCTCTTCGACTCTTCCGGCTTAAGGTTGGGATTGCCAGAACCCGGATAGTAGAGGTCATTAAAGGAGGGGGCACGGAAACCGGTGCCGTAGCGGGCACTCAGGCGGTAATCCTCCACAAAGCGCCAGCCTGCGCCGGTCTGCCAGGTGTTGTGGCGACCAAACTGCTCATTGTCATCACTGCGGCCGCTCAGCTCGGCCTGCCAGGTCTGGTTGTCAAACTGGGCAAGGGCATAGAGGCCGGTGTTGTCGCGCTCTTTGGCGTCGGCCGGATACGTGGAGCCGGAGGAGCGAGAGCGATCATCCAGTCGATCACTCTGCCAATCGGCCCCGCCTCCCAAGGTCCAGCTCTCGTTCAATTTCAAGCTGTTGACCCAGTTCAGGCTGTACTGGCGGGTGTAGGTCCGGTTATTGGCCTGATCGCGACCACTGTTGTCCTGATAGTCGTAAGCATCCTGTTTGGAGAAGGCGCCGCGCAGCTCGCTCAGATAGCGATCATCGTGATAGCGCGACCCCAGCTGATAGCTCTGGTTTTCAGTCCAGGTCTCGTTGCGCTGATGGGTGGCAGGCCCCCAGGCGGAAGCGGTGGAGGAGCGATCGTACTGGGCAATATTACGGAACCAGCGGGTCGTACCGAACAGATCCCAGTTGCTGCCGAGCGCCTGCTGATAATCGAGCATGGCGTTGTAGCCACGGTGGCCATGGCGGTCACCATCATTGATGCCGGGCAGAGGATGCACGTTGTAACCAGACTCATCATCGAAGCCACCGGCAACCTTGAGTTGACCGGCCTCACCCACCTGGCTGGCGCTACTGAAAGCGGCCTGGCGCTGTTGATGGGAACCGGCACCGATATTGAACTTGTGCTGGTTGGTCCCCTTGTCGGGACGGGTAATGATGTTGATCACCCCGCCGATGGCGTCTGAGCCGTAGATGGTGGCGCGCGGGCCGCGGATATACTCTATCCGCTCGACCTGATTGAGCGGCAGATTGTTCAATTCGGTCATCCCGGCGGTCAGGGAGGCACTGCGCACCCCGTCCACCAGCACCAGTGTCTGGGAAGAGGTGCCGCCACGTACCCGCAGCGAGCTCATCTGGCCGCGGCCGCCATTGCTGACCACTTCCACGCCGGGCAGGGTCTTGACCACATCGGTCACGGTCTGGGCTTGCAGGCGATCGATCTCGTCCCGGGTCACCACATTGACCGGGGCAAGCACGCTGGAGGCAGGTTGGGCGACGCGGGTAGCGGTCACCACCATGGTGGGATTGACGGGAATGGTCAGCTGCTGGGCAAACGCCGCCGTCGGCAACAGGGCAGCCGCCAGAAATTTCTTCGACATGAGAGATCCTTAAGTTCGCGTAAGTATCTACTTCGTGGCCGGTTTCTCTCGGCCCGAAATACGAACTCTGGCAGGTCTTCGGGCTCGGGGGCTGATAGCCTACGGCGACGGCTTCCCGCCTGACGGCAGTGCCCTGATGTCGCTTCGTTCCCCCTTACCGCTGCGCGCCAGCTCCGGATTCTCACCGGATTCCCTATTAAGCATGATGCGCCAAAGCGGGAGGATTATAGGCAGAGCAACGCTGGATGTATAGCCATCCAGATTTCTATTTATTGCCAGCCAGCGCCGCCAGCCGCTGCTGTGCCCCCTCCATCACCGCCTGTACCCCGGGATGAGAGAGATGGCGCCCTGCCGAGACCAGATAGTAAGAGAGAGTGACGTCGGTGAGGGTCGCAATTCGCTCCACCCCGTAGAGGCGACCAATTTCGTCAGCCATCGCCAGCGGCGCCGGAAAGATCCCCATCCCCGCCTTGCCGAACGACTTCATCAGGGTGGAGTCATCAAACTGCCCCACCAGATGGGGATGAATGCCCTGCTGGCGATACCACTCCAGCAGCCGATCGTGGGTGGCAGACTTCTCTCCGGGGATCAGCAACGGCAACCCCTCCAGCGAGGCGGGAAAGCCATCCCGCGCCCGCGCCGCCAGCGCCGGGCTGGCAAAAAGTGCCAGCGGGCTGCGCCCCAGCTCATGGTTGTAGCCACGTACACCACTGTCGGGAGGAAGCGGGCGATCGATCAGCACCATGTCGAGCTTGTGGCGGGCCAGCTCGCTGAACAGCTGCTCGGCCCGCTCCTCGTGACACACCAGCCGCAACGGGGTCGCCAGCGCCATGGCGGGAGCCAGCAGCTCAAACGCCAGGGTGCGGGGTACCGAATCGGCGATCCCCACCTGCATGGTCAACTCCTGACTGGCGTGGCGCAGGGTGTGCTCCAGTTCGGCGCCGAGCGAGAAAATCGCCCCCGCCTGCTCCTGCGCCTGCCGTCCGGCGGCGGTCAGCACCAGACGCCGCCCCACCCGGTTGAACAGCGCCACCCCGAGGGACTGCTCCAGCTCGGCCACCTGACCGCTGATGGTCTGCGGCGTTAAGTGCAGCTGTTCGGCGGCCTGCGTCACGCTGCCGCTGCGCGCCACATGCCAGAAGTAGTAGAGCTGTTTGTAGTTGAGCATGCCGTTCCCTATCAGTTTTTACCGAACAACCATCAGCGAGAATCTGATTTTATCGAAACATTGCGGGCTCTAGCATGCAACCATTATCTGAACTGCCCTGCGAACCATCATGCTGGATGTCGTTGTTCTCTTCTTTCTGTTTGGTCTGCTGGCCGGTCTGGTACGCTCCGAGCTCAAGCTGCCGCCCGCCCTCTACGACACACTCTCCCTCTTTCTTCTTCTGGCCATCGGCCTCAAGGGCGGGGTCGGTCTGGCCCAGCAATCCCTGCAGCCTCTGCTGCCGCAACTGGCGCTGGTGATCCTGCTCGGTGTGGTGCAGACCCTGCTCGGCTTTGCCGTGCTGCGTCTCAAGATGAACCGGGTCGATGCCGCCGCCACCGCCGCCCACTATGGTTCGGTCAGCGTCGCCACCTTTGCGGTCGGGGTGAACTGGCTCACCGAGCGGGGCATCAGCTTTGAATCCCAGCTCTCCATCTTCCTCGCGGTGATGGAGATCCCGGCCATTCTGGTGGGCATAGTGCTGGCCCGCGGCATCAGCCGCGAGACCCGCTGGCGCATGCTGGCCCACGAGACCTTCCTCGGCAAAGGGGTCACCCTGCTGCTGGGCGGCATGGCCATCGGCTATCTGGCCGGGCCGGACGGGATTGCCCCGCTCAAACCGCTGTTTGTCGACCTGTTCAAGGGGGCGCTGGCGCTGTTCCTGCTGGAGATGGGCCTCATCGTCGCCCGCCAGTGTCAGGATCTGCGCCGTCATGGCCTGTTCCTGCTCGGCTTCGCCCTGTTGATGCCGCTCGCCTCAGCGGGACTGGGATTGGCTGCTGGCCAGCTGATGGGGCTCTCCCTCGGCGGCCTGACCCTGCTGGCCACCCTGGCGGCGAGCGCCTCCTATATTGCCGTGCCGGCCACCATGCGCATCGCCGTGCCCCAGGCCAACCCGGGGCTCTCTCTCAGCGCCGTGCTGGGGGTCACCTTCCCGTTCAACATCATGCTGGGGATCCCGCTCTACCACAGCTGGGCCCGCCACTTCACGGAGTAGCCACATGCAGACCGAGACCCGCACCCTGCTGACCGTCATCACGGAAGCCAATCTGGAGCCTACCCTGCTGCGCACCCTCACCCGTGAGGGGCTGCGCGGCTACACCATCACAGATGCCCGCGGTCGGGGCGATCATGGTGAGCGCAACGCCAGCTGGAGCGAGAGCGGCAACATCCGGCTGGAGGCGATCTGCAGCCGGGAGCAGGCGGAGCGGCTGCTGGCCCACCTGCAGAGTCGCTACTACCCCGATTACGCCATGATCGCCTTTCTGCAGCCGGTCGAAATCGTGCGACCCGAGAAATTCTGAGCCGGCTTGCCGGCTCTTTTTGTTCACCAAAAGCAAACGTTTGACACCAAGGATTAAGAGAAAATGAACACCCCTCCCCTGATCGGCCTGGTAATGGGCTCCGACTCCGACTGGCCCGTGCTGCAGGCTGCCGCCCGCATCCTCAAGGAGCACGGCGTGCCCTACGAGGCGCAGGTGGTCTCGGCCCATCGCACACCGGATCTGCTGTTCGAGTATGCCGCCACTGCCCGCGAGCGCGGTCTGCGCGCCATCATCGCCGGAGCCGGTGGTGCCGCCCACCTGCCGGGTATGGTCGCCGCCAAGACCACTCTTCCGGTGCTGGGGGTACCCATCCCCTCGCGACATCTCAAGGGGATGGACTCGCTACTCTCCATTGTGCAGATGCCCAAAGGGGTGCCGGTCGCCACCTTCGCCATCGGCGAGGCGGGGGCTGCCAACGCCGCACTGTTTGCGGTCTCTCTGCTCTCCGTTGCACAAGATGGCTACGCCCCCCGCTACCGGCAACAGCTCGACGACTTCCGCACCCACGAGCGAGATCGGGTGCTGGCGCTGCAACTGGAGGAGCCGACATGATCCTGCCACCCGCCACCCTCGGCATGCTGGGGGGCGGCCAGCTTGGCCGCTACTTCGTGATGGCCGCCCACCGCCTCGGCTACAAGGTGGTGGTGCTGGATCCCGACCCGGCCAGCATCGCCGGTGCCGCAGCCGATCACCATATTGTCGCCCCCTATGACGACCAGACCGCCCTGCACGAGCTGGCCAGCCACTGCGAGGCCATCAGCTGCGAGTTCGAGAACGTGCCCGCCGCCACCCTCGCGCTGCTCGAAAAACAAAAGCCGGTACGCCCGGCCGCCAGCGCGGTGCAGGTCTGTCAGGATCGCCGCGAGGAGAAAGCCTTTCTGCGCAGAGCCAACATCCCGGTCGCCCCCTCTCTGGCACTGCTGCCGGAAGAGCCTATCCCCGCACAGGCCAGCGAACTCTTGCCCGCCATTCTCAAGACGGCCCGCGAGGGGTACGACGGCAAGGGGCAGTGGCAGGTCAGTAATCTGGATGAGCTGGCGACGGCACTGACAGGCAGTGGCGTGCCCTGCGTGCTGGAAAAACGGCTGGCGCTGGAGGGTGAGTTTGCCCTGACCCTGGCCCGCAGCCCGAGCGGCGCCATCAGCGCCCTGCCACTGGTGCAGAACTGGCACAGCGGCGGCATTCTCGACCAGACTCGCTCCCCGGCCAATGTGCCGGCGCTGGAGAGCGAAGCCAAAGGGATCGCCGAGCAGCTGATCACCGCCCTCGACTACATCGGTGTGCTGACGGTGGAGTTCTTTCTGGTGGAAGGCCGACTGCTGGTCAACGAGCTGGCGCCCCGCCCCCACAACTCGGGTCACCCCAGCCTCGATAACGCCGCATGCAGCCAGTTCGAGTTGCAGGTGCGGGCCCTGTGCGATCTGCCGCAGCCAGAGCAGATCGCCGTGCGCCCCGCCCTGTTAATCAACCTGCTGGGGGATCTCTGGCAAAACGGCACGCCCGACTGGGCCACCCTGCTGGCGCTGCCCGGCCTGCATCTGCACCTCTACGGCAAGGGCGAACCCCGCCCCGGCCGCAAGATGGGCCATATCACGGTAACCGGTGACGACTGGTCAACGGTGGAAGAGAGTTGCCGTCAGGCTCGCCAGCTGCTGGGGCTAGCGCGGCGCTGATCGAGCATCGGAAATGCAAAGACCCGGGCATGGCCCGGGTCTCTGTTTTTGCTTGCTATGGCAGGAAGGCTTATCAGGCCCGCTCCACCGCTACCGGTGCCGGCAGGCGGATGGTGAGGGAGAGCACCAGCGCCACCACCAGCAATACCAGGATCAGGTGGAAGGTCGCCATAAAGCCGCCAAACAGGGAGGCCACAATGGAGCCGATGATGCTGCCCAGACCAAAGCCCAGATAGATGACGCCGTAGTTCTTGGTCAGGTTGTTGAGACCGAAGAAGTCGCTCACCAGCGAGGGGTAGACGGTGATGGTGCCACCGAAGCTGAATGCCACACAGGCGACCGCCACAAAGAACAGGTTGGCGTTGAGCGGCACGAACAGCAGCAGCGCCATGCCCGCCAGGGTAATCAGCTGGGCAATGGTGATGACCCGGATACGGGACATCTTGTCGGAGAGGATACCCAGCACCAGACGGCCACCCAGGTTGGCCATGGCGATGATGGCGACGGCGTTGGCAGCGACCACGGCTGGCAGACCCACCATCTTCTCGCCGATATCCTTGGCCACGCCGATGACGTAGAGGCCACTCATGCAGGCGGTGAGGAACATCAGCGCCAGCATCCAGTACTGCGGCTTGCGCATCGCCTCAGCCAGAGTGAAGTCACGGCTCTCGCTCTGCTGCACGGAAGCGGCCTGTTTGGGCGCATCCTTCATCAGCATGCCGCCCACCAGCACCATGGACATCGCAATCAAGCCCCACAGCTGGAAGGTAGTCTCAAGGCCGGAGCTGGAGAGCAGCAGCAGGTTGATGTATTTGAAACCGAGACTGCCGAGGCCATAGGCACCGATGGAGCAGGCGGAGATCAACCCCTTGCGCTCCGGGAACCACTTCACGCAGTTGGAGAGGGTCATCAGGTAGCCGGTACCGTCGGCAAAACCGACCAGAATGCCCGCGCAGAGGTAGAGCATCGCCAGATTGCTGGCATGGGCGGTGAGGAAGAAGCCGATGCCGAGCAGCACGCCGGCGCCCAGGGTCACGTTGCGCACACCGAATCGCTCCTGCAGCTTGCCCGCCATGGAGGAGGCGACTGCCAGCGAGAGGCTGAGCAGGCCGAAGGCGAAAGCGACCTGACTCACCGGCTCGTCCAGCTTGTCGGAGAGCTGGGCGTTGAACAGGCTCCAGGTGTAGACAGAACCCAGTGCGAACTGGGTGATAATGGTACCGATCAGTGTCAGGTACCGGGTGCGATTCATCTCTTTGGTCATGATGCGTCTCGGTCGATGGCCTTAAGGAAATTGAGGCCACTATAGGCAAGACGCAGCTCGCGCCGATCGATTAAGGCATGAAATGCAGATCGGCGGGAATGAATTACAATCAGAGCCGCATCAGCTGACGGAATGCCTTGATGTTGCTGCGACTGACCGGCACCTCGAACGGTAGATCATGGAGCCGGATGAGATAGGTGCTGTTAAACCAGGGGACGATTTCGCGGATCTTGTTGATGTTGACGCAGTAGGAGCGGTGGCAGCGAAAGAACCCCTCGGCAGGCAGCCGGCTGACAAACTCGCTGATGGTCATGGTCATCACGTAGCGATCATCGCGGGTGTAGACATAAGTGAGCTTCTCGTCGGCTTCCGCGTAGTAGATCTGCTCGCAAGGGGTGACGATGATGCGCTCCCCCTTCACCAGATTGACGGTGCGATTATGCGCTGCCCCCGGCTCGCTCCCCTGCCCCGCCTGCGACTTGCCCGCCTGCTCCAGCTTTTGCAGCAGGCTGATGAGGCGCGGCTCGTTGTAGGGTTTGAGGATGTAATCGAATGCCTCCAGCTCGAACGCCTCCACCGCGAACTCTTTGTAGGCGGTGACGAAGACGATGTGGGGCGGATGGCTCGACTTGTGCAGGTTCTTGGCCAGCAACAGGCCATCGATGGAGGGGATCTGGATATCCAGAAACACCACGTCCACCTCGTGATCCTGCAGGTATTTGAACGCCTCCAGCCCATCCTCGAAACTCGCCACTATCTCGATCTGGCTGTGCTGCCCCACCAGATAGGCCAGCTCTTCACGGGCCAGATACTCGTCTTCCACAATGATCGCTTTCAGCATGACAACACCTCTCGCGGCACACACTTATCCTCAACCATGATGGCACTCAGCATGGCATCGACTCCTGATCCGGCAGATAGAAACTCACTTCGGTACCCGGCTCCAGCCGCTTGAGGTGCAGGCCGTCGCCATAGAGCAGCTTGACCCGCTGATGCACGTTCATCAGGCCGATGCTGCGGCTCTCCACCCGACCGGCTGCGACCCCGTCGATCACCGCCTGACTGATGCCGTAACCGGTATCCCGCACCGATACCCGGATGCCGCCCGCCAGCTGTTTCACCTCGATGGTGACCCGACCCGGCGCACTGCGGGGCTGGATGCCATGCAGGATGGCGTTTTCCACCAGCGGCTGCAACAGCAGACTCGGCACCTGAATGTGCACGTCGTCCACCTCGAACACCACCTCCAGCTTGTCGCCGAAGCGGGCCTGCTCGATAGCCACGTAGTCGCGCACCTGCTGCAGCTCCTCCTGAATGTCGATAAGCTCATCCCCTTTGTTGAGGTTGTAGCGCAGGTAATCCGCCAGATTGGCAATGAGCTGGCGCGCCTGCTGGGGCCGGATGCGGATCAGCGACGAGATGGCGTTGAGAGCGTTGAACAGGAAGTGCGGGTTGATCTTGCTCTGCAGGGCGGTGAACTCCGCCTTGCGGGTCATCTCTTTCAACTGCTCGATGCGCGACACCTCCATCTGGGTGGAGATGAGCTGGGAGAGACCCACCGCCATCTCCCGCAGCGAGCTGGTGATGCTGTGGGTGCGACGGTAGTAGATCTTGAGGGTGCCGCTGACGGCGCCGTTCTCCCGCAGCGGAATAATGATGACCGAGTGGAAGTCGGCCAGATGGTACTGGCGCAGATCGTTGTTGATGATGATCTGGTCGAGCAGCACCGCCTGCTGGGTCATGCCGCTGATGGCGTGGTGCTCATCCAGCTCGTAATAGTCCTTGCCCACCCCGACATAAGCCAGCACGTCATGGGTATCTGTGATGGCCACCGCATCGGCGCTGATGTCGCGCCGGATCACATCGCACACCTGACTGAGGGAGTGGCGATCGATGTTCTGGAAGAAGGGCAGCGTCTTGTTAGCGATATCGAGCGCCAGCTTGGCCTGCTTGGCGGCAATCAGCTCCTTCTCGTCATCCAGATCCTGCACCAGCTTGATGATAAGGCCGATGCAGAGCGCCCCGGCGATCATCGGATAGGCGATATGGTTGACGATCTCCACCCCGACTTCGTGGGGCTCGGTCAGCAGCCAGATGAGCAGCATGGTCAGCCCTTCGCAGAGCATCCCCGCCAGAATGCCGTAGAGCCAGAGCCGCGACTTGCGACAGCGCAGGTGCAGCCAGGTGGCGAGCAGACCGGCGATGATGCTGGCGATAAGGCAAGGGATGGAGGTGTGACCATCCATATCGATGAGATAGCGGTGCAGGCCGGAGATGACCCCGGCTGGAATGCCGACCCAGGGGCCGAACAGGATGCCGCCGGAGATAATGGCAATGATCCGCACGTTGATCAGCGCCCCCTCTACCGGAATGCCGGTGTAGGTACTGAACACCGCAAACAAGCAGAAGATCGAGGCTACCAGCACCAGCTCGGCCGGGGTGTGATCCCGCTTCTGAAACAACCGCTGGAACGGCCGGGTGCGGGTCAGGAAGAAGAGGGTCATCAGCATCAGCGCTGCCCGCTCGAACACCGCCAACAACATCATCTGATTCTCAAGCATCTGCGCCCCCTTGCGGCAACCCGACCGATCACCATAACCCTGACCAATAAATCGGGGCCGGATAAACCAGCCCCTGTGACATCAACAGTACTGACCGGCCACCCAGCCGGAGGACCAGGCCCACTGGAAGTTGTAGCCACCGAGCCAGCCGGTCACGTCCACCACTTCGCCGATGAAGTAGAGGCCCGGCACCTTACGCGCTTCCATGGTCTTGGAGGAGAGCTCGTTGGTATCGACGCCGCCCAGGGTCACTTCGGCGGTGCGATACCCCTCGGTGCCGTTGGGCAGGATCTGCCAGTCACCCAGCAGGTTGGCCACCGCTTCCAGCTCCCGCTCGTTGTACTGGCGCATCGGCTTGCTGACCAGCTGGCCCAGCTCCACCAGCTTGTCGACGAAGCGCTTGGGCAGCTCGCGCCCCAGCACGGTTTTCAGCTCCTGCGCCGGGTGAGCCTGCGCCCATTCACGCAGGGCAGCCGGAATATCCAGCTCCGGCAACAGGTTGATGTGGATCTTCTCGCCGGCGTGCCAGTAGGAGGAGATCTGCAGGATGACGGGGCCGGAGAGGCCGCGGTGGGTGAACAGCATCGCCTCCTTGAAGCGGGTGCCATCCTCGGCGGTCACAGCTACCGGCAGGCTGATGCCCGCCAGATCGGCGAAGGCCTCTTTCTCCGCCTGATGGAGGGTGAAGGGCACCAGACCGGCGCGGGTCGGCAGCACCTTGAGACCGAACTGCTCCGCCAGCTTGAAGCCATACGGGGTCGCGCCCAGCTTGGGCATGGAGAGACCGCCGGTCGCCACCACCAGCGAGTGACAGCCGATCTCTCCCTTGCTGGTGGTCAGGAGGAAGCCCTCCTCCTGTTTGTTGACGGTGAGGATCTCGGTCTGGAACTGCAGGGTCACACCAGCCCAGTCACACTCGGTGAGCAGCACATCGACGATCTCCTTGGCGCTCTCGAGGCAGAACAGCTGCCCCAGGGTGCGCTCGTGATAGTTGACCCCGTGGCGATCCACCAGATCGATAAAGTCCTGCTGGGTGTAGCGAGCCAGCGCCGACTTGCTGAAGTGGGGATTCTCCGACAGGTAGGCGTGAGCGCCCGCCTGATGGTTGGTGAAGTTGCAGCGACCACCGCCACTGATGAGGATCTTGCGGCCCGGCTTCTTGGCATTGTCGAGCACCAGCACGGAGCGGCCACGGTAGCCCGCCTGCGCCGCACACATCAATCCGGCCGCACCGGCCCCGATCACCACCACATCGACCTGCTTCATCATCACTCACTTATCAAAATTGAAACGGCACCTGGCCAGAACCGTGATTGCCTCTGGCGGAACAGAACCATAGTGGCTGCCCACCAGAATAAACAACGGCCCTTAAAAGGGCCGTTATTGTACTGGCTGAACACTAAGTGTCCACGACTATCAGGCGTTGCTGTCCATGATGCTGGCAGGGGCGCCCTTGGCCAGTTCGGCCAGCTCCTTGTCGATGAAGTAGAGGCCTTTGCCATCTTCACCCACCAGACCCAGACGGTCGACGATGCTCTTGAACAGCTTCTCCTCTTCATGCTGCTCGGCCACATACCACTGCAGGAAATTGAAGGTGGAGTAGTCCTGGGTAGTGAAGGCTACGTGGGCCAGACCATTGATGCACTTGGTGATGTGGTACTCGTGCTCCAGGGTGGTACGGAACACGTCGCCCAGCGACTTGAACTCGTGGGGAGGGGCATCGATGGCACCCAGCTTGGGCATGGCGCCGGTCTCGCTCACGTAGGTGAACAGACGCTCCATATGCTGGCGCTCCTCGACCGCGTGCTGACGCAGGAAGGTCGCCGCCCCCTCAAAGCCCTTGTCTTCGCACCAGGCGCTCATCTGCAGATAGAGATTGGAGGAGTAGAACTCCAGGTTAATCTGCTCGTTCAACTTCTCGATCATGGCTTGGGCCAGCATCTTGTTTCTCCTCAGTGATTTGGTATCGATTGTCGCCACACTCCCGCCGCGAATCAACCCGCCAACGAGAGGGAGATCCCGTTTCTTTCAGCTCAGGGGGTCAGCTCCCTAAGGGAGGCGACATCCACCGGCGCAGCATAATCGACGCCCGGCAGCTCGAAGCCGTTGAGCTGCATGAAATCCTGCCGCAGCCCGGCAAAGTCCCCCAGCGCGTGGAAATTCTCCGGCGTCACCTTGGGCCAGAGCGCCGAAACGGCAGCCTGAATGGCCGGGTCGAGCTCGTGATCATCCATCCGGATCAGCCGGTTACCATCGGCCACCACCCCATTGGGTCCGTACATCTTGGCGGCGAACAGTCGCTGCATCTGCTCGATGCAGCCCTCATGGACGCCGCGCTCCTTCATCACCCCCATCAACAAGCCGAGATAAACCGGCAGCACCGGGATATAGGCGCTCGCCTTGGTCACCAGCGCCTTGCAGACCGACACCCAGGCGTGACCACCAATCTCGGCCAGCTGCAGGTTGATGGTCTCGGCGGTGGCGTGCAGATGCTCCTTGGCATAACCGATGGTGCCATCCCGATAGAGGGGATAGGTGGATTCCGGGCCGATATAGGAGTAAGCGACGGTTTGCGCGCCGGGGGCGAGACAATCGGCCTGCTGCAACGCCTGCATCCAGAGCTGCCAATCCTCGCCCCCCATCACGGTGACGGTATCGCGGATCTCCTCCGGCGTTGCTGGCGCCAGCGACTGCTGCACCAGGGTATCGCGCTCCAGATCCAGCCCCCAGCCGCTGAATGGCTGGCCGGTGGTCTTGAGCACCGAGCGCACTTGCGTGCCGTCGGGCAGCACCCGGATGCCGCTCGCGAGCGAATAAATCACCAGATCCACCTGCCCAAGCTGCTGGCGGATGGTATCGATGGCCTGCTGGCGCATGCCATCGGAGAAGGCATCGCCGATCAGGTTGATGGCGATACGCCCCTCCTGCTCCGCCTCCTTGCGAAACCAGATGTTGTTGTACCAACCGGCGCTACCCAATCCTTTGTCGGAAGGGCCGCGCTCAAACGAGATGCTGATGGTGTCGGCACCGGCACCAAAGGCGAGTGCAATGCGCGACGCCAGTCCAAACCCGGAAGAGGCACCCAGCACCAGCACCCGCTTGGGGCCGTTGAACGGGCCAGCAGCCTTGATGCGTTCGATCTGCTGCTGCACGGCGGCGCGACAGCCGATAGGGTGACAGTTGCGGGCAACACAACCTTGAATCTGGGGATGAATGATCATGGGAAGGCCTCCAAAGAAACTGGCTACAGCATAACCAAATCGAAGGAGATTAACTTGATGCCGGATCGCTATCAGTCAGAAAAGCCGCGGGAAATGAGGCAGAAAAACAAAAGGGAGCACGTGGCTCCCCAAAGCGGTATTCAGATGCTTTTTGTTGTTTTGTGTTCATTGCGAAGCACGGGCCCATCCTATGCCTCTCCCCCCTGATCGGCAAGCCGAGGGGTGTGACCGGCGTCAAACTCTTGTTTAATTTATAGGCAAATAGTGGTTAATAACTGAGTGGCTGACCCTGTGTCACACGTCATTAAACTCATTTAAATCCCAAAACTGTGCCTGAGGCACCATTTTAGTTTCAGCAGAGATTGGTATAGTGGGCTGAAGGATCGGTAAGGAGAACCCCATGAGTGGAACAACCTATTACAAGCATATTCTGGCCGCGATCGACCTCTCTGAAGACAACCGCAAGGTGATCGACAAGGCGGTGGACAGAGCCCGCTCCAACGGCGCCAAGCTGTCGGTTATCCATGTCGATGTGGACCTCAAGGATCTCTACACCGAGATGATCGATATCGATATCGACAACGTGCAGGATCAGGTGATCGCCGAAGCGAAAGAGAAGCTGGAGGCATTTCTGGCCTCGGTGGACTATCCCATCGAGAAGAAGCTGGTGATCTGCGGCGATCTGAGCGAGCGGGTCAATCAGGCGGTCAAGGAGTATGAGATCGACCTGCTGGTGTGCGGCCATCGCCAGAGTTTCTGGAGTCTGCTCACCTCCAGCGCCCGTCAGCTGATGAATACGGTGCCCTGCGATCTGCTGGTCGTCCCCTTGCAGAAGTAATGAAACCGGCGTAGTTTGATTTGCTATGAACATGACCGCATTCAATCACAACTACTGGTGGTGCTGCTCCTAAACAGGCGGCACCGCGTTTCTATTGTAAATTTCCCAAAGAAAACACCGTGACCGCCGAGAGGCGGTCAACTGTTTTTATCCCTTTGTCGCCTCCCGGCTCACCCAACTGGAGAGAGTGACATGCACAACCCCGTAATCCTGACTGGCGATCGTCCCACCGGCAAACTGCACATCGGCCACTATGTCGGCTCCCTGCGCCAGCGCGTCGAAGCCCAGCACCACTACCGTCAATTCGTGATGATCGCCGATCTGCAGGCGCTGACCGACAACGGCCACAACCCGACCAAGGTGACCGACAACGTACTGGAGGTGATGGCCGACTATCTGGCGGTCGGCCTCGACCCAGCCAAGACCACCTTCTGCCTGCAGAGCGCCCTGCCCGCCCTCGCCGAACTCACCTGCTACTACCTCAATCTGGTCAGCGTCGCCCGGCTGGAGCGCAATCCCACCGTCAAGGCGGAGATCCAGCAAAAAGGGTTCGAACGCACGCTGCCGGCCGGTTTTCTGGTCTATCCGGTGAGTCAGGCCGCCGACATCACCGCCTTTCGCGCCAGCCATGTGCCGGTCGGGGAAGATCAGCTGCCGATGCTGGAGCAGACCAACGAAATCGTCCGCCGCTTCAACTCTCTGGTAGGCAAAGAGGTGCTGACCGAATGCCAGCCGATCCTGAGCGACACCGGCCGCCTGCCCGGCATCGATGGCAAGGCCAAGATGTCCAAGTCTCTCGGCAACACCATAGAGCTCGGCATGTCGGCGGAAGAGGTCAAACAGGCGGTGTTCGCCATGTATACCGACCCCAACCACCTCAAGGTGAGCGATCCCGGTCAGGTGGAGGGAAATACGGTGTTCGCCTATCTCGATGCTTTCCACCCCGACAAGGCGCTGGTCGCCGAGATGAAGGCCCACTACCGACGAGGCGGACTGGGGGACATGCGCTGCAAACAGGTGCTGAATGACTGCCTGCAAACCCTGCTCGCCCCGATGCGAGAGCGCCGGGCCGCGGCCATTGCCGACAAGAAGATGCTGCTGGAGCTGCTCTATCAAGGCACCGAGCAAGCTCGCATCATCACCGATGAGGTATTGGCGGAGGTGAAAAGCGCCATGGGGCTCGACTACTTCGCCAGCATCCGCTGAGCGGGAGTCCCGAGTGCATCGTCGCCGTAGAGGTCGAACACCAACTGGTGCAACAGGCTCTTGAACCAGCCGATCGCCTCGTCATGGGCGGTCAGCGGGTGCCCCGCCATCAGGTAGACGATAGGGATGGCGGGGTCGAGCTGGTGCATCCGCAGCGGGTAGTAGCGGCAGAAGTGGCGCCCGATCATCTCGGGCACCACCACCAGATAGCGGCCGGTCGCCATCAACGGCGGCACCGCCATAAAGCTCGGCAACCGCACGCCCAACTCCCGCTCCACCCCGAAGCGGGCCAGCCAGAGCTCTACCATCGCCTGACTGTGACCCCAGCTGGAGGTGTGGATGTGGGGACGGCTCACCAGCTCGACCGGAGTCAGCACATCGGGCAATTCGCTGCCGAGCGGCGACAGGCAGACCAGCGGGTTGTTGAACCACTCCTCCCGCCACAAACGGGGTGAGAGGTGATTCGCCCCGGCGAAACCGATCACCAGATCCAGCTCACCCTTTTCCAACTCCCGCTCGTAGTCGCTGTCGGCCAGCTCGCACACCTCAAGCCGACAGTGAGGGGCCAGCCGATGGAGCCTGTCCACCAGCACCGGCACCAGCCCGTGCTCCACCGAGCCCGGGGTGGCGATGCGGAAAATCCGCCGCGCAGTAGCTGGATCAAACCCCTTGGCCTGCCGCAATCCCTGCTCCAGCATCGCCAGCGCCTGGCGCACCGGCCCGGCCAGCGCCTTGGCCCGCTCGGTCGGCATCATCTCGCGCCGACTCATCACGAACAGCGGGTCATCCAGCGCCACCCGCAGCCGCCCCAAGGCGTGACTGACGGTGGACTGGGAGAGATGCAGCCGTTCGGCGGCACGGGTGACATTGCGCTCCTGCATCAGCATGTCGAATACGGCGAGCAGGTTGAGGTCAAGACGGGCGAGCGAGCTATCCATCGATATTAGCCATAGTTAAATGCCAACAATTCATTTTTACCATAGTAACAGATTGCCTAGAATGCGCTGGCTTAATACATCGGAGATTCAAATGCGTAGCTATCTGTTATTGCTGGCCATTGGCCTGCTGTGGGGTTCCCAATTCATTTTCATGCACCAGGCCGTTGCCGAGTTGCCCCCCATTCTGGTGGCTGCCGGTCGTGCCCTGTGCGGCAGCCTGACCCTGGGTCTGCTCTGCCTGTTCATGCGGCTCAAGAGTGAGCACACCCCGTGGCGCACCTATATGCTGATCGCCCTGCTGGATGCCACCATCCCCTTCATCATGGTCGCCTGGGGCCAACAGTATGTGGATAGCGCCATCGCCGCCGTGGTCATGGGTTGTATCCCGTTTGTGACTATTCTGGCTGCACCGCTGTTTATTTCTGGTGAAAGAATCACCAAAACCGGTCTGCTTTCCGTGATCATCGGCTTTGCCGGTGTGCTCACCCTGTTCTGGCCGAAACTCTCCCAGGGCATGAACGCCGGTCTGCTCGGTGCCATGGCCATCCTGCTGGGTGCCAGCTGCTTCGCCATCGGCCTGCTGATGATCAAGCGCTTCGCCAAGGACCATCCGGTCGTGGTCGCCCGCAATATCCTGATCTCCTCGGCAATCCAGTTGCTGCTGGTCGCCCCCTTCATGGTTGATCTCGGCAGCCTGACCCTGCCGAGCACCCAGGCCCTGAGCGCGATCACCGTGCTAGGTACCCTCTGTACCGGTCTGGTCTACTTCCTCTACATGGCGCTGATCCAGAAGGCCGGCCCGACGTTCGCCTCCTTCAGCAACTATCTGGTACCGCTGTTCGGCGTGATGCTGGGTGCCCTGTTCCTCGGCGAGCAGATCCATCCCACCACAGGTGTTGCTCTGGCCCTGATCCTCGGCTCGGTCGCCATGAACCAGTGGGCGCAGCAGCGTCGCATGCAGCGCGAGGTCTCCCTATGTCAGGCATCCTGACCACACTGTGCGGTGGTCTGGTGCTGATTGCCGGCTGGCAGTATCGCCAGCGGCTGGCCGGGATCCTGGGCCTGCTGATGGTACTGCTGCCCTGGTTCTTCGATAGCAAGCTGCAAGCCATGCTGAGCTATGCCCTGAATGCCTGAAGTCCATCTCTGAATGTGTGACGAGAGTCTATCTCTCCTGTTTTTGGGACTGTTTTAAAAAACCTCCGATTTGTCCCCCGCTACCGGCGCTCTGCGCCGGTTTTTTTATGTTCGAGATCAGGAGAAAACCGTTACCTGTTATCAACTGTTTTGATGGGGGACTGAGCTAATAGTGGTTTCTCACCAACAGTGAATCCTTAAAGAACTGGCTATCAGTAATACAACCGACTCATTAAGGTGATTCACATGCGCAATGCTCTTGTCCTAGCCCATACCCTTCATACATTGGTGACCAATAGTCCGTTAGAAAACCTGTGCGTTGCCATAGCAGCGTTTGCCCTGATAAGACTGATAAACGCTTTTGCAGAGCTACTGACAACATAGAGTGTGAGCAACACCTTCACGGGAAACTTAGCCGAGCTAGCCAGACTGATACACATTCCACCAGTCAGCCTGATATATCAGACTGACTGGCCAAAAAAGCCAACGACAACCATCTGAAATTCAAACCGAATAGCGATAGCTGAGTCGCTCGTTCTTGCGTGGCCCGGTGATCTGCCAGCTCAGCAGAAAACCGCCGTCTATCTCGGTCAACTCGGCGCAGTAGTGATCCGCCCCGCACAGATGGGGTTCGGCGGTCAGCCAGCGGCCATCCCCCTGCGACAGCAGCTCGAACAGCTCGACCGGCGCTTGATAACGCAGATGGGAGAGACGGATCCCCCGTTCGCTGCGCTGCCACCAGAAGCAGTTGTGCATGGCGAGCTCCCTGCCATGAGGCGTGATGTAACGGCCCTGCTCGTTAAACAGCCAGCCACCCTGATGATCGGTCACCTGCACACGCCCCTCGCCGCGACCATTCCAGTCGGTCGCCGACCCCTCGCCATTGCTGGCGGTAAAGGAAAATGCTCCGACCTGTGGCAATCGCCCCCATAAACGCTGGATTGCCGCTTCCATCTCGGCCATCATAGCCCCCTTAAAATTGACAACTGACGATAAATCAAACACATGAACTACTTGATAGGGGTCACCCTGCTCTGGTCATTCTCCTTCAGCCTGATCGGGGTCTACCTCGCTGGTCAGGTCGATGCCTACTTCTCGGTGCTGACCCGCATCGCCCTCGCCAGTCTGGTGTTTCTCCCCTTCCTGCGCCGCCGCTGGCTGCGCCCCGATCTGGCGGCCAAGCTGATGGCGCTGGGCGCCATCCAGCTCGGCATCATGTATCTCTTCTACTACCACTCCTTTCTGCTGCTGACGGTGCCGGAAGTGCTGGTCTTTACCATCTTCACCCCCATCTACGTCACCCTGCTCCACGATCTGCTGGAGGGGCGCTTCAAGCCCACCTATCTGTGGGGCGCCCTGCTGGCGGTGCTCGGGGCTGCCGTCATCCGCTTTGACGGGCTGACCGAGAGTTATGCGCTGGGCTTTCTGGTGGTACAGGGGGCCAACCTCTGCTTTGCCATGGGTCAGGTGGGCTACAAGGTACTGCTGGCAAGGGAGGCGGAGCAACCGCCACAGCTGGCGATTTTCGGCTGCTTCTATCTGGGAGCACTGGTGATCGCCCTGCCAGCCTGGTGGTTGCTGGGCAAACCCCAGTACCCGACCAGCGGGCTGCAGTGGGGCATTCTGCTCTGGCTAGGGGTGGGCGCTTCGGGGCTGGGCTACTTCCTGTGGAACAAGGGGGCAACGCTGGTCAGCAGCGGGGTGCTCGCCATCATGAACAATGCGCTCATTCCGGCCGGCCTGCTGGTCAATCTGCTGATCTGGGGCAAGGATACCGATTTGACCCGGCTGGCCATCGGCGGCGTGCTGATGCTGGCATCCCTCAAGGTGTGCCAGCATCGCAAGGTCACTTCATCCTGAGTGGCAACTAGCCGACGACGGCGTTGCGCTCCCGTCTGGCCTGACCGTGGCAGGTGGCCAGACGGGCCAGCAGATGGTCAAGCTGCTCGCCGGGCTGGCTCTGTACCAGCCCGATACTGACGGTCACCGGCCGCTGTGGCAGCAGGCTGGCATCGGCAATCTCGAGGCGCAGCCGTTCGGCAATCTCCAGCCCCTTCATCCGCTCGGTGCGAGAGAGCATCAGAATAAAACCATCCTCATCCCAGCGGGCGAAGGGATCTTCGCGGCGCAGCTCGTGACGCACGATGCGCGCCAGCTTGGCCAGCATGGCGTCACAGGCGGCCTCGCCAAAGAGCTGGCGGATTTTGGCCATGTGATCGACGGAAAACTGCAGCAGACTGAAGCTTCCCCCCTCGGCCAACAGCCTCTCCTCCAGCAGTTGCTCGAAGCGGCTGCGACTCTCCAGCCCGGTCAGCGGATCGGTACCGTGCCGCTCTTCCACCAGCACCACGGCGGGATCGAGATGGCGTACCACGCCAAGTAGATAGCCCCGTTCGTCACGGCGGATCCGCTCTTCCAGCCGGATGTAGTGGCCGTGGTGGTGAAGAATGCGATATTCGAGGCGCAGACCGCTGCTGCGGCCGCTCTGGCAGGCGCTCAGGGCATCTGCCAGCCGGGCAACGTCATCGGGATGCACCCGCTCCAGCCAGCCGAGATCATCCGGCCAGCTTTCACCAAGCCCCAGCAGGCGCAGGCAGGAGGGGTCGCGGCGCAATCCCTGTTGCGGGGACCAGGTCCAGATCCCCGCCTCCAGCAGCGCCATGGCATCGAACAGCAGACCCGGATCAAGCCGGGCGGTGACATCCACCAAAGGTGTCTTGAGCATTTCCATGGGGCACCTCGAAACCGAATCTGAAGAGCTGATTCATAAGTAACATTGGCCATAGCGGCGAGCAACAGGGTCAGCTCGCTTTTCCGTGATAACCCTCCATCAGGGTCTGCCAGTTGTCCGGTACGAAGTGGAAGCTGGTGTGCAGTTGAGACTCCTTGTTGAAGGAGCGCAACAGCCGCTCCAGATTGCCCTTCTGCCACTCACCGGGGGAGCGGATCGCCCCCTTGTCGAAGTCGATCACCCACACCTTCTCATCCTTATCGAGCAGCAGGTTGTGGCTGTTGAGATCGGCGTGGTAAACCCCGGCATCGTGCAGCTGGCGCACCGTCTGGCCAATCTTGTGCCACACCTCGCTGGCCACCGGCCCCTGCTTGAGCAGGGCGACCATGTCCTTGGCACCGCGAATACGCTCGATCAGGATGTCGGCGCGATAAAATGGGCCCTGTTTGGCCATCCGCGCACCGAACGGACGCGGCACCGGCAACCCCAGTTCGCACAACTTGGCCAGCAGGGTGTATTCCGCCATGGCGCGGCTAGATTCGACCCCTTCGAACCAGAAGCGATCCCGCACCACCTTGCCCACCATGCCGCCGCGATAGTAGTGGCGCAGCACCAGATGGCGGGACTCATCCTTGACGAACCAGGTCACGCCGCGACCGATGGAGGTACCCACCACCTGACGGTTGTTCTGCCACCAGGCCGGTTCGAATAACTGGGAAGTGGGGTCGCGAAAGGCCCCTTCGGCGAACCAGCAAACCTGGTTGTGTTCGGTCTGTATCAGCATCATGAAGATCCCGCTCGATGGGTCGTTGATCGCCCCTGTTTATGGGCGATGAGGCTGCGACTGTGGCATGCCCGCAACATGTGCCAGCCATGGCGGCTATTCGGGTGGCAAAGCCCGGCTGACGATTGCGCGCAATTTTACAATCCACAGGGGAGTTTGCATAATGCCATCCACCCTTTTTGCCAGCCGTGCGCCACATCATGCCGCTATTTCAAACGCCTCCCTCCTCCATCTGCATTCTGCGGCTCTCCGCCATCGGCGACTGCTGCCACACGCTGGCACTGGTACGGGTCATCCAGCGGGAGTGGCCGCAAACCCGCATCACCTGGATCACCGGAAAAATCGAGGCAACCCTGTTTGCCGATCTGCCCGGTGTCGAAGTGATCGCCTTCGACAAGAGCAAGGGGTGGCGCGGCTATAGCGACCTGTGGCAGACCCTCAGGGGACGTCAGTTTGATGCCCTGCTGCATCTGCAGGCGGCCATGCGCGCCAGCATCGCCACCCTCGGCATCAAAGCCAGGGTCAAACTCGGGTTTGATCGGGAGCGGGCCAACGACGGTCAGTGGCTGTTCACCAACCACAAGGTGCCCTCGCCCGCCTCTCCCCACGTGCTGGACGGTTTCCTCGCCTTTGCCAAAGAGCTCGGCATCAAGGATCTGACCCCGGATTGGCAGCTGCCCATCAGCGCCGAACATCAGGCATGGGCAAGGGAGAAGATTGGCGGCAAACCGACCCTGCTGATCTGCGCTGCCGCCAGCAAGGCCTTCAAGAACTGGACTGCCGCAGGCTATGCCGCGCTGGCGGATCACGCCGCCAACAAGGGCTTTCAGGTTTATCTCTGTGGCGGGCCGGCCAAGCTGGAGCGGGATCTGGCCGCCGAGATCCGGCAACTCAGCCAGAGCAAGCCGGTCGATCTGGTGGGGCAGACCAACCTCAAGCAGCTGCTGGCGCTGATTGGCGAGGCGAGTCTGGTACTGGCCCCCGATACCGGCCCCACCCATATGGCCACCATAGTGGGCACGCCGGTGATCGGTCTCTATGCCCACCACAATCCGGCCCGCACCGGCCCCTATCTCTGCCGGGATTATGTCGTCAGCGTCTATCAGACCCTGATTGAGCAGGAGACTGGCAAGCCGCTGGCCGAGCTCGGCTGGCGCACCCGCCTCAAGGATCCCGATGCCATGAGCAAAATCACCAGCGAGCAGGTCATCGCCGCGTTCGATCGGCTCTGTGCAGATCGTCAACTGCCGTAGTGACAGAGCACCTCGGGAATTCCGAGCCATCAGGCAGGGATAACCTGATAGCCTCTGCCCTCAGCCAAAGGCACAATGCAGGCTGATGTGGGTTACGCTCCCGCAGCAAGCTACGAATACTTTGATCGGCTGGAATATGATTCCGGCCGTTTTTTTATTCGCCGCATTCTGGTAAAATTCGCCGCCTTTACATCCTCCTGACTCAAGAATTTTACGCGTTTTGCGTTTGGCTGTCTCCCTTTCGGGCACAAGACGGCGGTCTCTGCTACAACCAAAACAGCGGTTTCGATTAAAGGTAATAATATGGCGCAACAAGGCACTCTCTATATCATCTCTTCTCCGAGCGGCGCTGGTAAATCCAGTCTGCTCAATGCCTTGCTGACCCAACATAACGCTGCGGGCAAGATGCAGCTGTCGGTTTCCCACACCACTCGCGCCACCCGTCCTGGCGAAGAGCACGGCGTACACTACCACTTCGTTCAGGTGGAAGAGTTCAAGGCACTGATCGAACGCGGTGATTTTCTGGAGTGGGCCGAAGTGTTCGGCAACTACTACGGCACCTCACGCGCCGCCATCGAAGCCTGTCTGGCCAAGGGGATCGACGTATTCCTCGACATCGACTGGCAAGGTGCCCGCCAGATCCGCGAGCAGATGCCGACCAAATCCATTTTCATCCTGCCCCCCAGCCGCGAAGAGCTGGAACGCCGCCTGATTGGGCGCGGTCAGGACAGCGCCGAAGTGATTGCCGGCCGGATGGCGAAAGCCATTGCCGAAATGGTGCACTACGACGAGTATGACTATGTCATTATCAACGAAGACTTCGAGCAGGCGCTGTTCCAGCTCAGGTCCATTATTGAGTGCCAACGGCTGGAGATGCGTCACCAGCAACAGGCTCAAAAAAACTTGCTGCAACAGCTACTGGCAGAGTAAGCCAAAAACAAGTAAACTTTTGCGTCATTTTTAAACACTGCTTTTCTAAATACAGAAAGCCCAAACACTGGAGTCCTGCATGGCACGCGTTACTGTAGAAGATGCTGTAAAACAGGTAGGTAACCGTTTTGACCTGGTGCTGGTCGCCGCGCGCCGCGCTCGTCAAATCGCGGTACAAGGCAAAGATCCCCTGGTCGACGAAGAGAACGACAAGCCGACTGTGATCGCCCTGCGTGAGATCGAGCTGGGTCTGGTGAACAATCAAGTGATGGACACCCAGGACCGCTACGAACAGCAAGAGCAGGAAGCCGCCGAGCTGGCTGCCGTTGCTGCCATCGCCGAAGGCCGCGGTTAAGTTATTCCTCCGGTTGGCACCCGCCCGGGTGCCGACTGTTCATCCCCATTTACAACCGCTCGAAAACCTCGCAAACTCAGGGCTATACCCTCAATTCCACGAATTGCCGTTTCACCGCTGCGGGGACTGTCTTGTATTTATTTGAAAACCTTAAAGAAATAGCCAGTTCCTACCTGCCGCCAGAGCAGGTTGAGAAGCTCAAGCAAGCCTATGTGGTGGCCCGTGATGCCCACCAGGGTCAGATGCGTTCCAGTGGCGAACCCTACATCACCCACCCTGTTGCCGTTGCCCGAATCCTGGGTGACATGCGCCTCGATCATGAAACCCTGATGGCCGCCGTGCTGCACGACGTCATTGAAGACACCTCTGTCACCAAGGCCGATCTGGCCGAACAGTTTGGCAATGCGGTTGCAGAACTGGTTGCCGGGGTCTCCAAGCTCGACAAGCTGAAATTTCGCGATCGCAAAGAGGCGCAGGCCGAGAACTTCCGCAAGATGGTGATGGCAATGACCCAGGATATCCGGGTCATTCTGATCAAGCTGGCCGACCGCACCCACAATATGCGAACCCTGGGCTCCCTGCGCCCGGACAAGCGCCGCCGCATCGCCCGGGAAACCCTCGAAATCTTCGCCCCTATCGCCAACCGCCTCGGTATTCACACCATGAAGAACGAGCTGGAAGAGCTGGGCTTTGAGGCGCTCTATCCGATGCGATCCCGTGTGCTGCGCGAATCGGTGCGCCGCGCCCGTGGCAATCGCCGCGAGATCATCGACTCTATCCAGAGCGAAATCAGCGGTCGTCTGAAGGAGGCAGGGATCGAGCATCAGGTCAGTGGCCGCGAGAAGAATCTCTTCTCCATCTACAACAAGATGGAGAAAAAAGAGCTGCAATTTCATGAGGTAATGGATATCTACGCCTTTCGTGTCAAGGTGAAGGACATAGATACCTGTTACCGGGTGCTGGGGCAGATGCATAGCCTCTACAAGCCGCGCCCCGGCCGCTTCAAGGATTACATCGCCATCCCCAAGACCAACGGCTACCAGTCGCTGCACACCTCTCTGGTGGGGCCGCACGGGGTACCGGTCGAGGTGCAGATCCGCACCGAGTTCATGGATCAGATGGCCGACAAAGGGGTTGCCGCCCACTGGGCCTACAAGCAGGATGGCGACAGCTCGGGCACCACGGCCCAGATCCGCGCCCAGCGCTGGATGCAGAGCCTGCTAGAATTGCAGCAAAGCGCCGGCAGCTCCTTTGAATTTATCGAAGGGGTCAAGACCGACCTCTTCCCCGACGAAATCTACGTCTTTACCCCCGAAGGGCGCATCATGGAGCTGCCCGCTGGCGCCACGCCGGTGGACTTCGCCTACACGGTGCACACCGACATCGGCCACGCCTGCGTCGGTTCGCGGGTCGACCGCCATCCCTACCCGCTCAGCAGCCCGCTGCACTCGGGTCAGACGGTGGAGATCATCACGGCGCCGGGCGCTCGCCCCAACGCGGCCTGGCTCAACTTCGTGGTGACCACCAAAGCGCGCTCCAAGATCCGCCAGTTCCTCAAGAACCTGCGCACCGAAGAGTCGGTGGTGCTGGGTCGCCGCCTGCTCAACCATGCTCTGGGCGCCAAGAATATCGAAGACATTCCCGAGCCGCGCATCAAACAGGTGCTGGCCGATACCAAGCACGAGAACCTGCAGGGGCTGCTGGCCGATGTGGGCCTCGGCAACGCCATGAGCGTGATGGTGGCGCGCCGTATGCTGGGGGATGAGTTGCCGCCGGAAGAACAGCCCAAAACCAGCAGCAAGAAGATGCCGATCAAGGGTGCCGACGGCATGCTGGTCACCTTCGCCAACTGCTGCCGTCCGATCCCCGGGGATGCCATCATCGCCCACATCAGCCCAGGCAAGGGTCTGGTGATCCACCAGGAAGCCTGTCGCAACATCAAGGGCTACAGCAAAGAGCCGGACAAGTACTTGCCGGTGCAGTGGGAAGTGGACAAGGAGCTGGAACAGGAGTTCCGCACCGGCATCAGCATCGAGATCATCAATCATCAGGGTGCGCTGGCCGAGCTGGCCAACGTGATTGCCGCCACCGGTGCCAACATTCACGCCATCAGTACCGAGGAGAAGGATGGCCGGGTCTATCAGGTGAGCCTGCTCATCACCACCAAGAGCCGTATCCATCTGGCCAACATCATGCGCAAGATCCGCGTCATGCCCAACGTGCTCAAGGTGAGCCGGCAAAAGAACTGATCACACAGGCGGCGCAAGCCGCCTGCTGCTTTTTAAGAGACAACCATGACCCCCGAACGCTTCAAGCGCATCACCGATATGCTGGCCCAGCGTCAGCTCGATTTGACCGTCTGCATGGAAGAGGTGCACAAACCTCACAACCTGGCCGCCATCGTGCGTACCGCCGATGCCATCGGTATCCACCGGGTACACGCCGTCTGGCCCAAAACCTGGATCCACAAGCGCAAGGGCACCGCCCGCGGCAGCCAGAACTGGGTGGATGTAAAACTGCACCCGGATATCGGCAGCGCGGTAGCCGAGCTGAAAGCCTCCGGCATGCAGATTCTGGCAACCCACCTCTCCGACAGCTCGGTCGATTTTCGCGCCATCGACTACACCAAACCGACCGCCATTCTGGTGGGACAGGAAAAACACGGCATCGGCGAAGAGGCGCTGGCGCTGGCCGATCACCATATCATCATTCCCATGGTGGGCATGGTGCAATCCCTCAACGTCTCGGTGGCCGCTGCCGCCATCCTCTACGAGGCGCAGCGCCAACGCGAGCTGGCCGGTTGCTATCAACGCGGCTGCCCGCTTACGCTGGAGGAGCAGAACAGTATCCTGTTCGAAGGTGGATATCCCATCTATGCCCAGCTCTGCAAAGAGAAAGAGATGCCCTACCCCCAGCTCGGCCCGGCCGGTGAAATTCTGGCAGACGAAGAGTGGTGGCAGCGGATGCAGCTGACCCGCAAAGGCTGGGCCCAGCAGAGCGAGCAGGACGACCAACAGGAGGAGTGATGGAGAACCCTTTTGGCAGCTGGCTGGAATCGCAAATCATCCGGGATCACCTGACCAACCCGAACATAGAGGCCGGCGACTACAGCTACTACTCCGGCTACTACCACGGCAAGCCGTTCGAGGATCACTGTGTCCGTTATTTACTCGGGGATGGCTCGACCAGAGCAAGCTGGGACAGCGGCGAGTGGGGTACAGAAGTAGACCGCCTGATCATCGGCAAGTTCTGCTCCATCGCCTCGGGCGCCACCTTCATGCTGGCAGGCAATCAGGGCCACCGGCTGGATTGGGTCTCCACCTTCCCGTTCAACCCCGATACCTTTGGCAAAGGGGCCCGTAGTGGCTTTCTGCGCAAAGGAGATACCCGGATCGGCAACGATGTCTGGATCGGCTCGGAAGCGATGATCATGCCCGGCATCACCATAGGTGATGGCGCCGTCATCGCCACTCGTGCCGTGGTGACCAAGGATGTGGCCCCTTACACCATAGTCGGCGGCAACCCGGCCCAACCGATCCGCCGCCGTTTCAGCGATGAGCAGATCGCCATGCTGCAAGAGATGCAGTGGTGGAACTGGCCTCTGCCCACACTGCAAAGCGCCATGTCGCTGCTCTGCTCCGGTGACATCGCAATGCTTTATCAATACTGGCAAACGGAGTGTGCCTGATGAAATCCCTCTCGATTCCCCTGTTGGCCCTGACCCTGTTTTCTGCCGGAGCCCTTGCCGTGACCAATCCCTATCAGCTCACCAGCGAAGCCGATGTGCCCACCCTCTACCAGCAAACCCTGCCCGACTTCTGGCGCCAGCATGCCATAGAAGGAGAGTTCAAGGGCAAGGATGGCGTCGTCATCCGCTATGCCGCGCTGCGACAGGAGAAGGTTGATCGCGCCATCCTGATCGTCAACGGCCGGGTTGAAAGCTACCTCAAGTATCAGGAGCTGGCGTGGGATCTCTGGCGTCAGGGCTACAGCCTCTACCTTATCGACCATCGTGGTCAGGGGATGTCCGGCCGCATGCTGAGCGACCATGACAAGGGATATGTCGACCAGTTCGACGATTATGTCGTCGATATGAAGCAGTTTCACGACCAGATAATCATGGCGGACAAGCCCGCCAAGCTGTTCCTGCTGGCTCACTCCATGGGGGGGGCCATCTCGGCCCGCTATCTGGAGCGCTGGCCCGATGATATCCGCGCCGCCGTGCTCTCCTCCCCCATGCTGGGCATCAATCTGGGCGGCTTGCCCAAATGGCTGGCCAAGGGACTGGCCACCACTATAGGTACGGTCGGCGGCTGGTTTGGCGAACCACCCTATGGACCGGGTCAGGGCCCCTATCAGGATCATGGCTTTGCCGATAACGAGCTGACTCACAGCCAGTCACGCTATCAGGCTTTCCGCCAGATGTATGAGCAGCACCCGCAGATCAAGCTGGGGGGAGCCACTGCCCACTGGATTTATCAGGGGATCACCGGTGCCGATGCTGCCATTGCCGATGCGGGCGCCATCAAGACGCCGCTGCTGCTACTGCAGGCTGGCAACGACAGCGTGGTGGACAACGCGGCGCAGGATGCGTTTTGCACCAAAGCCCGCTGCGAAGGGGGCAAGCCGCTGCGAATTGAAGGGGCCTGGCACGAGCTCTTCATCGAATCCGACGACAAGCGCCAGCCCGCGCTGACCGCCATGCTCGATTTCTTCGCCCGCTACTAGGCTGGCTATTTTTTGTAACCCTAAATAAATGGGGTGACCATGCAGGCTGGGGTAAACTGCCCCCGCTTTCAATTGATGCCGAGGTAAAGATGTTCAAGGTAGTTGTATCCGATCTCGATGGAACTCTGCTCAACAAGCAGCACCAGATCTCCTCCCGTACCCGGGAGACCGTCCGCCGTCTGGTTGAGCAGGGCGTGAAATTCGTGGTCGCCACCGGCCGTCACCACGTCGATGTACGCAGCTTCCGCGATGCGCTGGGTCTGGATATCTACCTCATCACCTCCAACGGCGCCGTGGTGCATGACAAGCAGGGCAAACTGGTGTTCAACCAGCCGCTGCCGACCGACATCGCCGCCGAGCTGGTTGCGCTCGAACGTGACCCATCCATCCATCTCAACGTCTATCAGGGCGATGACTGGGTTGTCGAGGAGGAGCTGCCCTGGTTGCTGCAATTCCACGACGAATCCGGCTTCACCTATCGTCTGGTCGATGACCTGAAACAGGAGTCGATGGAGCAGATCAACAAGGTCTTCTACATCGGTGACCACGAAAAGCTGCTGAAGATCGAGGCGCACCTCAACCAGCGCTACGGCGACCAGCTCAACGTCACCTTCTCCCTGCCGGACTGCCTCGAAGTGATGCACGCCGGCGTCCACAAGGGCAATGCCGTGCGCGCCGTACTGGAGCAACACGGACTGGAGATGTCCCAGGCCATCGCCTTCGGTGACGGCATGAACGACTTCGAGATGTTGACCATGGTGGGACGCGGCATCGTGATGGGCAACGCCCATGACCGCCTGAAAATGGCGCTGCCGGAGTATGAGCAGACCCTCACCTCCGATGAAGATGGCGTCGCCGTCTATCTGGAGAAGCTGTTCGAGCTGGAGAGCGTCAGCGCCGCCTGATCCTCTTCAGCCCGCCATCCGATTCAGCAAAGCCTCACCATGTGAGGCTTTGTTTTTTCAGGGTTTCCAGCCAGGGATTGGGCCGCTGCCAGCTGAAGCTCTGGTTCGCTCCGCCGTAGCATTCAGCCAGTCGCAGCGGCGTGCCGGGGGTATGACGTCGCCCGGCCACATCGAGGCAGCGGGAGACCTTGCTGTTGAACAGTCTGTCTTTCTGCCACTCCCACTGCGCCTGACCGTCACAGGGTGCCAGCATCACTTCGCTGTCGTTTTTGGCTTGCAGGCAGAGATCCTGCAGGCGCAACTCACCCAGATCCCACTCGAACAGTTGATCGTCTTTTCCGCTGCAAGGTTGTGCCAACACCTTCTGTTGGGACACCGCAACGCAAAAATCACCGCTGGTCAGCAAGGGGGAGAGAGAACGCTCCTCCTGCGGTTGTGATGCAATGGAGCCCATCATCACATCGGTGGATGGCGGCTTGATGGTACAGCCACCCAGCAGCAAGGCAGCCAGCAGGGCGGGAGAGCAAGCAAAGGAAATTTTGTCATTCATGGAAAAATGCCTGAAATGGGCCGATGACATCCGGTTGTCAGTGACTCGAGGCTGAAGCATAACCGAAAGGCGGGGCGCGCTGCCCAAATAGAGTGTAAACAGACGTAACAGGGAGAGAGTGCTGGCCCAGCGGAGGCCGGAAAGCAAAAAACCCCGCCGAAGCGAGGTTTTTCTAAATGTGGTCGGTGATAAAGGATTCGAACCTTTGACCCTCTGGTCCCAAACCAGATGCGCTACCGGACTGCGCTAATCACCGAGGCTATTTCTTTCAAAATAGTTTATTTCAAAAAAACAAAGACGACCTGATGGTCATCCTCGTCATACAGCAAGTATGGTGCGAAGAGAGGGACTCGAACCCTCACACCCGGGGGGCACTAACACCTGAAGCTAGCGCGTCTACCAATTCCGCCACCTTCGCGTACCTGACAAGCTGTAAAATGGGGTGGCTGATGGGGCTCGAACCCACGACAACCGGAATCACAATCCGGGACTCTACCAACTGAGCTACAGCCACCACAGCTGTTTTCGTTCCACAACAACGCCCGTTTAACCGACGCACTTTTGATGGTGCGCCCGACAGGATTCGAACCTGTGACCTCTGCCTCCGGAGGGCAGCGCTCTATCCAGCTGAGCTACGGGCGCTACGCTGTCGAACGGGGCGCATTATTAATGATGGTTGCTGGTTTGTCTACACTTTTCTGTCACCGAAACACTGTTCGTTGTTTTTTCAAGCACATTGCGCACTTTTCTTCCACTATTCCCCAGCTGACAGCCGAAAAGGGGCTGATCGCAATCGCAAATCGCCTTGCTGCCTTGACTTGATTTGATGCCCATCTAGAATGAATGAACGTTCATTCAATCGAAAGTCACACTGATGATTCTGGATAAAAAAGAGAGCATCTTCAACGCGGCCCATGAGGTACTGGGTGAACGGGGTTTTCATGGTCTGTCGATTGCAGAAGTCGCCAAGAAGGCCAATGTTGCCACCGGCACCATCTATCGCTACTTCGGCGACAAGGATGATCTGATCCGGCAACTGCACCAGCACACTATCTTGCAGTGTGTGCCCATGGTCATGGCCGATGTAGCAATCGATAAAGTTTCATTTCAACAATTTCGCCAATTATGGCTCAATATTCATGCCATTTTTGTTAACGAACCCAACGCTATCCGGTGCAAATTGCAGTACGAGAGCTCTCCGCTAGGGGCAGAATTGGAGACCAATCCTGTCATTCTGGCTGCCTGGGAGCCTCTGGACCGATTTTTTGAACAGGGCGTTGAACAAGGATTGTTTATTGATTTACCGATACGGGCACTCCAGGTGTTGAGTCTGGACAGTGTCATGCATCTGGCCCTGCAGTGCAGGGTGCACAACATCACGCTGACCGAATCGCAGTTGGAAACCGCGATCCGGGCCAGCTGGAATGCCATTTTATCCCCCAATCTTTCCACCTCAGGAGCCTGTTCATGAAAAAGTGGATGGCCATTATGTTGCTGATAGCGATCGCCTTGTTTGGCAGCGTCATCGGCTTCAATTTGTTCAAACAGAAGATGATTGCCCAATACATGGCCAACCGGCCGGAACCCGAGTTCCCCGTCACCGCCATGGTGACCAAGGCGCAGGATTGGGTACCGACCATCGAAGCGATCGGCTTCATCGAACCGAATCAGGGGGTGACCCTCTCCACCGAACTGGCCGGCACCATTGATGCCATCACCTTCGAGTCGGGCAAACCGGTCAAGGCTGACCAGCTGCTGCTGAGCCTGGACTCCACCGTGGAGCGGGCCAATCTGCGCGCCTCCCAGGCCAAGCTGCCGGCGGCAAAAGCCAAGTTCGATCGTTTCCAGAACCTCTACAAGACCAGCTCCATCTCCAAAGAGCAGCTGGATGAAGCCGAAGCGGCCTATCGCTCACTGGAAGCAGATATCGAGAGTCTGAAGGCGACCATTGCCCGTCGTGAAGTCCGTGCGCCCTTTAGCGGCGTGGTCGGCCTGCGCAATGTGTTCCTCGGTCAGTATCTGCAGCCGGGCACAGATATCGTGCGCCTGGAAGATACCAGCGTGATGCGCCTGCGCTTCACCGTGCCCCAGACCGATATCTCCAAAATCAAGCTGGGCCAGACCATCAAGATCAATGTGGATGCCTATCCGAAAACCCAGTTTGACGGTCATATCACCGCCATCGAGCCTGCGGTCAACTTCCAGAGCGGCCTGATCCAGGTACAGGCAGACATTCCGAACAACGACGGTCAGCTCCGTTCCGGTATGTTCGCCCGCGCCAGCATCATTCTGCCGACGGTGAAAGATCAGATCGTGATCCCGCAGACCGCTATCTCCTTCACCCTTTACGGTCAGAACGTCTACGTGCTCAAAGAGGGCGAAGAGACCGACAAAGAGGGTAACAAGGTGAAAGTGCTGCGAGCCAAGCAGGTTGTGGTCAAGGCCGGTGAGCGCCGTGGCAACGATGTGCATGTGCTCTCCGGCATCCAGGCCGGTGACCAGATCGTACTGTCGGGTCAGGTTCGCCTGAGCAACGACACCAAGGTGCATGTGGTCGAGAACGATGCCCTGGCCGTTCCGGCACAAACCCCGATGCTGTAAGCGCGGAGATCTGCGATGCGATTTACTGACATATTTATAAAACGGCCTGTGCTGGCGATCTCGCTCAGCTTCCTGATCGCCTTGCTGGGCTTTCAGGCCATTTTCAAGATGCAGGTACGGGAATACCCCGAGGTGACCAACACGGTGATCACCGTCAGCACTGGCTACTATGGCGCCAGTTCTGATCTGATCCAGGGGTTCATCACCCAGCCGCTGGAACAGGCGGTCGCGCAAGCCGACAACATCGACTTCATGACCTCCTCCAGCCAGCTGGGCAGCTCCACCATCACTGCGTACATGAAGCTCAACACCGACCCCAACGCCGCGTTGTCCGACATCCTGGCGAAGGTGAACTCGGTGCGCTCCCAGTTGCCGAAAGAGGCGGAAGACCCGTCGGTCACCTCCTCCACCGGTTCAACCACAGCGGTGCTCTACCTCGGTTTTACCAGCCCGGAGCTCAATTCCAGCCAGATCACCGACTATCTGGAGCGGGTTATCAAGCCGCAGCTCTTTACTGTCGGCGGGGTCTCCAAGGTTGACCTCTACGGCGGTGTCGAGTTTGCCCTGCGGGTATGGCTGGATCCGGCCAAGATGGCGGCCTTCAACCTGACTGCCAGTGACGTGATGACGGTGCTCAACAGCAACAACTATCAGTCCGCGACAGGTCAGGCGACCGGTTACTTCACCCTGTTCAACGGCAACGCCGAGACCCAGGTCAAGGATGTCGACGAGCTGAAGCGTCTGGTTGTTGCTACCCGTGACGGCAAGGTGATCCGCCTTTCCGACATTGCCAAGGTGACCCTCGAGAAGAGCCACGACATCTATCGCGCCAGCGCCAATGGCCGCGAAGCAGTGGTCATGGCGGTCAACGCCGCGCCGACAGCCAACCCCATCAACATCGCCCACGATGTGCTGGCGTTGCTGCCGAGCCTTGAGCGCAATATGCCGAGCACCATGCGTCTCAACGTGATGTATGACTCCACCGTGGCGATCAACGAGTCCATCCACGAGGTTATCAAGACCATCCTGGAGGCAGCCGCCATCGTTCTGGTGGTCATCACCCTGTTCCTCGGGTCGTTCCGCGCGGTTATCATCCCGATCATCACCATTCCGCTCAGTCTTATCGGCGTAGTGATGATGATGGATATGTTCGGCTTCTCGATAAACCTGATGACCCTGCTGGCGATGGTGCTGGCGATCGGTCTGGTGGTGGATGACGCCATCGTGGTGCTGGAGAACGTCGACCGCCATATCAAGGAGGGGGAAGAACCGTTCCGGGCCGCCATTATCGGTACCCGTGAAATTGCGGTGCCGGTTATCGCCATGACGGTTACCCTGGCGGCGGTATACGCGCCTATCGCCCTGATGGGGGGCATCACAGGCTCCCTGTTCAAGGAGTTTGCCCTGACGCTGGCTGGCGCCGTGTTCGTCTCGGGCATCATCGCCCTGACTCTATCCCCGATGATGTGTTCCAAGATGCTCAAGGCCAACGAGCAGCCAGGCAAGTTCGAGAGCACAGTCCATCACCTGCTGGAGCGGATGACCGATCGCTACGACAGCATGCTGCACGCCGTGATGAAAAAGCGCCCCGTCATCGTGGTGTTCGCCGTCATCGTCTTCGCCAGCCTGCCGCTGCTGTTCAAGTTCATCCCGAGCGAACTGGCACCGTCAGAGGACAAGGGGGTAATGGCCGTGCTGGGTACCGCACCGTCCAACGCCAACCTGGACTACATCGAAAACACCATGGCGGATGTGAACAAGATCCTGGACGACCAGCCCGAGATCGCCTTCTCCCAGGTCTTCTCAGGGGTGTTCAACGCCAACCAGGCGTTCGGTATCGCCTCCATGGTGCCCTGGAGCCAGCGTGAAGCGAGCCAGAAAGAGGTGCTGGATCGGGTCGCCAATCTGGTGAAAGACATCCCGGGTATGGCAATCACCACCTTCCAGTTCCCGGAACTGCCGGGTGCATCGAGTGGTCTGCCGATCCAGTTCGTCATCACCACCCCCAACAGCTTCGAAAGCCTGTTCCTGGTGGCCGGTGAAATTCTGGCAGCGGCGCAGAGTAACGGTCAGTTCGTCTATTCGGATCTCGATCTGAACTACGACTCCGCCACCATGAAGATCCGCATCGACAAGGACAAGGCGGGTGCCTATGGCATCACCATGCAGGATATCGGAATCACCATGGGCACCATGATGGCGGACGGTTACGTCAACCGTATCGACCTGGATGGCCGCTCCTACGAGGTGATCCCGCAGGTCGAGCGCAAGTACCGCCTCAATCCGGAGTCCATCAAGGGCTATTACGTGCGGGCCGCCGACGGCAAGTCGATCCCGCTCGGCAGCCTGATCAGCATTGAAGTGGTTGGCGAGCCCCGCGCCCTGCCCCACTTCAACCAGCTGAACTCTGCCACCATAGGCGCCGTTCCGGCTCCGGGCGTGGCCATGGGTGATGCGATCAACTGGTTCCAGACCACCGCCGACGAGAAGCTGCCGCAAGGCTATCGTTACGACTTCATGGGTGAAGCCCGTCAGTTCGTCACCGAAGGCAATGCGCTCTATGCCACCTTCGCGCTGGCACTGGCCATCATCTTCCTGGTGCTGGCAATCCAGTTCGAGTCGGTGCGTGACCCGCTGGTCATCATGGTCTCTGTACCGCTCGCCATCAGCGGGGCCTTGATTGCCCTTGCATGGGGTATGGCGACCATGAACATCTACTCCCAGGTGGGCCTCATCACCCTGGTGGGTCTGATTACCAAGCACGGTATCCTGATCTGTGAAGTAGCTAAGGAAGAGCAGCTGCTGCGCGGCATGAACCGGATGGAAGCCGTGATGCAAGCCGCCAAGGTTCGTCTGCGCCCGATCCTGATGACCACTGCCGCCATGATTGCCGGCCTGATCCCGCTGCTCTACGCCGCAGGCGCCGGTGCGGCACAGCGTTTCAGCATCGGTATCGTCATCGTGGCAGGTCTTGCCATCGGTACCCTGTTCACCCTGTTCGTGCTGCCGGTGATCTACACCTATCTGGCTTCCGAGCACAAACCCTTGCCGGTATTCGATGAAACCATTCCGCCCAAAGCAAACGGCGGACATTAATCATCAATCACATGCAAAGGCCCCGATACGGGGCCTTTTTTATGCTTCGCAGGAAAGACGACATAAGTGCATGAAGCAGTTAAACTAAAAAACACCACATCCAGACCGCAAGGACGCCATGTCAGGACTCTTCACCAAGACCGCCAGGGCCGTAGGCCGCAACGGACTCTCATATCGCCTGCTCTCCTACATTCTGGTCTGCAGTACCGTATTGGCGATGATCATTACGGCGCTGCAACTCGCCTGGGATTACCGCAAGGATGTCGCCGTCATCGAAGACAGCATCGGCCAGATCGAGGCCTCGTTCCTGCAACCCATCGCCGCCAGCTTGTGGAACCTGGATGAAGAGCAGGTCAAAGTGCAAATTGAAGGGATCATGAACCTGCCCAACATGCAGTTCGTGATGGTCAAGGAGATGCTCGGCAACTCCGAAGTCCCGCTGCTGACCCAGGGGGTCGAGCGGGAAAGCTATGATATCTCCCGAGAATTCAACCTCACCTATCAGGGGGAGATTGTCGGCAAGCTGTTCGTTGCCGCCTCTCTCGAGCAGATCTACCAGCGCCTCATCGAAAAATCGGTGCTGATCATGGTCAGCCAAACCATCAAAACGCTGGTGGTCTCATTTTGCATCCTGATCATCATTTATTATCTGGTAGTCAGGCACATCAACCGCATCGCCAACTACGCCCAGAAGTTCAACCTCGATCGGCTCGACATGGCGCTGGAGCTGGAAGGCCGCCCGCAGCCACGCAAGAAACCCGATGAGCTGGATACCCTGGTCTCCACCCTCAACCAGATGCGTACCCGACTGCGTGACGAGCTGGTTGCTCGCCATCAGGCGGTGGAACAACTGCAACAGGAGCGGGATTTCTCCGCCACCCTGATCAACTCGGCCAACATGGTCATCTGCTGCATGGAACCGGATTTGACCATCGCCAGCATCAACCCGGCAGCCATCTTGCTGACCGGCTACCACCAGCAGGAGCTGTTGCAACACAACTGGCTGGATCTCTTTGTCAGCCCGGCGCAACGGGAAGAGCTGAACGATATTCTGGCGGCGGAAGGTTCACTATCAGACAAAGAGGTCATCATGCATGACCAGCAGGCTCATGAGCTGGTACTGCAATGGACCTTCGTCCCCTTCTACGATGGTCCCAACCTCAAGTACCAGATCGGCTTCGGCTACGACATCACCCAGCTGAAAAAGGTCGAGCGGGAGATTATCCAGCTCAACGAACAGCTGGAAGGCAAGGTGGTGGAGCGTACCCGCAGCCTGAGCGAAGCCAACAACCAGCTGGGCAAGGCGTACGACGACCTGAAGCAGGCCCAGCAAACCCTGGTGGAGTCCGAGAAGATGGCCTCCCTCGGCTCGCTGGTAGCCGGGGTGGCACACGAGATCAACACTCCGATCGGCATCAGCGTGACCGCCTCCTCCTACCTGCAGGAGCGGGTCGCCGACTTCAAGTCCCATATCGACTCCAAGCAGCTGTCGCGCTCCTATCTCAACGAGTTCACCGTCAACCTCGACGAGTCGATGCAGCTGCTGCAGAGCAACCTGCGGCGCGCCTCCGAGCTGATCGCCAGCTTCAAACAGGTGGCTGTCGACCAGTCATCGGAAGCACGCTACAACTTCAGCCTCGCCGACAACCTCCATCAGGTGGTGGTCTCGCTTGGCCACAAACTGAAGAAGAGCCAGTGCGAAGTGGATATCCAGTGCGATCCCAAGCTGTCGATCTTCTCCTTCCCGGGCAGTTTTACCCAGATCTACTCGAACCTGATCCTCAACTCCATCAACCACGGGTTCGACAACTGGGACAAACCAAAGAAGATCACCATCAAGGTGGAACAGCAGGGAGAGGAGCTGTTTATCGACTACTCGGACAACGGCCGCGGCATCCCGCCAGAAATATTGCCGCGAATCTTCGATCCCTTCGTCACCTCCAAGCGGGGTCAGGGTGGCAGCGGTCTGGGCACCCACATCATCTACAACCTGGTGGTGCAACTGCTGAAAGGCCGTATCAGCTGTGCCAGCGAACCGGGCCAGGGTGCCCAGTTCCATATTCGCCTGCCGATCCAACATAACTGAGCGCTGGCTCTTGTGAGCCAGCCGCTTTATCCCCATCATGCTGTGATTGCATTCTTAATGAGCGGAGAACCTCGCAATGGCACAGCATTTTGACTATATCGCCATCGGCGGCGGCAGCGGCGGTATTGCTTCTGCCAACCGGGCTGCCATGTACGGTAAGAAAGTTGCCCTGATTGAAGCCAAAGAGTTGGGTGGAACCTGCGTCAACGTAGGCTGCGTACCGAAGAAGGCCATGTGGTATGCCGGCCAGATCGCCGATGCCATGAAATATGGCGCCGACTACGGCTTTGACACCACCCTCAACCACTTCAACTGGGCCAAGCTGGTCGAGTCCCGCCAGGCCTACATCGGCCGCATTCACCAGTCCTATCAGAACGTGCTGGGCAAGAACCAGATCACCGTCATCAAGGGCTTCGCCCGCTTCGTCAGTAGCAACACCATTGAGGTTAATGGCGAGCACTACACGGCCGATCATATCCTGATCGCTACCGGTGGCCGCCCGGAAATTCCGGCAATCCCGGGTGCCGAGCTGGGTATCGACTCCGACGGTTTCTTTGACCTGCAAAGCCAACCCAAGCGGGTTGCCGTAGTGGGTGCGGGCTACATCGCAGTCGAGATTGCTGGCGTGATGCAGGCGCTCGGCTCCGAGACCCATCTGGTGGTGCGCAAGCACGCGCCGCTGCGCAACTTCGACCCCATGATCCACGAGACACTGGTCGAAATCATGGCGCAGGAAGGGCCCAAGCTGCACACCCACGCCATTCCCAAAGCCGTGCTCAAGAATGCTGACAACAGCCTGACCCTGCAACTGGAAGATGGCCGCCATCTCACCGTCGACTGTCTGATCTGGGCCATCGGCCGGGTACCTGCAACCGACAACCTCAATCTGGCTGCCGCTGGCATCGCGCTGGACGAGAAGGGCTTTATCCCGACCGACAAGTTCCAGAACACCGCCGTCGCCAACATCTATGCAGTGGGTGACAACACTGGTCGCATCCAGCTCACCCCGGTTGCCGTCGCTGCGGGCCGTCGCCTCTCCGAACGGCTGTTCAACAACAAGCCGAACGAGCACCTCAACTACGATCTGGTACCGACCGTGGTGTTCAGCCACCCGCCCATCGGCACCATAGGCATGACCGAACCTGAAGCTATCGCCGAATACGGCGAGGACCAGGTGAAGGTCTACCGCAGCCAGTTCACCGCCATGTACTCGGCACTGACCCAGCATCGCCAGCCCACCCGGATGAAGCTGGTCTGTGTCGGCCCGGAAGAGAAGGTGGTCGGTCTGCATGGCATCGGCTTTGCGATGGACGAGATCCTGCAAGGTTTCGGCGTCGCCATGAAGATGGGTGCCACCAAGGCGGACTTCGACAACTGCGTGGCTATCCATCCGACCAGTGCTGAAGAGTTCGTGACAATGCGATAAGCACGTTTGAAGCAGGCCTGTCATTATCAGGCCAACTTCAACAACTGCGTTCCCACGCCTCACCCCACCAGCGCGGAAGAGTTCGTCACTATGCGCTAGGGGCAGATGAAGTTGGCCTGTCACGAGCTGCCGGCGTCTACAGCCATGTAACCCCTTCTTCCAAACCCGGCTCAGGCCGGGTTTTTTGATCACTCCTCGCCATTTATCTCGCAAATCCGTCGTTCTTTACGCCGATTTTACGCCTGCCACATGGCGCTTTATGGCGCCTTTACGCCTGTTTTACATACCCTTTTCAGCGTCAATGACACCAACAGAGTCGATATGGTCTTACATCGGCTCTCGCAGCTAATTATCTCAATGGAGTCGATATGAATTGGCTATATCTGCTGCTCGTCCTCGCCTTGATGGCCTATCTGATGCGCGCACTCACGCGCAGTCACGAGTGAGGGACTACCTATATGCAGCAAGAAATTATCTACCCGGTGGCCAGCAAACTGCCGAGCCTCGTGAGCAATCCAATGCGTGCCCTGACGCACCGTGACCACGAGTGAGGGACTAGAACATGTGGCAAGAAATAATCTATCCGGTGGCCTTCGTGCTGCTGGTTCTGCTACCGGCACCGCTGCTGGGCAACTACATCTATCGGGTATTTGAAGGCAAAATCCGCTGGCTGGCACCGGTCGAGCGCGCCACACTGGCTTGCTGTGGCACCGATGGACGGGAGCAGGACTGGAAGTCCTACGCACTCAGCCTGCTGGCCTTCAACGGCGCCGGTTTCGGTCTGCTGTTCCTGATCCTGATGGCGCAGGGGTTGCTGCCCCTCAACCCGCAACAACTGCCTGGTCTGAGCTGGCAACTGGCATTCAACACCGCGGTCAGCTTTATGACCAACACCAACTGGCAAGCCTATTCCGGTGAGGCCAGCCTCTCCTACTTCAGCCAGATGGTAGGCCTGACCACCCAGAACTTCGTCTCCGCAGGGACGGGCGCTGCCGTCGCCATTGCCCTGTTCCGCGGTATCGCCCGTCAGCAGACCATCAACCTTGGCAACTTCTGGCAGGATCTGGTTCGTTTCTGCCTCTATGTGCTGCTGCCCATCGCGCTGATCATGGCGCTGGTGCTGGTGTGGCAAGGGGTGCCGCAAAGCCTCTCCGCCTATCTGCCGTTCCACGGTGTGGAAGGTCAGGAGCAGCTGCTGCCCCTCGGCCCGGCAGCTTCACAAATTGCCATAAAGCAGCTCGGCTCCAACGGCGGTGGCTTCTTCGGCATCAACTCCGCCCACCCGTTCGAGAACCCGACCGCCCTCTCCAACTGGCTGGAGATGGTCGCCCTGCTCACCATCGCCGCCGCCATGGTCTTTACTCTGGGCCGCTATGTGAAGGACATGGCCCACAGCCGCGCCATTCTCGGTGCCATGACCCTCATGCTGGTGCTGGGGCTCTTCATCTCCCTCTCCCAGGAGCTGAAACCGGATCCCGCCATCGCCCAGCTCACCACTGACGCCAGCAACATGACTGGCAACTGGGAAGGCAAGGAGAGCCGCTTCGGCCCTGTGCTCTCCAGCATCTGGGAAGTGGCGACTACTGCCGCCTCCAACGGTGCCGTCAACGCCATGCACGACAGCTTTACTCCGCTCGGCGGCATGGTTGGCATGATCAACATGCTGCTGGGTGAGGTCATCTTCGGCGGGGTCGGCTCCGGTATCTACGGCATGATGCTGTTCGTGTTGCTGACCGTGTTCCTGTGCGGCCTGATGGTGGGACGTACCCCGACCTATCTGGGCAAACGCCTCGGCATCACCGAAATGAAGTGGGTCGTCGCCAGCATGCTGGTCATGCCGGTGGGGGTTTTGGTGATCGGTGGTGTCACCCTGCTGATGCCGGATGCCAACACCATCATCGGCCATGATGGCCCGCACGGTCTGTCACGCCTCATCTACGCCTACGCCTCGGCTGCCGGCAACAACGGCTCCGCTTTCGCCGGTTTTGCCGCCGGTGACAACTGGCAGTGCATCGCCATCGGTCTGGCCATGCTGCTCGGTCGCTTCGGCTACATCATTCCGGTACTGGCCATCGCCGGTCAGCTGGCCCGCGCGCCCCGTCAGGAGACGAGCGAAGGGGACTTCCCCATCAGCGGCCCGCTGTTCGTTACCCTGCTGATCATCACCGTCCTGCTGATAGGTGGCCTCTCCTTCCTGCCGGTGCTGGCACTGGGCCCTGTGGCCGAACATCTGAGTCTGATCGGAGGGGCACTCTGATGAACCTGACCCTGTCGATCACCATCCGGATGCCAATGGCCAACTATCTGATGCTGGGAGCTTTCCAATGAGCAAGTCCACTGCAATGAGCACCGACACCATGTTGGTGAAGGGCAAAAAACAGAAATCACAGATCATCCAGGCAATGGTTGAGGCCCTCTATCGCTTCAATCCCAAGGCGCTGTTTGGCAGCCCCATCCTGTTCACCCTCTGGCTGGCCGCAGTCATGGCGACGGTGGAGTCCCTGCTGGGGCAGCCGCTCTCCGGCGTCGCCCCTTCGCTGGCCTGGCAGCTGACTGCCTGGCTCTGGCTCACCCTCTGGTTTGCCAACTTTGCGGAAACCCTGGCCGAGGGGCGCGGCAAGGCTCGCGCCGACAGCCTGAAAGCGGGCATGAGCCAGCTCAAGGCCCGTCGGGTGGCGAATGCCAAAGATGGTCAGGGCGAGTGGGTACCCGCCACCAGCCTGATGAAGGGGGATCTGGTGCTGGTACGCAGCGGCGAGATGATCCCGGCCGACGGCGAAGTGGTCGCCGGCATCGCCTCGGTCAACGAGGCCGCCATCACCGGCGAATCCGCCCCCGTCATTCGCGAGTCGGGTACCGACCGCAGCGGCGTGACCGGCAACACGACGGTCGTCTCCGACGAGATCTGGGTGCGCGTCAGCAACAATCCGGGCGAGAGCACGCTGGATCGGATGATCGCACTGGTGGAAGGGGCCAAGCGCCAGAAGACCCCCAACGAGATGGCGCTAGACGCCCTGCTGGTGGGCCTAACCCTGATCTTCCTGCTGGTGGTCGCCACCCTGCCCTGGTTCCTCGACTACAACGGCACCCAGGTACCGCGTCTCTACCTGATCGCTCTCTTCATTACCCTTATCCCGACCACCATTGGCGGCCTGCTCTCCGCCATCGGCATTGCCGGTATGGATCGACTGGTGAAGCTGAACGTCATCGCCAAGTCTGGCCGTGCCGTGGAAGCGGCTGGTGACGTGCGTACCCTGCTGCTGGACAAGACCGGCACCATCACCTTCGGCAACCGGATGGCCGACGAGTTGATCCCGGCCCCCGGAGTCGACCCCGCCCTGCTGGCACAAGCCGCCATGCTGGCCTCGCTGGGTGACAATACCCCGGAGGGCAAATCCATCCTGACTCTGGCCAGCAAGAGCATGGCCAAGCCGAGCCAGCTGGAGAGCGACAAGGTGATCCCCTTCAGCGCCGAGACCCGGCTGAGCGGACTGGATCGCAACGGTCATCAATATCGCAAGGGTGCGGTGGATGCCGTGTTGAACTACCTCAGCCTCGACCGCAAGGCGGTGCCGGAGCTGGTGCTCAAGTCAGTCGACAGCATCGCCCGTCAGGGTGGGACTCCGCTGCTGGTCTGCACTCAGGAGAAACTGTTGGGGGTGGTCTACCTCAAGGACATCATCAAGCCCGGTATCAAGGCTCGCTTCCAGATCCTGCGCCATATGGGGATCCGCACCGTGATGATCACCGGCGACAACCCGAAAACCGCCGCCGCCATCGCCGCCGAAGCCGGGGTGGATGACTTCATCGCCGAAGCGACGCCGGAGAAGAAGCTGGCCTATATCCGTCAGGAGCAGGCCGATGGTCGTCTGGTTGCCATGTGCGGCGACGGTGCCAACGATGCACCGGCACTGGCACAGGCTGATGTGGGTCTGGCCATGAACGAGGGCACCCAGGCCGCCAAGGAGGCGGGCAATCTGGTGGATCTCGACTCCAACCCCACCAAGCTGCTGGATGTGGTGCTGGTCGGCAAGCAGTTGCTGGTAACCCGTGGCGCCCTGACCACCTTCTCCATCGCCAACGACGTGGCCAAGTACTTTGCCATCCTGCCAGCCCTGTTCATCGCCGCCTACCCGCAACTGGGGGCACTGAACCTGATGCAGCTGGGCAGCCCGCAGAGCGCCATCCTGTCGGCCATCATCTTCAACGCCCTGATCATTGTGGCGCTGGTGCCGCTGGCACTGCGTGGTGTCGATCTGAAAGGCTCAGCCACCAGCCTGCTGCGCCGCAACCTGCTGATCTACGGTGTCGGTGGCCTGCTGGTGCCTTTCATTGGCATCAAGCTGATCGATCTGGTCATTACCGGCCTGGGTCTGGTGTAACGACATAACCGGGATGCGGGTCAGATCCGCATCCCCAGCCATCCTTTTGGAGCAAGAGAATCATGATAGCAATCAGAACCCTGTTGACCCTGACCCTGCTGCTGGGCGTGGGTTATCCGCTGGCGGTGACCGGGCTGGCCCAACTGCTGTTCCCCTGGCAGGCCAACGGCAGCCAGCTGACCGACAGCAAGCAGCAACTGATCGGCAGCGCCCTGCTGGGGCAGAAATTCGAGCGGGCTGACTACTTCCATCCCCGCCCCTCCGCCAGCGATTTCAACACCATAGGCGGCAGCGCCAGCAATCTGGGGATGAGCTCACCGCTGCGGGCAGAGTTTGCCGAACAGGCCGCCAAGGCACAGCCGGGGACCAGCTCCCCCGCCATGCTGACCCGCTCCGCCTCCGGCCTCGATCCCCACCTGCCGCTGGATGCGGTGCTGGCTCAGGTCAACCGCGTCGCCAAAGAACGTGGACTGGATCCCGCCCAACTGACGGAGCAGGTCAAGTCGGCCACACAAGCTGGTATCCTTGGCCCGCAGGTGGTCAACATTCTCCAGCTGAACCTGCAACTGGATCATCAAAAGGGCGCCTGAGGGCGCTCCTTGCCGATCTGGCGTTGACCTCCATTTTCGAAACGGGCTGTTGGCTCGATAGGGATAACAATGGCTGATGTAGCAAGCGCTGACGCCCTGCTGACAAGTCTGATGCAGGAGCATGGGGATGCGTGATGAGGTAAGGGCTGACGCCCTGCTGGCGAGCCTGGAACAGGAACACAAGGGCAAGCTGAAGGTGTTTCTCGGAGCCGCTCCCGGCGTGGGCAAGACCTACGCAATGCTGCAGGCGGTGCGGGAACAGGCCAAAGAGGGGGTAGACATCCTGATCGGCGTGGTGGAGACCCACGGCCGGCAGGAGACGCTGGCTCTGCTCGACAAGCTCGCCATCATGCCGCGCAAAATCCACATGCACCGCCAGCAGCGACTGGAGGAGATGGATCTCGACGGCCTGCTCGCCCGCAAACCGGCCATCGCCGTGGTGGACGAGCTGGCCCACAGCAACGCCCCCGGCAGCCGCCACGAGAAGCGCTGGCAGGATGTGGAGGAGCTGCTCAACGCCGGGATCGACGTCTACACCACCCTCAACGTGCAGCATCTGGAGAGCCTCAACGATCTGGTGTGGCAGCTGACCGGGGTCAGGGTGAAAGAGACCCTGCCCGATCAGGTGCTGCTGGAGGCCGACAGTCTGGTGCTGATCGACCTGCCCCCCAAGGAGCTGCTCGGCCGCCTCAAGGAGGGCAAGGTCTATGTGCCCCATCAGGCCAAGGCTGCGCTGCAATCCTTCTTCTCCCTCAACAACCTCACCGCATTGCGGGAGCTGGCGATGCAGACCGCCGCCAGCCATGTGGAGGGCGATCTGCAACTGCAGTGGCAAGCGGCAGGCAAGAGCACCTTGCCGCTGCGGGGCAAGCTGATGGTTTGCCTCGGCGACCTGCACGGCTCGGCGCTGGTGCGCTACGGCCACCGCTTTGCCCAGCGCCGCCAGCTTCCGTGGCTGGTGGTGCATGTCGACAGCAATGGCCGCCGCTCTGCCGATGTGGAGCAGGCGCTGGCGCTCGCCTCCCACCTCGGCGCCAAGGTGCTGACCCTCTCCAGTCCGGCGGTCGCCAACACCCTGCTGGAGACCGCCGAGCAGCAGCAGGTCTCCCAGCTGCTGCTCGGCAAACCGCACAAGGCGCCATGGCGCCGCTCGCTGGTGCAGCACCTGCTCAAGCAGGCGCAGGGGCTCGAAATCACGCTGGTCGATACCGAGAAGCAGAAGCCCGAAGTGGGGATGCGCGTCCCGACCCCGAAGGATATACACCACAGCATGCTGGCAGTGGTAATCATGGGGATCACCTCGGCCGCCGCTTGGGGGCTCTCCTACTGGCTGCCGCCCGCAGCGTTACCGCTCATCTTCGTGCTGGGGGTGCTGGCGACGGCCCTCACCACCAGTCTGGTACCCGCCACGCTGGCGGCGGTGCTGGGCTTTATCGCCCACAATCTGCTGTTCACCGCCCCCTACTTCTCCCTGAGCGTCGCCAACCACAGCGATCTGCTCACCCTGTTCGTGCTGCTTATCGTCGGCATGACGGCGGGCCGGCTCGCCTCCCGCCAGCGGCAACAGCTGATCGGTCTGCGCGAGACCCAGCAGTTGGGCAATGCTCTGCTCTCCCTCAGTCAGGGGCTGGCCACCGCCAGCAGCCCGGAGGAGGTGCTCAGACAAGGTGCCCAGGCCATTTCACTGGCGCTCGGCCAGCCGACCGTGGTGATCGACAAGGAGTTCAACGATCGGCTCGGCAACGAGAAGCACAGGCCCGGCCAGACCGACAAGGCGGCTATCGACTGGTGTCTGGCCCAGAAGCAGAGCGCCGGGGCCCACACCGCCACCCTCAATGCCGCCGAGGCCCAGTATCACCACCTCAGCGATGATCTGGTGATCGGCATAATGCTTGCCAATCCGCTCTCCTCCTCTGCCGAACACCAGCTGCAGGCCCTGCTCACCGACATTCGCGCCGCGCTGGCGCGGATCGACCTCAACGAGCGGCTGGCCGACAGTCAGCTACAGGCGGAGACCGACCGGATGCGCGCCGCCCTGCTCTCCTCGGTCTCCCACGATTTGAAGACGCCACTGGCGACCATCATGGGGGCAGGCAGCACTCTGCTGGAATATGGTGACCGGATCCCCGCCGAAGACCGTGACGAACTGCTCCACTCGGTGCAGGAGGAGGCGCGCCGCCTGCACAGCTATGTGCAGAATCTGCTGGATATGACCCGCATCGGCTCCCCCGACTTCCAGCTGAAACGGGACTGGGTCGATCTGGCGGATCTGGTGGAGAGCGCCCGCAAGCGGCTCGACTCCTCCTGGCGCCAGCACAAGCTGCTGGTCCATTTCGATCAGCATGTGCCCCAGCTCTATGTGCACGGCGCCCTGATCGAGCAGGTGCTGGTCAATATCCTCGACAACGCCTCCCGCTACTCGCCGGCAGGCACCCCTATCGAGTTCAAGGTGATGGTGGCCGAGCCCGACCTCATCATCGATATCATCGATATCGGGGTCGGTATCGCCGAGTCGGATCGGGAGAAGATCTTCAATCTCTTCTACACCCAGCCGGTGGGCGATTGCGGCAGCCGTGGCACCGGGCTTGGCCTCGCCATTTCCCGCGCTATGATAGAGGCCCACGGCGGCAAGATTTGGGCCTTCTCCGGTCCCAATGGCAACGGAACCTGCATGCGCATCTCCCTGCCGCTCGCGCTCAATTCACCGGAGGTCTGATGGCTGACCGCCAGATCGGGTCACTCAGCCCCTCCCACCATTCGCCTCTGGAGGTTCGATGGCGCACATTCTGGTCATAGATGATGAAGCGGCGATCCGTCGCTTTCTGCGGATCAGCCTGATTGCCGAGGGGCATCAGGTGAGTGAGGCGGTGGGGGTCAATGAAGGGCTGGAGCAGTATCGCCACCTCAACCCCGATCTGGTGATCCTCGATCTCGGTCTGCCGGATGGCGATGGTATTCAGGTATTGCAGGCTATTCGCGAGCACCACCCCAATCCTGTGCTGGTGTTGTCGGCCCGCGATTCTGAGCAGGAGAAGGTGCGGCTGCTGGATGCCGGCGCCAACGACTACATGAGCAAGCCGTTCGGCATCGGCGAGATGATGGCCCGCATCCGCGTGCTGTTGCGCCAACGTGCTGGCGTCAGCAGCGGCGAGCGGCGCCACTTCCCCCAATGCGGCCTGACGCTTGATGTCAGCAGCCACAAGGTGACCATGAAGGAGGAGGAGATCCCCCTCTCCCGCAAGGAGTTCGCCCTGTTGCAGGCGCTGGTGTGCCACCCCGGCAAGCTGGTGATGCAGACCCAGCTGCTCAACGACATCTGGGGGCCGAGCCACAAGGAAGACACCCACTACCTGCGCATCGTCATCGCCAGCCTGCGCAAGAAGCTGGGGGATAACCCCCAGCAACCGACGCTTATCGAGACCGAATCAGGTATCGGCTACCGCTTTATCGGCAACTGACGTTTCACGTGGAACGACGCCCGCAGCAAAGCAGTGCCAGCAGACCGCAGCCACTCAGCAACAGGCCGAGAACCTGCAATCCGGCCGCCACCGCCAACCCCAGACTGAGCAGCAGGTAGTAGCCAAGCCCGAACAGGGCGCCAGCACTGCCTGCTACCTCGCGATAGGCCAACAGCGCCTGACTCAGCACGTTGGGGATTGCCAGCCCGAAGGCCACCACCACACCCATCATGGGCAACAGGAACCAGAGGCTGGACTGACTCGCCCAGACCAGCAGCCCGGCGACCAGCGCCAGAGCGCAAGCCAGTCTGACCAGAGAGGACGGCAGCCACCCCCTCCCCAGCAGATGCTTGTTGAGCAGGCTGCCGAGCAGAGTCGCCAGCGCCAGCAAGATCCCCGAATAGCCAAACTCGCCGGTGCTCAATTCCAATCCGGCAAACAGGAACGGCGCCAGACTGTAGTAACCAAACAGCATGGTGTTGAACAGGGCGACCAGCATGGCACTGCGCCAGAGCCCGCCATCCTTCATCATCCGGCATGCCAGCGGCCAGAGTGCGACTCGCTGGGTAGTAACCGGACGGGTTTCCGGCAGCTGCCAGCAGGTCACCAGCAGCAAACCTACCGCCAGTACCAGCAGACCGCTGAACACCCCGAGATAGCCGAACCCGCTCGCCAGCTGGCCGCCACTGAGCAGCCCCAGCACCGGGCTCAAGGAGAGCGCTATGCCCATCGCTGAGAAGACCCGTACCAGATCGCTGCCCTGATAGCTGTCGCGCAGCATGGTCTGGGTCACCACGGAGCCCACGGCGGCGCCAAAAGCCGAGATGACCCGGGCCAGCAGCAGGGTTTCAAACTGGTTGGCCAGCAGCGCCAGCAAGGTGCCGACGCCATAGGTGAGCAGACCCGCCAGCATGGCGGGACGCCGCCCAATCAGATCGCATAGCCGCCCCCAGCAGACCACGCCCACCGCAAACGCCAAAAAATAGACCGACAGGGTCTGGGATGCCTGCCCTTCGCTCACCTGAAACTGGCTGGCGATGTGGGTCAGGACCGGGCTGTAGATGGTCTCCACAATCTGGGGAAACATCATCAATCCCACCACCAGCCAGAGCGGTGGCAACTTGTTGTTCATGACAAACCTCCTTCACAAGAGGTCGCCATTCTAGAGAGATGCCGATTGTCTGATTACAATAAGCAGGACTATAAACATCAAAAATCGGACATATGGCCTTTATTCTTCCCGATCACCCTTTTGACCCCGACCAGCTGACCGGCAGCGTGATCGGCATTGCCTCCGCCCTCGGCTGGCACGACTCGGGTCTGCATCAACATCAGCGCCATCAACTGCTGTTCGCCCAATCCGGCTGCATGACCATGGAGCTGGAAGGTCGGGTCTGCCTGCTGCCGCCCACCCGCGCTGCCTGGCTGCCAGCAGGCACCGCACACAGGATCTTGATGCGCGGTGTCGTTGCCTACCGCTCCCTCTACTTCCAGCCGCACCCCGAGTTGCCCGGCACGGTCGAAGTGCTGGCGGTCAATCCGTTGCTGCACGAACTGATCGAACGGATGGCGCTCTGGCCGTGGGACAAACCGCAAGAGCAGCAACAACGGACGGTGGCACTGTTTATGGAGGAGTTGGGGCAGGCGCCACGGGAGTCGTGGCAGCTGCCGCTGCCAACCGATCCCAGACTGGGCGACTGGCTACAGCAGTTGAAGCGGGGGGATGCCCTGCCCGATCGGCTCAACCGGCTGGCCGAACGGGTGGGTGCCAGTGACAAGACCATTGGCCGCATCTTCATGCGGGAGACCGGCATGAGCTATCAGGCGTGGCGTCAGCAGTGGCGGCTGTTGCGCGCCATGGAGCTGCTGGCCGAAAGCGAGTCCATCAGCCGGATTGCCGCTGCGCTGGAGTTCTCCAGCGACAGCGCCTTTATCAGCTTCTTCAAACAACATACGGGACAGACCCCCCTGCGCTACCTCAACTCTCGGAGTGAGTCGCCACAGCCTGACTCGCCTCCACCACCAGGGTATCCAGCGCCAGCGGTTTGAGATTGTGCAGCGCATCCTTCACCACGGCGTGGGATGCCTGTTGCAACTCGCTCTGCACATCTTGTTCCAGCTTGGCACTCTCCAGCTCGGGCCGCGGGTTTTCGTTGGCCATCACGTTCAGGCTCAGGGCACTCACAATCAGGGTAGCGATCAGGCTTTTCATCTGGTTTGCTCCGGTATGGTTGAGATGACCAGATAGCTATTCCAATAGTTGTGCCAATCCTCACGCAATCCATAACATGATGATTTTGTTTAAATTAACTATATCTCGATACCAAATTGAGTCGCAAAATGCATCCCGCTCGGTCATTTTTAAACCAACAGTTGGTGCTTTTAACCACGCTTGATTTTTGCACCATGTTCCACGTGGAACGTCCCATCTTTTTGATCGACACCCACTTTTAAACTGAGCTATGGTGCTACATCCCCGTAACTCAAATCTGGATCTGTCACTGAATGGAATTTTCCTTGTTCGGCGAGAAGTTCACTCGCCACGCCGGCATTACCCAACTCATGGATGACCTCAATCAGGGGCTGACCAATCCGGACGCCATCATGCTGGGTGGCGGCAATCCGGCCCCCATCCCCGCCATGCTGGAACGCTTTCAGGCCGAGGCCAAGAGCCTGCTCGACAACGGCGAGCTGGTCAAAGCGATGGCCAACTACGACGGCCCCCAGGGCAAAGACAGGTTCACCAAAGCGCTGGCTGCCCTGCTCAGCAAGGAGCTGGGATGGGATATCTCGGCTCGCAATATCGCCCTGACCAACGGCAGCCAGAATGCCTTCTTCTACCTGTTTAACCTGCTGGCCGGCGAATTTGCCGATGGCCGCAAGAAGAAGGTGCTGTTCCCGCTTGCCCCCGAATACATCGGCTATGCCGACTCGGCGTTGGCGGACGACTACTTCGTGGCCTACAAGCCCACCATCGAGAAACTGCCCGATGGCCAGTTCAAATACCACGTGGATTTCGAGAGCCTGCAGGTGGGCGACGATATCGGGGTGATCTGCGTCTCCCGCCCAACCAACCCCACCGGCAATGTGCTGACCGATGAAGAGATCGAACACCTCGATCAGATCGCCCGCGACAAGGGAATCCCGCTGCTGATCGACAACGCCTACGGCGTCCCCTTCCCGGGCATCATCTTCAGCGAAGCCAAGCCATTCTGGAACGCCAACACCATCCTCTGCATGAGCCTCTCCAAGCTCGGCCTGCCAGGCACCCGCTGCGGCATCGTCATTGCCGACGAGAAGATCATCCAGGCCATCACCAACCTCAGCGGCATCATCAATCTGGCACCGGGCAGTCTGGGGCCTGCCATCACCATCCCGATGATCGAGAGCGGCGATATCATTGCCCTCAGCGAACAGGTGGTGAAGCCCTTCTATCAGCAGAAGGCGGAGCTGGCGGTGCAGCTGCTGCGCGAAGCGATCCCCGACCCGCGCTTCCATATCCACAAGCCGGAAGGCGCCCTCTTCCTCTGGCTCTGGTTTGAAGGCTTGCCGATCCACTGTCAGGAACTTTATGAGCGACTGAAGGCGAAGAACCTGCTGATCGTGCCGGGTCACTACTTCTTCCCCGGCATTGATGACCCCAAGTGGCGCCACAGTCAGGAGTGCATTCGCCTCAACTACTCCCAGAGCGAGGAGCTGGTTCGCCGCGGCATCGCCATCCTGGCCGACGAGATAAACGCCCTCTACGCTGGTTAATCCAATCCGGCGATACAAAAACAGAAAGGCCTGCAGATGCAGGCCTTTGTTGTTTATCGCGATCCGGTTTGCTTAGCCGGGCAGCGCCAGCTGCTCGGGTTTACCGATGGGGATGGCGCGGGGCTTGAGCGCCTCCGGCAGTTCGCGAGCCAAGTCGATGGTCAACAGACCATGCTCCAGCTTGGCGCCCTGCACTTCCACGTGCTGGCTCAGCTTGAAGGCGAGCTCGAAGTCGCGCTCGGCAACCCCCTGATGGAGGAACTGACGCTCACCAGCCGCAGCCCCTTTGCGCCCCTTCACCTTGAGGGTGCCGTTTTCGGTCTCCAGCTCCAGCTCTTCGCGCTCGAAGCCAGCCACGGCGACCGTGATGCGATAGCCATCCTGATCGCGCTTTTCAATGTTGTACGGGGGGTAAGCGGCGGTCTTCTGCTCGAACAGACCTTCCAGCTCACGGGCCATCCGCTCGAAGCCGACGGCGTTAGAATAGAGATGAGAAAAATCGAGGTTACGCATAATCCTATCCTTCTAATAAGCAACAGGGTCAACTCTCCACAGGCCCGTCATCGGCACCCGGGAAATTTTAAAATTTCAGTGAATTCAAGCTATCAGCCGTTGATCTCTATCTTGCGCGGCTTCATCGCCTCGGGCACTTCACGCACAAGCTCGATGTGCAGCAAGCCGTTTTTCAGGTCGGCCCCTTTCACCCGCACATAGTCGGCCAGCTGGAAGCGGCGCTCGAAACCACGCTCGGCGATCCCCTGATAGAGATAGTTGCGCCCGGTATCGGCCTGCTTGTTGCCCTTCACCGTCAACAGATTTTCCTGGAAGCTCAGCTCCAGCTCTTCCTGGGTAAAGCCTGCCACCGCCATGCTGATGCGGTAGTCGTTGTCACCCAGTTGCTCGATGTTGTAGGGGGGATAGCCGGCATTGCCATTGCTGGCCGCAGATTCGATGAGATTGGCCAGACGATCGAAACCGATGGCAGAACGATAGAGCGGAGAAAAGTCGATAGAACGCATAGTATTACCCTCTTATGAGCGATAACGGATTGTTTGCCCTCCTTATGGACGGGCGCCTGGTCGAAACCTCTGTCGAGCGTTCCGGCCTTGTTACCTATATAGGGGTTCACTTTTTCCTTTCAAGGGGATTTTTTCAAATTTTTTAAATGGCCGCGCCGACCTGTAGAACATCAACCTGTTGGCCCGATGGTGATGATAATCGACCCGTGGGCCACTGATGGCAACTCGCTTAGCGCCCCATAATTGGTTGCATATCCACCAGCCAACATGGAGCCATCCCATGAAGATTACCCAGGTTCGCAACGCCACCTTGCTGCTCGACTATGCCGGCACCCGCTTTCTGATCGACCCCATGCTCTCGGCCAAGGGGGCCTTCCCCGGCTTTGAGGGCACCGCCAACAGCCAGCTGCGCAATCCGCTGGTCGAGCTGCCGCTGCCGCTCGATGAGCTGGTCGATGTGGATGCCGTTATCGTCACCCACGACCATCCCGACCACTGGGATGATGCCGCCAGAGCCCTGCTCCCCAAGCATCTGCCGCTCTTGGTGCAACATCAGAAAGATGCCGATGCCATTCGTGCCAGTGGCTTTGAGGATGTGCGCCTGCTGAGCGACCAGCCCGCGTTTGCCGGCATTCGCCTGCAGCAAACCGGTGGCCAGCACGGCAGCGACCAGTTGATGGCGGTGCTGGGCGAGCGCATGGGAGAAGTGTGCGGTGTGGTCTTCTCCCACCCCGATGAACAGAGCCTCTATCTGGCCGGTGATACCATCTGGCATCCCTCGGTCGAGCAAGCCCTGCAACAGCATCAACCCGAGGTCATCATCCTCAACTGCGGCGATGCACAGGTGCCCGGGCTCGGTTCCATCATCATGGGCAAGGAGGATGTCGCTGCCGTTTATCAGGCCGCACCGCAAGCCACGCTGATCGCCAGCCATATGGAGGCGGTCAACCACGCAGTGCTGTCACGCCAGGAACTTCATACCTATCTGACCGAGCGAGGCATGATGGATCGGGTGCGGATACCGGCGGATGGCGAGGCTCTCTCGCTGTAACTGACTGGGCCATGCCGAACAGCGCGCACGGCCCTTCGGCTTTCACTGCCAAATGCTTATGATGAGTGGTCTGCGCGCAGAGAGGAGCCAACACCATGACCACCCCGATCGTTGCCGTGGTGACCTTCGATCACTTCAGCCCTTTTCACTGCGCCGTCCCCTGCCTCATCTTCGGCGACATCCTGCCGGGCCAGCCGCTGTTCGAGCTCAAGATCTGCTGCGGTGATGGCAACCGCCACTCACACTCGGCGCAAGGCTTCACCATTCAGGCGCCCCATGGGCTGGAGGTGCTGGCCGAGGCGGAGATCATCGTCATCCCCTTCTGGCACGACCCGTCAGCACGGCCACCTGCAGCGCTGCTCGATGCCCTGATTGCCGCCAGAGCCAGAGGTGCCCGGCTCGTCGGGCTCTGTCTTGGCACCTATGTGCTCGCCTACGCCGGGCTGCTCAATGGTCGCAAGGCATCGACCCACTGGGAGTACGAACAGGATTTCTGCCGCCGCTTTCCCTGCGTGCAGCTCGATACCAACGCCCTCTATGTGGATGACGATGGGCTGGTCACCTCGGCAGGTACTGCCGCCGGGCTGGACTGCTGCCTCTATCTGGTGCGCCACTACCACGGCTCGGCCATCGCCAACAAGGTGGCGCGACGGCTGGTGATCCCGCCCCACCGGGAAGGGGGTCAGGCCCAGTTTATCGAGCAGCCGGTGCCCGCCTCCACCCGCGATGTCCGGATGAACCAGTTGCTCGACCACCTGCGTGCCCATCTGGCCGCCCCCCATACCTTGGACTCTCTGGCAGATCTCACCCTGATGAGTCGACGCACCTTTACCCGCCGTTTTCATCAGGCAACCGGCCTCTCGGTGGGTGAATGGCTGCTGGCGGAGCGGCTCAGGCGCAGTCAGGAGCTGCTGGAGGTAAGCGGCCATTCAATCGATCGCATTGCCGAGCTGGTTGGCTTCAAGAGTGCCACCTCCCTGCGCAATCACTTTCGAGCCCGCTTTGCCATCTCCCCCAGCGAGTGGCGACGATCTTTTCGTGGCAACAATGTCTGATGACATCCTCTATACCCGCTCACTCCGCTATGGCAGGCTAACCAGAAATTCCGAGGAGTCATCCCATGTCCCGTTCCGAACGCCTGCTGGCCCTGCTCCAGCTGCTGCGCGGCCACCGCTACGCCATCACAGGTGCGGAACTGGCCAGCCAGCTTGGCATCAGCCTGCGCACCCTCTATCGGGATATCGCCACTCTGCAGGCGCAGGGTGCCCATATCGAGGGCGAACCGGGGATCGGCTATGTGTTGCGTCCCGGCTTCATGCTGCCGCCATTGATGTTCAGTGAAGAGGAGCTGGATGCGCTGGTGCTGGGGTCACGTTGGGTCGTCGCCCACGGTGACGGAGCCTTGAGTGCATCGGCCAGCAGTGCGCTGGCCAAGATAGAAGCCGTGCTGCCCGCCGACTATCGCCTGCAGCTCCAGAGCAATGCCCTGCTGATCGGCACCTCCCGCAGCGACAGCCTCACCGATGAAGCCCCCCTGCGCAGTGCCATCCGCCAGCAACGCAAGGTGATCCTGGGCTATCGCGATCTCAAGGATGAGGCCTCTGAGCGCACCGTCTGGCCCTTTGCCCTCGGCTACTTCGAACAGGTACGGGTACTGGTGGCCTGGTGCGAACTGCGTCAGGGCTTTCGCCACTTTCGGGTCGATCGCATCACTCGGATGCAGCCGCAAGATTGCCGCTATCCAAAAAGCAGAGAGAGCCTGCTGAAGGAGTGGCGCGCCACCCAGCAGATCCCGCAGCCGAAATTCATTGCTGACAGAAACTGACAGCAGGTAGCGCCATGCTGACGGGGTCGGCGCCGATGCGCCATCTCATCAGCAAGGAGCATCACCATGTTAGTCCCCCAGTTCACCATCCTCTACGTTACCAATCCGACCCGCAGCGCGCTCTTCTACCGCGAGCTGTTCGGTCGCCAGCCGGTGGAGGAGTCACCTACCTTTGCCATGTTCGTTTTCGAATCGGGCGCCAGACTGGCACTCTGGTCCAGCGCCATAGTTGAACCTGCCGTGACCCAAACGGCCGGAGCGATGGAGCTGGCCTTCGCCCTCCCGGATGATGATGCCGTCGATCGCCTGTCTGCCGAGTGGCTGGCGCGCGGGCTCACCCTGATCCAGGCGCCGACCAAGATGGAGTTTGGCTACACCTGCATGGCCCTCGATCCGGATGGCCATCGTCTGCGCCTCTACTGCCCGGCACCTGAGCTGAGGTAATCCGGTTCAATGTTCCACGTGGAACGTGCCCGTCCCATCGGCTGTGTTATCATCTGCGCGCATCATTTTATGGATAAACAATGACCACTCGACATAATCCACTCAAACTGTATCAGCCAGAGAACTGCGCAGCCGATGAACTGAGCGAGAAGCAGTTGGCTCTTTTTGCCCTGCTGCAACTGCGTGAGCAGGAGTTTGGCTTCAACCCCAACGTCATCGTCCACTACCCGGAAGCCAGCTTTCTCGGTACTCCGCTCGATTATCTGGATCAGCTGATCGATGAACAACGGCAGCAGGGCCACCTCATCAATGAGGTGGTGATACTCACCACGTATCAGGAGCTCTATTCCCCTCTCACTCAAAGCGGTTATCTGCACGAAGCCGTTCATATGCCCGCAGGCCCGGATCACACGGCAATCTTCAGATTGGATTATGGTGCTAATCCGGCAGGCAAAACCCTCTATATCGAGGCCGTCAATGAGCAGGACCCCAAGATCTGGCCGACCTTTGTGTTGATGTTGCGCGATGAGCATGGTGAGCTGCAGGGCGGCATGTCCGGATCAATCTGGACTCAGGATAAGCGGCGTTACGCCTATATTGGCACTGTGGTGGTGCAACCTGGGCAACCCGCAAGAACCGGCACCCTGCTCGCCAATACCGTGCTGGAGTACCTGACGCAGCAAGGGGTTTACGAGGTCAATCTCGGCACCCAGACCGCCGAGTCTTTCTATGTCAAGCTGGGGTTCAGGGTCATCCACCACATAGTGCCAGCGTTGCGTCATCGCACGGCTAGCGATGGTGCTGTGCTACCCCACAACCTGGTTATCATGAGCAAAATGCTCTGATAAAGCAGACTACAAATGTAAAAAAGCCGCTCTTGTGAGCGGCTTTTTATTGCAATCAGCGAGTCTGATTAGACGTCGAGGTTGGCTACGCGCAGAGCGTTGGTCTCGATAAAGTCACGACGGGGCTCAACGGCATCACCCATCAGGGTGGAGAAGAGCTGGTCAGCACCGACGGCGTCGTCGATGGTGACGCGCAGCATGCGGCGGGCTTCCGGATCCATGGTGGTTTCCCACAGCTGGTCAGGGTTCATCTCACCCAGCCCTTTATAGCGCTGGATGTAGATTCCGCGTTTGCCTTCGCCCATCAGCCACTCGACGGCTTCCACGAAGTTGGCAACCGGTTTGACCTTCTCGCCACGCTTGATGAAACCACCTTCCTCAATCAGGTTGGCGATCTCCTTGCCCAGCGAAACCAGCTGACGGTACTCACCGGACTGCAGGAAGTCGTAGCTGAGCGGATATTCGCGGTCGACACCGTGCTGACGTACTACGGCATGCGGCACGTACAGGCTGCGCTCTTCGTCACGACGAACCTGGATCTGGTACTGGATACCGTGGTTGCTCTCGTTGAGCACGGCTTCCATACCCTGACACCAGGCCAGCAGATCGCTCTCGCTGTTCAGCAGCACTTCGTTCAACTCCGGCTGATAGATCAGCTGGGTCAGCACCGCTTCCGGCGCACGACGAGACATGCGGGTGATCAGGTGAGTCACCGAGCGGTGCTGGTTGACCAGGCGCTCCAGTGCCTCGCCACCGATAGCCGGGGCAGACTCGTTAACGTGCAGGGTGGCACCATCCAGCGCCATGGCGGTCTGGTACTGCAGCAGCGCGTCTTCGTCTTTCAGGTACTGCTCCTGCTTGCCCTTCTTCACTTTATAGAGCGGCGGCTGGGCGATGTAGACGTAGCCACGTTCGATGATTTCCGGCATCTGACGATAGAAGAAGGTCAGCAGCAGAGTTCGGATGTGCGCACCATCGACGTCCGCATCGGTCATGATGATGATGTTGTGATAACGCAGCTTGTCCGGGTTGTACTCGTCGCGACCGATACCGCAGCCCAGTGCGGTGATCAGGGTGCCCACCTCTTGCGAGGAGATCATCTTGTCGAAACGGGCCTTCTCTACGTTCAGGATCTTGCCCTTGAGCGGCAGGATGGCCTGGTTCTTACGGTTGCGACCCTGCTTGGCGGAACCGCCAGCAGAGTCCCCTTCCACTATGTAGAGTTCGGAGAGAGCCGGGTCTTTTTCCTGACAGTCAGCCAGCTTGCCGGGCAGACCGGCGATATCCAGCGCGCCTTTGCGGCGGGTCAGTTCGCGAGCCTTGCGGGCCGCTTCACGGGCACGGGCCGCATCGATGATCTTGTTGACGACGATCTTGGCATCGCCCGGATTTTCCAGCAGGAAGTCGGCCAGCTTCTCACCCATCGCCTGTTCAACGGCGGTCTTCACTTCGGAAGAGACCAGCTTGTCTTTGGTCTGGGAGGAGAACTTGGGATCCGGCACCTTGACGGAGATAACGGCTATCAGACCTTCACGCACGTCGTCGCCACTGGCGGCAGACTTGGCCTTCTTGCTGTAGTCCTCTTTGTCCATATAGGAGTTCAGAGTACGGGTCAGCGCGGTACGGAAGCCAACGAGGTGAGTACCACCATCCCGCTGCGGGATGTTGTTGGTGAAGCAGTAGACCCCTTCCTGATAGGCGTCGTTCCACTGCATCGCCACTTCAACGCCGATACCATCCTGCTCGGTGGTGAAATGGAACACCTTCGGGTGGATCGGGGTCTTGTTCTGGTTCAGGTATTCAACGAATGCCTTGATGCCACCCTCGTAGCAGAAATGCGCCTCGCGGCCATCACGCTCATCTTGCAGACGGATGGAGACACCGGAGTTGAGGAAGGAGAGCTCGCGCAGGCGCTTGGCCAGGATCTCGTAGTGGAACAGGGTATCGCTGAAAATGGCTGGGCTCGGCCAGAAGCGAACTTCGGTACCGGTGCCGGTGCTGTCGCCAATCTGCTTGAGCGGCGCCTGTGGCTCACCCAGATGATAGGTCTGCTCGTAGACGTGACCGTTACGACGAATGGTCAGCAACAGCTTGTCAGAGAGGGCGTTAACGACCGAGACACCCACGCCGTGCAGACCACCGGAAACCTTGTAGGAGTTGTCATCAAACTTACCGCCTGCGTGCAGCACGGTCATGATGACCTCTGCGGCGGAGCGGCCCTCCTCCTCGTGCATGTCTACCGGGATACCCCGGCCATTGTCACGCACAGAGACAGAACCGTCGGAATGGATCTTGACCAGAATATCGGAGCAGTAGCCAGCGAGCGCCTCGTCAATGGAGTTATCGACGACCTCGAACACCATGTGGTGCAGACCCGAGCCATCATCCGTATCGCCGATATACATCCCCGGGCGCTTGCGGACCGCATCCAGGCCCTTCAGCACCTTGATATTCGAGGAGTCGTAAGTATTTTCACTCATAGCTTACTCTCTGCCTTCTCTAACGTTTCGGAGATTTTACCCTGTTCCACGTGGAACAACTTGCAGTCATTCGCATCCATCATGTCTGCGAGCTGACCGGTGTCGATGGCGGTGATAAACACCTGGGACGCACACTGCTTCAGCCTTGCGGCCAGCAAGCGGCGCTTGTCGACATCCAGTTCAGAGGCAAAATCGTCAATTAAAAAAATACAGCCACGGCTGCTATGTTGATTCAAATAGAGCCCTTGGGCCAGTCGCATGGCGCAGACCAGCAACTTCAGCTGACCCCGGGACAAAATATCCTGAGCGGGTACCCCGTTCGCCTTGAGGCGAACATCGGCTTTCTGTGGACCGACACCGGTATAGCCCAGCGCCCGATCCCGCTCAAACCCCGCCTCCAGCAGATCGCCGAGGGGAGTATCTTTCTCCCAGCCCCGGTAAAAGCCGAGACTGATATCGAATTCCGGCAGAAAATCCGCCGTCATCTCCTTGATCAGGGGCGTAATGGCCTGACAATAACTGGCGCGAAACTCGGCCAGCTCACCCCCGAGCCGCACCAGCTCCTGATCCCAGAACGCCAGCTGGCGGTACTGGGTGCTCTGGCGCAGCAGCGCATTGCGCTGTTTCAGCAGCCGCCGCACTCGCCCCCACAGGGCAAAGAAGGTCGGCTCCTGATGGAAGACACCCCAATCGAGCCAGGCGCGGCGAGCCTGAGGCCCGCCCGTCAGCAAGTTGAAACCATCGGGATGGATCAACTGCACCGGCAACAGCTCCGCCAAATCGGCAAGCCGCTGGGCCTGTGCCCCGGCAATCTTGAGCTGGGTCTCGCCACTCTTGTCTTTGGCAAGACCGATCGGTACCTGACGCCCCTCCAGCTCGCACTGGGCAAACAGGGTAAAGGCCCTCTCCCCCTGGCGGATGACCCGCCCGGTCAAATGAGTGCGAAAGGAGCGCCCCAGACCAAGGTAGTGAATGGCTTCCAGCACGCTGGTCTTGCCGCTGCCATTGCACCCGACCAGAATGTTGAGGCCGGGCGACAGCTTGAGACTGGCTTGCTGGATATTGCGAAAGTCGCTGAGCTGGAGTTTGACCAGGGACACGACTAGATCCGCATCGGCATCACCACGTACTGAGCATCCTGATGTTCAAAATCCTCAATAATGGCACTGCTGATGGAATCGCTCAGGCTAATCCGAATTTGGTCACATTTTAACGTATTCAGCACGTCGAGCACATAAGAGACGTTAAAGCCGATCTCCATCTCGCCAGCGGCATATTGTACGTCAAGCAGCTCTTCGGCTTCTTCCTGTTCCGGGTTGTTGGCGGTGATGCGCAGCAGGTTTTCCTGCAGATTGAGACGCACCCCACGGAATTTCTCGTTGGAGAGGATGGCGGCGCGGGCAAACGCCTGACGCAGATCCTCACGACCGGCGATCAGGGCCTTGTCGCTGTTGCGCGGAATGACGCGGCGCCAATCCGGGAAGCGGCCATCCACCAGCTTGGAGGTGAAGATGAAGCCGTCCAGCGCAGCACGCAGGTTGCTGCGGCCGATCTGCAGCCGCACCGGCTTGTCTTCTGCTTCCAGCAGACGCACCAGCTCCAGTACCCCTTTGCGCGGCAGGATAACCTGATGATCGGGCAGCGATTCCCCAACTACCTCACGGCGGCAGGTAGCCAGACGGTGGCCGTCGGTCGCCACGGTGCGCAGACCGTGACCTTCGCTCTCGAACAGCATGCCGTTCAGGTAGTAACGCACGTCCTGGCTGGCCATGGAGAACTGGGTCGCATCGATCAGCTTCTTCAGCTCCAGCTGGCTGATATCGAACTCGAGCACGGATTCCCAATCCTCGATATTCGGATACTCGGTGGCCGGCAGGGTCGAGAGGTTGAAGCGGGAGCGACCGGAGCGGATGATCAGGCGCTCGCCTTCGGTATTGAGACGGATCTCGGCGCCTTCCGGCAGACCACGGCAGATATCCAGCAGCTTGCGCGCCGGTACTGTGGTGCGGCCATCTTCGCTGGCCCCGTTCAGATAGACCTGACCGATCATCTCTACTTCGAGATCGGTACCGGTCAGTGACAGCAGACCGTTGCTGACATCAAGCAGCACGTTGCCGAGGATCGGCAGGGTCGGTCGGCCGCCGAGGGCGCCGGACACCAGTTGCAGAGGACGTAACAGGGCCTCACGGCTAATTTCGAGCTGCATCTGTGCTCTCCGTTGTGATTAGGAGGAAAAGATTCGGATCAGGTTGGAATATTCGCGCTGCATCTGTCCACTCGATTCCGTTATCAGGAAGAAAGGGTACGGATCAGGTTGGAATAATCCTCCTTGATGTCGTGACTCTCCTCCTTCAGCTGCTCGATCTTGCGGCAGGCATGAAGAACGGTAGTGTGGTCACGGCCACCAAAGGCATCACCTATCTCCGGCAAACTGTGGTTGGTCAGCTCCTTGGCCAGTGCCATCGCCAGCTGGCGCGGACGGGCAACGGAGCGGGAACGACGCTTGGAGAGCAGATCCGCCAGCTTGATCTTGTAGTACTCCGCCACCGTCTTCTGGATATTGTCGATGGTGACCAGCTTCTCCTGCAGTGCCAACAGGTCGCGCAGCGCTTCGCGCACGAAATCGATGTTGATGGCACGGCCGGTGAAGTTGGCGTTGGCGATCACCCGGTTGAGGGCGCCTTCCAGTTCACGGACGTTGGATCGCAGACGTTTGGCAATGAAGAAGGCCACTTCGTCCGGCAGATGGATCTGGTTCTCGTCTGCCTTGCGCATCAGGATCGCGACACGGGTCTCCAGCTCCGGCGGCTCGATCGCCACGGTCAGGCCCCAGCCGAAGCGGGACTTGAGGCGATCCTCGACACCGTTGATCTCCTTCGGATAGCGATCCGAGGTGAGGATGATCTGCTGGTTACCTTCCAGCAAGGCATTGAAGGTATGGAAGAACTCCTCCTGGGAGCGCTCCTTGTTGGCGAAGAACTGGATGTCATCGATGAGCAGGGCATCGACGCTGCGGTAGTAACGCTTGAACTCTTCAATGGCGTTATTTTGCAGCGCTTTCACCATGTCCTGAACAAACCGCTCGGAGTGCATATAGATGACTTTGGCATCTTTTTTACTCTCCTTGATGGCATTGCCAACGGCGTGCAGCAGGTGGGTTTTACCCAGGCCGGTGCCGCCATAGAGGAACAGCGGGTTGTAAGCACCACCCGGATTGTCCGCTACCTGACGGGCAGCCGCACGCGCCAACTGGTTGGACTTACCCTCGACGAAATTCTCGAAGGTATAGTTCACGTTGGTGTTGCTCTTGTGGTTCGGCTCGGGCTTGGCTTCAGCCTTGCTTTCCCAGCTCTTCTGCAAGTTATTCACAGGCGCGGCACCCTGTACCGGCGCTCTGGCGACAGTAACAGGATGGGGACGATTGCCTATATCAAAACGCAGGGCGGGGCCGTCGACCCCGCAGAGTTCGTTGATGATGCCGTTAACCCGGATGAGATACTTGTCTCGTACCCAGTCCAGAACAAAGCGATTCGGTGCATACAGGGTCAGAGTATTGTCACTCAACTCCGCTTGAAGCGGCCGGATCCACATGCTGAATTCTGCCGAGGGCAACTCATCTTGCAGCCGGTTAAGGCACTGCTGCCATAGCGAAGCAGTCACTCTAAACTCCTGTCGATTGATTAACTAAAGACCGGCTATTCTACGTTTTTAGCCGCCGGATCTCCAGCCATCGCCCGGTGGATCCAGCAAATAAGATCCTTGACTTTCAAGGATCCAGCGCCTTTGGATCGGATTTCATCCCCAAAGTTACCCACAGCTTGATCCACCGTCCGGATTGGTCGATCCCGTGCTTCTCTCCTGTTATTTCATATAACCAAATGTCATTTATTTTTTAAATTTTATTCCAATAACATCAGGGCCAAACCAGTTATTACAACTACAAATACAAGACATTGAGAGAGAGAAACACCATGAAAACATCCATCAAACTGATTTCCGGCGCAGCCATGCTGCTCGCCACCCTGTCCGGTCAGGCCATCGCCCAGGAGACCATCAAGGTCGGCATGTCAGGCAAATATTTCCCGTTCACCTTCGTCAAGCAGGACAAGCTGCAAGGGTTTGAAGTGGATATGTGGAACCAGATCGGCGAGCGCACCGGCTACAAGGTCGAATTCGTGACCGCCAGCTTCTCCGGCCTGTTCGGCATGCTGGAAACCGGCCGCATCGACACCATCTCCAACCAGATCACCATCACCGACGAGCGCAAGGCGAAGTACGACTTCTCCCAGCCTTACGTCTATGACGGCGCCCAAATCGTGGTACGCAAGGGCAACAGCACCATCCACGGTATCAAGGATCTGGAAGGCAAGAAGGTGGCCGTGAACCTGGGTTCCAACTTCGAAGAGCTGCTGCGCAAGAACGACCCGAACAAGAAGATCGATATCCGCACCTATGACTCCGCCTTCGAGCAGGATGTCGCCCTGGGTCGCATCGACGCCTTCGTGATGGACCGAGTCTCCACCGCACAGCTGATCAAAGAGTCCAAGCTGCCGCTGCAACAGGCTGGCGCACCGTTCGAGACTATCGAGAACGCCCTGCCCTTCCTGAAGACCCCGGAGAAACAGGCGCTGCTGAAGAAGGTCGACGAGGCCCTGACCGCCATGCGCAAGGATGGCTCCCTGCGTCAGATCTCCGAGAAATGGTTCGCTTCCGACATCACCGACAAATAAATGATGGAATTTGACCTCGAATACACGCTGGGGCTGTTTCCCATCCTGCTCAAATATCTGGGCACCACGATGGAAATGGCCCTGTGGGGATTCGTGCTGGCACTCGTACTCTCGCTGGCCCTGGCGATAGTACGGGTGTTTCGCGTCCCTGCGATTCACTGGCTGGCGATGCTCTATATCTCGTTCTTTCGGGGTACACCGCTACTCGTTCAGCTGTTCCTGCTCTACTACGGACTGCCGCAACTGTTCCCGATCTTCGTGGGGATGGATGCCTTTACCGCCGCCATCGTCGGTCTGACCCTGCACTTCGCCGCCTACATGGCCGAGTCGATCCGCGCAGCCATCCTCGGCATTCACAAAAGCCAGATGGAAGCGGCGCTCAGTATCGGCATGAGCCGTTATCAGGCGATGCAGCGGATCATCCTGCCGCAGGCGGCACGTATCGCCACCCCGTCGCTGATGAACTACTTCATCGACATGATCAAAAGCACCTCGCTGGCCTTCACCCTGGGGGTGGCCGAGATCATGGGCAAGGCGCAGATGGAAGCCTCCTCCTCCTTCAAGTTCTTCGAGAGCTTTATGGCGGTGGCGCTGATCTACTGGGTGGTGGTGATCTTCTTTACCCGCTTGCAGCATCTGCTGGAAGTCCGTCTCAACCGTGCCTATTAAAGGAGGGCTCTCATGATCAAGCTAACCGGCCTCTCCAAGGCATATCACGGCAATCAGGTGCTCAACGGTATCGATCTGGAGGTCAAAAAGGGGGAAATTGTCGTCATCATAGGCCCCTCAGGTACCGGCAAGTCGACCCTGTTGCGCTGCCTGAACCTGCTGGAGACCCCGGATGCGGGCACCCTTGCCATCGACGATCTTGAGCTGAATCTGGCCAAGGCCAGCGAACAGCAGGCGATCGAGCTGCGCAAACGGGCCTCCTTCGTGTTCCAGAACTACGCCCTGTTTGCCAACAAGACGGCGCTCGACAACATCGCCGAAGGGCTGATCACCGTCTGGAAGCAGCCAAAAGCGGAGGCCCGCGCCACAGCGCTCGGCATCCTCAAGGACATTGGTCTCGCCGACAAGCAGGATGCCTATCCGGCCTCCCTCTCCGGCGGCCAGCAGCAGCGGGTCGGCATTGGCCGCGCCATGGCGGCCCACTCCAAGGTGATCCTGTTTGACGAGCCCACCTCGGCCCTCGATCCCGAGTGGGTCGACGAGGTTTTGGGACTGATGAAAGAGTTGGCCCGCCAGCACCAGACCATGGTGGTGGTGACCCATGAGATTGAATTTGCTCGTGATGTTGCCGATCGGGTGATCTTCATGGAAGGTGGGCGGATCGTCGAGCAGGGCCCGCCGGATCAGATATTGGTCGATCCCAAGGATCCCCGTACCCGGGAGTTCTTGCGGAAAGTCCTTAAATAGCTCTCTCTTTGGCGGCCTGGCCGCCTTTTTTATTGAGGGATCCCTTGTTTAACCCCGGGTTGCCAGTATAATCCGGAGCCCTTGATCCTCTGGATCCTCACGCTCAGCAGCGGCCTTTTCAAGACCACGGCAGGATGAGAGGGAACGGCGGATTGACTAAAAGCCGAACTCTGTTTAGAATTCGGCCTCTTTTGCTAGTCGTCACACGCTATAGCTGGCGCGTCGGCTAAGTGTGACAATCAAAACTGTACAGAAATACGGAATCGAATCATGAAACGTACTTTTCAACCGTCCAACCTGAAGCGCAAGCGCTCTCACGGTTTCCGCGCCCGCATGGCAACTGCCAACGGTCGTAAAGTTCTGGCCGCTCGTCGTGCCAAGGGTCGTGCCCGTCTGGTAGTTTAATGCCTACCCAGCACACCTTCTCTCGGGAGTTACGTCTGTTAACTCCCGAACACTTCAAACGCGTTTTCGCCGAGCCTGTCCGGGCTGCTTCCCCGCAAATTACGCTTCTCGCCTGCCCCAATTCACTCGAACACTCTCGTCTTGGTCTCGCTGTGCCCAAAAAAGCACTCAAGCGTGCCGTCTGGCGTAACCGTGTCAAACGGGTGGTCCGGGAAAGTTTCCGCCTCAAACAACATCAGCTGCCCGCTATCGACATCGTGGTGATCGCCAAAGCCGGTGTGAAAGAGATGGATAACGAGGAACTGTTCAAGTTACTGGAAAAGCTATGGCGCACTCTGTCACGCCGTTGCAATGGGTAGCTATCAAACTGATACGCCTGTATCAGCTAATCATTAGCCCTCTGCTCGGGCCGCGCTGCCGTTTTACTCCAACTTGTTCCCAATTTGCGATAGAAGCCATCCGACTTCACGGTTTCATAAAAGGCGTTTGGTTAGCTAGCAAACGTCTATTAAAATGCCATCCCTTATCCGAGGGTGGTTATGACCCGGTTCCGCAACCAAAGCGAAGAAACTGAAGACTATGGAATCACAACGCAATCTACTCCTGATCGGTTTGCTGTTCGTGAGCTTTCTGCTCTGGCAACAGTGGGAGTCCGACAAGGCTCCGAAGCCGGCCCCGACTACCGTGGCCCAAACCGAACATTTCGTACCTGAAGCCGGTCAGACCGGTGATATTCCTCAGGTTTCCGAGCAAGCCAACGCGACTGCCGCACGCAAGCTGATCACCGTCTCCTCTGACGTGCTCAAGCTGACCCTGGATACCCAGGGTGGTGACGTCGTGTCTGCCGAACTGCTGTCTCACAAACTGGAAGAGGGCAAGGACCAACCGTTCGTGCTGCTGACCAGCCAGCCTGAGCACCTCTATATCGCCCAGAGCGGTCTGGTGGGTCGCAACGGTCCGGACAGTCAGGCCGAAGGTCGTCCTACCTATGAAGCCGCCCAGACCAGCTATCAGCTGGCCGATGGTCAGGATCAAGTCGTCGTTCCGATGACCTGGACCGACAGCAAAGGCGTGGTCTTCACCAAGGAGTTCATCCTCAAGCGTGGCGACTATGCCGTTGGCGTTGATTACAAGATCGACAACAAATCTGCCGAGCCGGTTCAGGTGCAGTTCTATGGTCAGCTGAAGCAGACCGTAGCCACACCGAAGGATCAGGAAGGTCATGCCATGGTAGCCAGCGCTTACCGTGGTGGTGCCTTCTCCACTGAAGATACCCGCTACAAGAAGTACACCTTCGACGAGATGAAGGATGCCGACCTGAACAAGACCACCAAGGGTGGTTGGGTCGCCATGCTGCAACACTACTTCGTCTCTGCCTGGGCACCAAATGCCGACGATACCAACAGCTTCTACAGCCGTGTGATCCCTGGTAAAGGCCAGGCCATCATCGGTTACAAGGCGCCGCTGGTTGACGTGGCTGCCGGCCAACAGGCTGAAGTGACCAGCAAGCTGTGGGTTGGTCCCAAGCTGCAAGACCAGATGGCCAAGGTGGCTAACCACCTCGACCTGACCGTCGACTACGGCTGGCTGTGGTTCATCGCCCAACCGCTGCACTGGCTGCTGACCGTGTTCCACGGTTTCGTCCAGAACTGGGGTCTGGCCATCATCATGCTGACCCTGCTGGTGCGCGGCATCATGTTCCCGCTGACCAAGGCCCAGTACACCTCCATGGCCAAGATGCGCATGCTGCAACCCAAGATTGCGGCCCTGCGCGAGCGCTTCGGCGACGACCGCCAGAAGATGTCTCAGGGCATGATGGAGCTGTACAAGAAGGAGAAGGTCAACCCGCTGGGTGGCTGCCTGCCGATCCTGGTTCAGATGCCGATCTTCATCGCCCTCTACTGGGCACTGATGGAGTCCGTTGAACTGCGTCACGCGCCGTTTGCCCTGTGGATCACTGACCTGTCAGTGAAGGACCCCTTCTTCGTGCTGCCAATCCTCATGGGTGCCTCCATGTGGTATCTGCAGAAGATGAGCCCGACCACCGTAACCGACCCGATGCAGCAGAAAGTGATGCAGTTCATGCCGATCATCTTCACTTTCATGTTCCTCTGGTTCCCGGCTGGCCTGACTCTCTACTGGCTGGTGAGCAACGTAATCTCCATCATCCAGCAGACCATCATCTATCGTCAGCTGGAGAAGAAAGGACTGCATTCACGCAGCTAATCTTCCCGTGATGACAAAAGAGGCGGCCTTCGGGCCGCCTTTTTTATTACAATGTCCCCACTACGTTTTCCTATCAGCGAACAAACGAGCCAAGCAAGATGACAACAGATACGATCGTGGCCCAGGCCACCGCGCCAGGCCGTGGTGGCGTCGGCATAGTCCGAGTCTCCGGCCCCGCCGCCGAACAGGTCGCCGGGATAGTGCTCGGCAAGCTCCCGCGGGTGCGCTACGCCGAATATCTGCCGTTCAAGGATGAGCAAGGCCAGGTACTGGATCAGGGCATCGCCCTGCTGTTCAAAGCTCCCAACAGCTTCACCGGCGAGGATGTGCTGGAGCTGCAGGGCCACGGCGGCCCCGTCATCATGGACATGCTGATCCGCCGCATTCTGAAAATCGATGGCATCCGCCCTGCCCGCCCCGGCGAGTTCAGCGAGCGCGCCTTCATCAACGACAAGCTGGATCTGGCCCAGGCCGAAGCCATCGCCGATCTGATCGAAGCATCCAGCGAGCAGGCCGCCCGCAGCGCCATGCACTCCCTGCAGGGGCAGTTCTCCAGCAAAATTCAGCAACTGGTGGAGAGCCTGATCCGGCTGCGCATCTATGTGGAAGCGGCCATCGACTTCCCGGACGAGGAGATCGACTTCCTCTCCGATGGCAAGGTGGCGGGCGACCTCTACGCCATCATGTCCGAACTGGACGACGTGCGCGGGGAAGCCAAACAGGGCGCCCTGCTGCGGGAAGGGATGAAGGTGGTGATCGCCGGTCGTCCCAACGCCGGCAAATCGAGCCTGCTCAACGCCTTGGCTGGGCGCGAGTCAGCCATCGTCACCGAGATTGCCGGTACCACCCGCGACGTGCTACGCGAACACATCCATCTCGATGGCATGCCGCTGCACATCATCGATACCGCCGGTCTGCGCGACACCCAGGATAAGGTGGAACAGATCGGTATCGAACGCGCCTGGGCCGAGATTGAACAGGCCGATCGGGTGCTGTTTATGGTGGATGGCACCACCACAGACGCGGTCGACCCGCGGGAAATTTGGCCGGAATTTGTTGATCGGTTGCCAAAAAACATCGGCCTCACCGTCATTCGCAACAAGGCCGACCTGACCGGCGAGGATCTGGCACCGAGCCAGGAGCAAGGCCACGCCGTCTACCGCATCTCAGCCAAGACCGAGCTGGGGCTGCCTGCCCTGCGCGAGCACCTGAAAGCCTGCATGGGCTTCCAGGGCAACACCGAAGGGGGCTTTATGGCCCGCCGCCGCCATCTGGATGCGCTGGAGCGTGCCGCCGAGCGCCTGCTGGTGGCCAAGGAGCAGCTGGAAGTGTTCGTGGCCGGCGAGCTGGTGGCTGAAGAGTTGCGCCTGGCGCAGGAGTCCCTCTCCGAGATCACCGGCGAATTCAGCTCAGACGATCTGCTGGGCCGCATCTTCTCCAGCTTCTGCATCGGCAAGTAAGCCGATTCGGCAGACAACAAAAAGCCCGGGTTCATCCCGGGCTTTTTGTTGTGCGTTTTTTGTCCGCAAAACTAGAGGCGACGCAGGCACCACATGAAGTAAGCGCCCCCTAACAAGGTGGAGACCAGCCCGACCGGCACCTCCTGCGGGAAGAGGATCTGCTGACCGACCCAGTCCGCCGAGACCATCAACAGGGCGCCGGAAGCGGCGGCCCCAAGCAGGTGCCAGCGTGCCCGCACCAACCCCATCAGCTTGGCCATATGTGGTGCCAGCAGACCAACGAAGGAAAGCGGCCCCACCACCAGGGTGGCGCTGGCAGTGAGCACGGCCACCAGCAGCAGGATGGCGAGCTGGGCACGGTTGAGGCGAATGCCCAGCGCGGTCGCCACCGCACTCCCCATTGGCAGCAGATCGAGCCAGCGGCTGACAAGCAGGCAGGCGGCCAGCATCAACAGCGCCAGCCCCACCAGCCCATAGGCCACCGGCAGGGTGACGTAGTAGGTGGAACCGGACATCCATGAGAGCAGCTGCTGCACCCGCAGGTCGCCGTTGGCCAGCGCGATGGCCTGCAACGGCTCAAACAACGCTGTGATGGCGATACCTGAGAGCAGGATCCGCTCCGGCTGGAAGCCGTGCTTGCGATTGACCACCACCAGCAGCAAGAGACAAGCGAAGGCCCCGATCAGGCCGCCCAGCAGCATTATGGGCAACGGCAAAGCAGGCAGCAGTAAGGCCGTCGCTATCACCCCCATAAAGGTGCCACCGCTCACCCCCAGCAGCTCTGGGCTCGCCATCGGGTTGTTGCTGACCCGCTGCAACAGGGAGCCCGCCAGCGCTAGCAGCACGCCAGCCGCCCCCGCCGCCAGAGTGCGCGGCAACCGCCACTCCAGCTGGGCCTGCCAGCGGAGCCAGCTTGGCCAGCTCCAGCCCGTCATTCCCTGCCCCAACAGCAGGGTGGCGACCACGGCCAGCAGCAGCCCGACCAGCAACAGGCCGATAAGGCGAGCCGGAGCCGGATGGCGAGCCACCAGCAGGCCGGCGTTTGCCTTAGGCGTACCCGACTTGATACCCAGGCGCGGGATCAGCCAGAGCAGCAGCGGCGCCCCCAGCAGGGCGGTCATGGCGCCGGTGGGGATCAAGACTGGCCAGAAGCGGCTCAGGCTCTGCAGCAACAGATCGGTCGCTGCCAGCAGCAGGGCGCCGAGGATCGGTGCCCACAACAGCCGCTGGCCGAGCTGGCGGATCCCGAGCAGCCGCACCATGGCGGGTGCGGCCAGCCCGATAAAGCCGATCAGCCCCACCACGCTCACCACGCAAGCGGTGACAAACACCGCCAGCCCCAGTCCGGCAAAACGCAGATGCTGCAGGGAGACCCCCAGACTGCGGGCGCTGGCATCATCCAGCTCCAGCACCGCCAGCGGGCGCACCAGTACTGCGGCCAACGCAGCAGCTGCCAGCAGGCGGGGTAACAGGTAACTCACCCCGCTCCAACTGTTCTGCACTAGCGAGCCACTGCCCCACACCAGCAAACCTTTCAGCTCCTCCTGAAAGAACAGCAAGAGTCCCATGCTGATGGCCGCCAGATAGAGGTTGATCACCAGCCCGGCAAAGACGATGACCACCGGATTGAGCTGACGACGCCAGGCCAGGGCAAACACCAGTGCCATCGCGAGGCTGCCACCGGCCATGGCGATCCACTCCCGCCCCAGCAGCAACCAGGAGGGGACAAACAGGGTCACCATCATCAGCGCCAGCTGGGCGCCGGAGGCCACCCCAAGAGTGGTGGGTGACGCGAGCGGGTTGCGCAGCACCTGCTGCATCAGGGTGCCTGTCAGCCCGAGCGCCGCCCCGGCCAGCAGGGTGACAACCAGGCGGGGTAGCCAGCTGAAATGCACCACCGCTTGGCTGACATCATCCAGATTGGGGGCGAAGAGGCTCTGCCACCAGAGCGCACCGGGCAGCTGGCGAGCCAGCTCCCAATACGCGAGCAAGAGGGTCAACCCCAGCAGGATCGAGACCGGCCGCAGCAGCGGCGATGTGAGCAGTCGCTTCATCGGCTAGCCTCCATACGCTCGACATCTTGCAGCAATGCATCGCTGAGCAGACCGGCGAAACGGCGGGCGGCCAATACGCCGCCAAAACTCCAGACCGCAGGCAGATGCAGCACGGGGGCTTGGCGTACCAGCGGCAGATGCTGCCACAGCCCAGGCTCCTGCAGCCGTTCGCTCACCCCTACCGGGATGGGATCGACCACCACCAGCCGCGCGGTTGGCAAGGTCATAAACTGCTCGATGCTGACCACCGAGAAACCCCAATCATTGGTCTGCTCCTGCCAGCCATTACGCAGCCCGAGGCGCGTCATCACCGCATCGAACAGGCTGTGGCGACCAAACACCCGCACATGGCGCTCATCGATAAACTGCACCACCAGCAGGGGCGGCAGATCCGCAGGCAATCCGGCCTGCATACTGGCGAGATCCCGATCGAGCCCGGCCAGCAGCCGTTCGCCCTCGGCGGTTTTGCCCACCATACGGGCGAGGGTCAGGGTCACCTCGTGCAGTCTCTGCCACAGATCGGTTTGCCCATCATAAAGGGCGATGGTGCTCACCGGCGCGATGCGGGAAAGAGTTGGCGCCAGCGGGGCTGCCAGCGGCGAGATGAGGATACGATCGGGTTTGAGCTCCGCCAGCAGCTCACGGTTGGGCTGGGTGCGCAGGCCGATATCCACCACTCCGGCGGGTAGCCGTGGCTCGCCGACCCATGCCTGATAGGGGCCTGCATCCCCCACCGCCAGCGGCGTCACCCCGAGCGCCAGCAGGGTTTCGGCTATGGTCCAGTCGACGGTAGCGATACGGGGTAGCGGCGCAGAGGCGATCGGGGATGTGTCGGCCTGCGCCGCAAGTGGCAGCAGCAGGCTGATAAGGCAGGGTGCCATCTTCTTCAATAAACGGTTCAAGAGAGCCCCCCGGTCAGACGATGGCGATGGGATGAGCATGAGCCGGGTGGCGAATGACCTCCATCGGAATGCCATAGATGGCGTGCAGGGTCTCACTGGTCATGAGCCCCTCAGGTTCGCCGTGGGTAAGCAGGCGGCCGGAGTGGAGCGCCACCAGCCGATCACAGAAGCGGGAGGCCATATTGATGTCGTGAATGACGATGATGACCCCGAGGTTTAGCTGACGGCTCAACTGCTTGACGAGCGTCAGCACCTCCACCTGATGGGCCACATCCAGCGCGGCCAGCGGCTCGTCCAGCAGGATGAAGCGGCTCTCTTGGGCCAGCAGCATCGCCAGCCAGACCCGCCCCCGCTCGCCGCCGGAGAGGGTATCCACCAGCCGATCGGCAAAACGTTCGGTATGAGTCAGAGCGATGGCACGCTCGACCTGACGGTGATCCTCCGCCCCCATCCGGCCCAACAGGCCGCGCCAAGGATAGCGGCCCATCTCCACCAGCTCCCGCCCGAGCAGATTCTCGGCGCTCGGCAGATGCTGGGGCAGATAGGCCACCTGACGGGCAAACTCCCGATTGCCCCAGTCGGGCAGCGGCTTGCCATCGAACAGGATCTCGCCGTCGCTGAGGGGTTGCTGGCGTGCCAGCAGCTTGAGCAGGGTCGATTTGCCCGACCCATTGTGGCCGATGAGGCCATAGACCTGTCCCTGCTCGAAACGCAGGTCGGTGGGGTGCAGCAGCGTGCGGTCATTGACCGTGAAGCTGGCTGATTTCATCTCGAACATAAGCAATTCCTGTGCTGGCTTGCCGCCAGTCTCATCGGTGCCAGCATCAAGCCAGCACCTCGCAATCCAGGTGAGCGATCGCATCACGGCTCACTTCGGCGCGGCGCGCGCCGGTCAGTTCGGTGAGCTGACCCTGACGCATTTCCAGCAGGCGATCGGCCAGCGGGAAGTAGTGATCATCGTGACTGATGGCAATCACCGTCTTGCCCATCTCCTTGAGGCGCGGCAGCAGCACCTGATAGAAGATGCGACGGAACTGGGGATCCTGATCCGCAGCCCACTCGTCAAACAGCATCACCTCGCGCTGCTCGGCCAGCGCCAGTAGCAGGGCGACCCGCTTGCGCTGCCCTTGGGAGAGATCGATATCGGCGATAAAGCCATCCTCGATGGTGAGCTTGCTGCCCATCTGCAACCGCTCCAGCCACTCGGCCACCAGCTCATCCTTGGGTTCCGGCCCCAGCAGATGCTGGAACAGGTGATAGTCGGTGAAGATGGCCGAGAAGAGCGCCAGATAGCCATTGCGATCGGTGACGGGTTCACCATCCAACAGGATCCGGCCCGATACCGGCTGGTAGAGGCCGGTCAGCAGCATGGCCAGGGTCGACTTGCCGGAGCCATTGCCACCGATGATGAAGATCTGCTCCCCCTTTTCGATGACCAGATCGATGGGGCCAACGGCAAAACCGCCCTCCCCCTGATAGTGAAAGCTCACCTGCTCCAGCTCGATACGCTGCCAGGGGCGGATGGCGGGCGGCAGCGGGAAGTCCGCATCCGGCTCGGCCAGATTGAGGGCGGCGATCTTGTCGAACGCCACCTGAGCGGCAAGCAGGGTCGGCAGGGCGCCAATCCCCTGCAACAGCGGGGTGCGCAGGAACAGCAGGGTCAGGGCGAAGGTGGCGGCCACATTGGTGTTGGCCCAGCCAAGGCCGTTGGCCAGAAAGAAGACCAGACCGATGGCCCCCAGCATCATGATATTCGACCAGTTCACCGCGCTCAGGTGATAGGTGTCGGCGCGGATGATCTGCTGGCGGTAGTCACGGGCATTCTGCTCATAGAGCTGGTGGTAAACGAAATGAGCCCGCTCGCGGTTGAGCGCCAGCTCCTTGCTGCCCGCAATGATGGCCTGATAGTTCTGATAGAGCCGATCTTCGGCCTGACGCATGTGGGAGAAATGGCGATAAACACGGTTCACCAGCAACCAGCCCACCACCATGGTGACGGTGACCCAGAGCGCAGTCACCCCGAGCAATGCAGGAGAGAGCCAGCCAAGGTAAAGGGCAGAGCCCAGCGTGAGTACCAGCCCCTGCACCAGCTCAGGCAGGCGCACGAAGGCGATGGTGATCTGGCCGATATCGCTGGAGAGGGAGGCCAGCAGCGGCCCCTGACCAATCTGGCGGATGCGGGCGACATCGGTATCCAGCAGTTGCTTGAGCAGACGGCCACGCAACCGGTAGACAAAATGGTGACCGAGGGTGGTCAGGGCCAGCTGAGATCCGAGCGTGATCACCAGCAGCAACACAATCAGGCCGACCAGCTGACCGAGGATCGGCAGCGGATCACCTATAGATTCGATAAGAGACTGATTGATAAAGGCAATGACACCAATCCCGCTGACGGCACTGAGCAGACTGAGCAGGGTAATGGCGATAAAGGGCCAACGATATTGGCGATAAACCAGAGACAAGAGTTCCATAACGGACCGGTATTCCAGAGAGATCAGAACAACTGCGGGTGAAAAGAAGGGCGGGAATCCGGTTCCCGCCCGACTTCGATTACCAGCGGTAGTTGATGCTGCCCACTACGCTGCGCGGCTCACCGTAGTAGCAGTAGTAGTCACAACTGGCCACGTAGGTTTCACCCAGCAGGTTGTTGACGTTGAGCTGGGCACGCCAATTCTTGGCAAAGTCATACCCGATCATCGCATCCCAAACGGTATGGGCTGGCACCTCGGCAGAGCCGTAGATGGGGGTGTAGTCCGCATTCACGGCGCCAATACCCACGCTGGAACCGATATAACGTACACCGGTACCCAGCTCCAGACCCGAAGTCACCCCTTGCTGCACCTTGTAGTTACCCCAGAAGGAGGTCTGGTGGCGCGGGATAAGGCTGGCACGGCGATCGCCACTGCCGGTGTCGTTGGTTTTGGCATCTGTGTAGGTATAAGCAGCGGTCAGACGCAGCGCATCGGTCACCTGCACGCTCCCTTCCAGCTCAATCCCCTGAGAGGTCACTTCACCCGCCTGGGTCTGCTGGCCGGAACCGGTAGAGACCAGCGAGTTGGTCTGGGCCAGATCGAACAACGCCAGATTGATGTAACCGTCGAGGAAGGCAGGCGCATACTTCACGCCGGTCTCGTAGAGCTTGCCCTTGAGCGGCTTGTAGGAGTTTCGGGTGTTGGGATCGATCCCCGGCAGCACTTCGAACGACTCGGCATAGGCAAAGTAGGGAGAGAGGCCGTTGTCAGCCAGATACATCAGGCTGCCCGAGAGGGAGAGCTCGTGATCGTACTGGCGCTCGTCCTTGCTGGTATTGGTGTTGTGGGTCTCCACATAGTCAAAACGGCCACCGCCAGTCAACAACCAGCGATCGTCCCAGCGGATCTGGTGCTGGGCATAGAGGCCGCTCTGGCCCTTGGAGCTCTTCTGGTGAGTGGCGGTCGACTCGTCAAAACTGGGGAAGCCGCTGTAATCCGGGTTCATGGTATTGATGGAGCCCATACCGTAGTTGTCGGCCTCGACCCCTTCATTGACGTGACGCTGCAGATCCACCCCCAGCAGCAAGGTCTGCTCGGTGCTGTCGGTGTTCCAGTAACCCACCATCTGGTTATCCATGGTGGCACTCTTGGTATTGCCATCGCGGTAAACCAGACCACGACTGGCGGTTGTGCCTTCATAGGTCGGGAAGATATAGGTCTGGCGCAGCAGCAGATCGTTGTAGTTGAAGCGGACGTTCTGCTTGAACTCCCAGGTCTGGTTGAGCTGGTGGGCCAGCTCATAACCGGTGGAGATCTGGGTATTGCGGTTGCGATCGTAATCCGGCTGGCTCAGGTTGGTGGAGGGATCAATCTGGCCACCTGACGTATTCAGGGTGCCATAGACCGGGAAGAAGCCGTTGGTCGGGACCCCTTCGTCGTGCAGGAAGCTGGCCAGCAGGGTCAGGCTGGTACGATCCGAAAGATCGAAGGTGACGCTGGGCGCCAGATAAACCCGATCGTTGTAAGTACCGGTAAGCACACCATCACGCTCTTTATAAAGAGCAACCATGCGGTAGCGGCTGTTGTCGGAGAGCGCATCAGAGACGTCCACCCCGACCTGACGATGATCCCGGCTGCCAAGCTGCAGATCTACCTGCCCTTGCGGCGTGGCGGTCGGTCGCTTGCTGATGGCATTGATCACCCCGCCCGGAGGCGCCTCACCGTAAAGGATCGAGGCTGGCCCCTTCAGCACTTCCACACTCTCCAGACCGAACGGTTCCGGCGTCCAGACGTAGTAGCCGGTGCCAAACAAGCGGTTGCCATCCAGATAAGAGGCGGCATCGAAGCCACGCACCTTGAACCAGTCGGTGTTGTTGTCTGAGCCATAGAGGCCGGTCAATACGCCGGAACGGTAGCGAATCGCTTCATCAAGCTGCAACACGGCGTGCTGATCCAGCTCCTCGCGATTAACCACGGAGACGGCGCGAGGGGTCTCGGCCATCGGCACTTCCACCTTCATGGCCGTACCTGTCACCACCATGGTTTCGCTGGCTTTGGGCAGCTCAGCGGTGGTTTGTTCGGCCATCAGCGGCAGAGAGACGAGCAAACCGGAGAGCGAAAGCACGCCGAAGGCTCCCTTCTTGCCGAGTCCTGTAGTGTATTTTTGCGCAATCATATTAAAGTCTCGTTTATCAATGAGTTATGTTGTTTTAATTGTTATTTGTGGTCGTTTGTCACGACATCACCCTGTTCCATGGGCGAATAAAGCAGCGCAATCCTACTACAGGAGCCGTGATCGAATCGATTCAATAATTGCTAATCATTTGCATCTACATTGTTATCTAGCTGCATCGTTGGCAGGATTTCGCGGGGGATGGGCGTCATCAGGAGAGCCATGAACGGAGAAGAAAATGAAGAGGAATATAAAGAAGCAGAAAAAAGATCGGCAGGATGGATCCGGCGGCATTATCTGACTGGATCCATTATCCCCAAGCTTTATCCATATTTATCCACACCCTTTGGCGGTAGAATCCGGCTTTCCGTTTCTTTGTCTGAAATCAGGATCCATTCCATGGCCAAACTCAATCTCGTCGTCGGCTCCATGCTGGGCGCCGCCGAATATGTCGCAGACCACGTCGCCAACCTGCTGGAACAGGCTGGCCACCAGACCCGGATCCACAACCCGGCCAAGCTGGCAGAGGTACTGGATGATGCGGGATCCATCCTGCTGGTGGTCACTTCCACCCATGGTGCCGGGGATGTGCCCGACAACCTGCAACCCTTCGCCAAGGATCTTGCCGAGCTGCATCCGGATCTTAATTCATTGAAATATGGCGTTATCGCCCTTGGTGACAGCAGTTATGACACCTTTTGCCAGGGTGGCAAGACGCTGGATCGGCTGCTGGCCGAGTGCGGAGCCAGCCGGATCGGCGAGCGGCTCGACATCGATGTGACCCAACACGAGATCCCCGAAGATGCCGCAGAAGTGTGGATCCGCGACTGGATGACGATGATCGCCTGATCAGCGTACGGGAGATCCTGAAAAAAAGCTTGATCTCCCCACTTATCCCCAGATCGACTATCCACCATGTTATTAACAGATTGATCCGGGGGAGTTGTTCTACAAGGTTACCCACAACGCCCAGGGGTAATGTGCATAACTACGGTGTAAAGCTCTGCAAAACCTATAGTTATCCATGTATTAGATCCAGACCGACAGACCTCTGTGTATAAAAGTCCTGGTTATCCCCTCGTTCACTGGGCCAGGATCCAAGCTTTTCCACAAGCTAGGATCGTCCTTAAATTAATGATCTTTATGATCAAAAAGTGCTTATCAACAGAAAGGGTGGATCCTAATAAGAGATCCAGTAAAAGATCGATCTAAAGATCCTTAAGATCTAATTAGTGGATCCTCCCTTCATACTGAACGTTAAGTAGACGTTCCCCTCAGGACGCGAAACAGATAGAATGTTCCGCCCTTTAGCCCAGGCAAATAAAGATCTTCAGGCGTGCAGATCAAGGTGATCCCAATGCAATACCATGAACAATTTGATGTGATCGTCGTCGGTGGCGGTCATGCCGGAACCGAAGCAGCAACAGCGGCAGCCCGTATGGGCATGAACACCCTGTTGCTGACCCACAATATCGATACGCTGGGACACATGTCCTGTAATCCGGCGATCGGCGGGATCGGCAAGGGACACCTGGTCAGGGAAGTTGACGCTCTTGGCGGGATCATGGCGCGTGCCATCGATCTTGGCGGGATCCAGTTCCGCACCCTCAACTCATCCAAGGGCCCGGCAGTGCGAGCCACTCGTGCCCAGGCGGATCGCCTGCTCTACAAGGCCGTCGTTCGCCAGATGCTGGAGAACTACCCGAACCTGAAGATCTTCCAGCAGGCCTGTGACGATCTGATCATGGACGGGGATCGTGTTGCCGGTGTGGTCACCCAGAGCGGGATCCGCATCAGCGGCAAGACAGTGGTGCTGACGGTCGGTACCTTCCTGAATGGTTTGATCCATATCGGGATGGAAAACTACAAGGGCGGCCGTGCCGGGGATCCTCCCTCGATCGCCCTAGCCCAACGCCTGCGTGAACTGCCGCTGCGCATCGATCGTCTCAAGACCGGTACGCCGCCGCGCATCGATGCCCGCAGCGTCGATTTCTCCGTCATGCAGGAACAGCACGGCGACGATCCGCGCCCCGTCTTCTCGTTTATCGGCGATGCCAGCCAGCATCCCCGTCAGGTGCCCTGCTACGTCACCCACACCAACGAGCGTACCCACGAGGTGATCCGCAATAACCTGGATCGCAGCCCCATGTACGCCGGGGTGATCGAGGGGATCGGCCCGCGCTACTGCCCGTCGATCGAGGACAAGATCACCCGTTTCGCCGACAAGACGGCGCACCAGATCTTCGTCGAGCCGGAAGGCCTTACCACCCACGAACTCTATCCGAACGGGATCTCCACCAGCCTGCCGTTTGACGTGCAGGTGCAGATAGTCCGTTCCGTGCGCGGCTTCGAGAACGCCCACATCACCCGTCCGGGCTATGCCATCGAATATGATTTCTTCGATCCGCGGGATCTAAAAGCCAACATGGAGAGCAAGTGCATTCCAAACCTGTTCTTCGCTGGCCAGATCAACGGCACGACCGGTTACGAAGAGGCGGCAGCACAAGGCCTGATGGCCGGCCTGAACGCGGCCCTGCGTGCCCAGGACAAGGATCCCTGGAATCCTCGTCGGGATCAGGCCTACATGGGCGTGATGATGGACGATCTCTCCACCCTGGGGACCCGCGAGCCTTACCGCATGTTCACCAGCCGCGCCGAATATCGCCTGCTGCTGCGGGAAGACAACGCCGATATTCGTCTGACCGCCATCGGTCGCGAGCTGGGTTTGGTGGATGACGAGCGCTGGAGCAAGTTCAACGCCAAGATGGAACAGGTCGAGCTGGAGCGTCAGCGCATGCGTTCAACCTGGATCCACCCGCAACATCCGTCACTGGAAGCGGTCAACGCGTTGGTCAACACCCCGCTGACCCGCGAACAGAGTCTGGAAGAGCTGCTGCGTCGCCCCGAGGTGACCTATGATGCGCTGATGGCCATCGAAGGTGTCGGCCCTTCCGTGACTGATCCTGCCGCGGCCGAACAGGTTGAGATCCAGATCAAGTACGCCGGTTACATCGAGCGTCAGCACGATGAAGTGGAAAAGCAGCTGCGCAACGAGAACACCCTGCTGCCGCTGGATCTGGACTATCGCGAGGTGAACGGCCTCTCCAACGAGGTGAAAGCCAAGCTGAACGATGCCAAGCCGCAGACCATTGGTCAGGCTTCCCGCATCTCCGGCATCACCCCGGCGGCCATCTCCATCCTGCTGGTTCACCTGAAAAAACACGGCCTGCTGCGTAAAACCGCCTGAGGAATCCCATGTTGGAAAGATTGAACGGCCTGCTCATGCAGGCCGGAATTGTTATCACCGATACCCAAAAGAGCCAACTGGTGCAGTTGGTCGAGTTGCTGCACAAGTGGAACAAGGCTTACAATCTCACCTCGGTGCGAGATCCGGACGCCATGCTGGTCAAGCATATCCTCGATAGCCTGGTGGTAAGCCCCCACTTGCACGGTGAGCGCTTCATCGATGTGGGGACAGGTCCCGGCCTGCCGGGATTGCCGCTGGCGATCATCAATCCGGACAAGCAGTTCGTCCTGCTCGACAGTCTGGGCAAGCGGATCAACTTCATTCGTCAGGTGATCCAGGAGCTGGGTCTGACCAATGTGACGCCGGTCAAATCCCGGGTTGAAGAGTATCAACCCGAGGTGGGATTTGATGGTGTACTGAGTCGGGCATTTGCCTCGCTGGAGGACATGCTGAGCTGGTGTCACCACCTGCCGTCAGAACAGGGCTGCTTCCTGGCACTCAAGGGACAATATCCCGAGCAGGAGCTGGCCCAGTTGCCTGCCAATATCCGTCTGGTAGCCTGTCATGAGTTGCGGGTGCCGGAGCTGGAAGGCGAACGTCATCTGCTGGAATTCAAACATATCCAGCCCGAATAGGGTCGCAGTTTCATTTAGGGGATCGTGTGGGAAAAGTCATCGCCATAGCCAACCAGAAGGGTGGAGTGGGTAAAACCACCACCTGTGTGAATCTGGCCGCCTCCATGGCTGCCACCCGGCGCAAGGTGCTGGTGATCGATCTGGATCCGCAGGGCAATGCCACCATGGGCAGCGGTGTCGACAAGTATGACGTCGAGCGCACCGCCTATGAGCTGCTGATCGAGGATGCCCCCATCAGCGAAGTGATCATCCCCGAAACCACCGGGGGCTATCACCTGATCGCCGCCAACGCCGACGTGACCGCGGCCGAAATCCGTCTGATGGAATTTTTCGCCCGCGAAATCCGCCTGCGCAATGCGCTGGCCTCGGTGCGGGACAAATACGACTACGTCTTCATCGACTGCCCGCCCTCTCTCAACATGCTGACCGTGAACGCCATGGCTGCTGCCGACTCCGTGCTGGTGCCCATGCAGTGCGAATATTACGCGCTGGAGGGGCTCACCGCCCTGGTCGACACCATCAGCAAGCTGGCCGCCGTGGTCAATCCGGAGCTCAAGATCGAAGGGGTGCTGCGCACCATGTTCGATCACCGCAACCGGTTGGCCAATGATGTGTCCGATCAGCTAAAACAGCACTTTGGCGACAAAGTCTACCGCACCATCATTCCCCGCAACGTTAGACTGGCGGAGGCCCCGAGTTTCGGTGCTCCGGCCATGCACTATGACAAATCATCGGTGGGCGCCAAGGCCTACCTGGCACTGGCTGGCGAGATCCTGCGCCGCCAGGAGCAGGAACGTCAGGCGACCATCGCAGACCGAGAGAGCATATGACTCCGAAAAAACGTGGACTGGGCAAGGGGCTGGATGCCCTGCTCAGTACCAGCACGGCTGCCCGCCAGAAACAGGTGATGAGCGATCAACGTACTGAAGAGGCCATGGCCCCCACCAATCAGGGCGAGCTGCGCAAGCTGCCGGTGGAGTGGTTGCAGTCCGGCAAGTACCAGCCCCGCAAGGACATGTCCCAGGATGCACTGGAAGAGCTTGCCAACTCCATCCGCGCCCAGGGGGTGATCCAGCCCATCGTGGTACGCCCTCTCGGCGAAAAATCCTTCGAAATCATCGCCGGTGAACGGCGCTGGCGCGCGTCCCAGCTGGCGCGGCTCGAGGTGGTACCCTGCATCGTCAAGGATGTACCCGACGAGGCTGCCGTCGCCATCGCGCTGATTGAGAATATTCAGCGGGAAGACCTCAATGCCATCGAAGAGGCGGTCGCTTTACAAAGACTGCTGACCGAATTTGAACTCACCCACCAGCAGGTGGCCGAGGCGGTGGGCAAGTCCCGCACCACGGTGACCAACCTGTTGCGTCTCAACCAGCTCAACGACGATGTGAAGCGTTTCGTCGAGCATGGCGACCTCGACATGGGCCATGCCCGTGCCCTGCTGGCTCTGAGCGGCCAGGCCCAGTCTGAACTGGCCAAGCTGGTTGCCCAGAAAGGGCTGACCGTACGCGATACCGAGAAGCTGGTGCAAAAAGCGCTCGAACCGGCAAAAGCCAGGGTCGAACCGGCCCGTGATCCGCAGATCGGCTACCTGGAGCGCCAACTGGCAGAAAAAATTGGCAATCAGGTGCAACTTCAGCCTGGCAAGCGGGATAGCGGGAAGTTAGTAATAAGTTACGAGAATTTGTCCGATTTGGACCGTATATTGGGCTATTTTGGCGTGTCGGAATCGTGATTTTTACGCTTTTTGTAGTAATAAAACATCCATTCCTTTTGATATGACCATAACCCTGATTTGCCGCGGAAAGCCGCAAAAATTAAGGATTTTTGTCATATTGCAATAGCTGCCCTCAAGGGTATAATTTGACCGGCTTTAAGAGCTGTTAACATGGGGTCTTCGGATCCCGATTTTTTACAGTTCTGTAATGTTCAGGGGTAGGTTGGTGAAGCAGAAAATAGCCTTGGAAGGTTTGACACTGGCCTTGGTTATGCTCGTTTGTCAGCTCATCCTGATCCTGGCGATGAGTGCCGTCTGGTTTTACCTGACTGGTGCCAGCGCCGGTTATTCCGCCCTCTACGGAGGGGGGATGTACTGGGTTCCTCAAGCCTTGTTTACTGTCTGGGTGCTGCGCCGCAAGGTGACAACCGAGAGTGTGGGCCTGGTTTTGCGGGACTTTTATGGTGGGGCAGGGATTAAGCTCATTTCTACAACAGGTCTATTCGCCCTGATGTTTGGTGCGGGAGTCGAGGTCGTTACCGTCTCGTTTTTCGCCACTTATATCCTCGCCCTCGTTGTACAGTGGATGGTTTCATTCACGCTTAACAACCACTATTAGGAAAACTCATGTCTGCAACCGGAGAAGTCCTGACTCCTCAGGGATATATCTCCCACCACCTGACCCACCTTCAAGTCGGGTCCGGGTTCTGGACGGTCAATATCGACTCAATGGTATTTTCCGTCGTGCTAGGCGCCCTGTTTATCCTGCTGTTCCGCAAAGTAGCCGTTAACGCTACCAGCGGGGTGCCGGGTAAGCTGCAGTGCTTTGTGGAGATGCTGGTCGAGTTTGTGAATGGTAACGTCAAAGACATCTTTCACGGTCGTAACAAGGTCATCGCACCTTTGGGGCTGACGGTGTTTGTGTGGATCTTCCTGATGAACTTCATGGATCTGATCCCCGTTGACTTTATCCCTCACGCTGCACAATTGATGGGTATTCCCTATCTGCGTGTGGTTCCCTCTGCTGACGTTAACATCACCATGTCCATGGCTTTGGGCGTGTTCTTCTTGATCCTGTATTACAGCATCAAGGTCAAGGGTATCGGCGGGTTTGTGAAGGAGCTGACGCTTCAGCCTTTCAACCACCCGGCGGCCATCCCGGTTAACCTCATCCTGGAAACTGTTACGCTGATTTCCAAACCTGTTTCTCTGGGTCTTCGACTGTTCGGCAACATGTATGCTGGCGAACTGATCTTTATCCTGATTGCTGGTTTGTTACCCTGGTGGTCACAGTGGATCCTGTCCGTGCCTTGGGCAATTTTCCACATCCTGATCATCACTTTGCAGGCATTCATTTTCATGGTTCTGACCATCGTCTATCTGTCGATGGCGCAGGAAGACCATGGTTGATGCAACTCAAATAATCCTTTTTATACAATCAATTACATCTAAATAACTGGAGATCCTCATGGAAAACTTGAACATGGACCTGCTGTACATCGCTGCTGCAATGATGATGGGTCTGGCTGCTATCGGCGCTTCCATCGGTATCGGTATCCTGGGTGGCAAGTTCCTGGAAGGTGCTGCTCGTCAACCGGATCTGATCCCTGTTCTGCGTACCCAGTTCTTCATCGTAATGGGTCTGGTGGATGCGATCCCGATGATCGCCGTTGGTCTGGGTCTGTACGTGATGTTTGCGGTTGCTGGCTAAGTCGTTACGACTCTCCAGGCATAACCCATTAACTAACTTAAGAGGACATCGGCTGTGAATATCAATGCCACCCTCCTCGGCCAAGCAATTGCTTTTTTCTTCTTCGTAGTGTTTTGCATGAAGTACGTATGGCCGCCGCTGATTGCTGCCATCGAAGCCCGTCAGAAAGCTATTGCTGACGGTCTCTCTTCTGCCGAACGTGCCAAGAAAGATCTGGATTTGGCCAAGGCCAACGCCACCGATCAGCTGAAAGAAGCCAAGCTGCAGGCTGCTGAAATCATTGAACAGGCTAACAAACGTAAAGCCCAGATCATTGATGAAGCTGCCGCTGGTGCCCAGTCTGAGCGGGAAAAAATCCTGGCTCAGGGCCGTGCCGAGATCGAAGCTGAACGTCATCGTGCCAAAGAAGAACTGCGTAAGCAGGTTGCTGCTCTTGCCATTGCTGGTGCAGAGAAGATCCTGGCGCGTCAAATCGACCAGGCTGCCAACAGCGACATCGTCGACAAACTGGTAGCAGAACTGTAACGGGAACGGGGCTATGTCTGAACTGACTACAATCGCTCGCCCCTACGCCAAGGCTGCTTTCGAGTTTGCCGTTGAGCACAAGGCGGTTGACCAGTGGCTGGGTATGCTCGGTTTTGCTGCGCAAGTAGTGGAAAACGAGACCATGCACAACCTGGTAAACGGCTCTGTGGCCGCCGAAGAGCTGGCAACGCTGTTTGTCGGTGTCTGCGGTGAGCAACTCGACGTGCATGGCCAGAACCTGATCCGGGTGATGGCCGAGAATGGTCGCTTGGGTGTGCTGCCGGCGGTCGTTGCTGAATTTGTAGCGTTCAAAGCTGAACTGGATAAAGAGGTTCAGGCTGACGTGATTTCGGCGATCGAACTGACCGACCAGCAGAAAGCCAATATTCAGGCTTCTCTGGAACAACGTCTCGCGCGCAAAGTGAAGCTGAATTGCAGCATCGATGCGTCCTTGATGGCCGGGGTGCTCATCAAGGCCGGTGATCTGGTAATCGACGGCACAGTCCGCGGTAAGCTGGATCGCATGGCTGACGCGCTGCAATCTTGATTGGGGTATTAGAGCATGCAACTGAATTCCACTGAAATCGCCGAGCTGATCAAGCAGCGCATTGCGCAGTTTGATGTAAAGAGCGAAGCGCGTAACGAAGGTACTATCGTCTCTGTGAGCGACGGTATCATTCGTATTCACGGCCTGGCTGATGCCATGCAGGGTGAGATGATCGAGCTGCCGGGCAACCGCTACGCTCTGGCATTGAACCTGGAGCGTGACTCCGTCGGTGCGGTGATTATGGGTTCCTATGACGGTCTGTCAGAAGGAATGAAAGTAAAAGGTACTGGCCGCATTCTGGAAGTGCCGGTAGGTCGTGGTCTGTTGGGCCGGGTGTTGAACACCCTGGGTCAGCCGATCGACGGTAAAGGTCCGATCGACAACGACGGCTTCTCGCCGATCGAAGTGATCGCACCAGGCGTTATCGAGCGTAAGTCTGTTGACCAGCCGGTCCAGACCGGTCTGAAAGCCATCGATGCCATGATCCCTATTGGTCGTGGCCAGCGTGAGCTGATCATCGGTGACCGTCAGGTTGGTAAGACCGCCATCGCGATCGACACCATCATCAACCAGAAAGATTCCGGCATTAAGTGTGTCTACGTTGCGATTGGCCAGAAGGCCTCCACCATCGCCAACGTGGTGCGCAAGCTGGAAGAGCACGGCGCCCTGGCCAACACCATCGTGGTTGTTGCCTCTGCCTCCGAAGCGGCTGCTCTGCAGTACCTGGCTCCGTATGCCGGTTGCTCCATGGGTGAGTACTTCCGTGACCGCGGTGAAGACGCGCTGATCATCTATGATGACCTGTCCAAGCAGGCCGTAGCTTATCGCCAGATCTCCCTGCTGCTGCGCCGTCCGCCAGGACGTGAAGCTTACCCGGGTGACGTTTTCTATCTGCACTCCCGTCTGCTGGAGCGTGCTGCTCGCGTTAACGCCGAGTACGTAGAGAAGTTCACCAAGGGTGAAGTGAAAGGCAAGACCGGCTCTCTGACCGCGCTGCCGATCATCGAAACCCAGGCGGGTGACGTATCTGCGTTCGTTCCGACCAACGTGATCTCCATCACCGATGGTCAGATCTTCCTGACTTCACAGCTGTTCAACTCCGGTATTCGTCCGGCGGTTGACCCGGGTATCTCCGTATCCCGTGTAGGTGGTGCTGCTCAGACCAAGATCGTCAAGAAGCTGTCCGGTGGTATCCGTACCGCGCTGGCCCAGTATCGCGAACTGGCGGCATTCGCCCAGTTCTCTTCCGATCTGGACGAAGCGACTCGCAAGCAGCTGGATCACGGTGTGAAAGTGACCGAGCTGATGAAGCAGAAGCAGTACTCTCCGCTGAGCGTGGCTCACCAGTCTCTGGTGCTGTTCGCCGCCGAGAAAGGCTATCTCTCCGATGTCGAGCTGAACAAGATCGTCGACTTCGAAGCCGCTCTGCTCTCTTACGCCAATACCCAGCATGCCGAGCTGATGGCTGAAATCAATGCCAAAGCCGACTACAACGACGCGATCGTTGGCAAGCTGACTGCGTTGCTGGATAGCTTCAAAGCAACCCAGACCTGGTAAGCGTGTGTGGCAGCGTGAGCTGCCACTTGATGGAGAGTAAGAGATGGCCGGCGCAAAAGAGATACGTAACAAGATCGGGAGTGTGAAAAACACTCAGAAGATCACCGGCGCTATGGAAATGGTGGCAGCAAGCAAAATGCGCCGTGCGCAGGAACGCATGTCTGCCAGCCGTCCGTACGCTGAAACCATGCGCAAGGTGATCGGCCATATCGCTCAGGGGAACTTGGAATACAAGCACCCCTACCTCATCGAACGTGAGGTCAAGCGAGTGGGTTACATCGTCGTCTCCACCGACCGTGGCCTGTGTGGTGGTCTGAACATCAACCTGTTCAAGGCTGCCCTCAATGATATGAAGCAATGGAGCGCGAAAGGTGCCAAGGTTGACCTGGCACTGATCGGTAACAAGGCCTCCAACTTCTTTGAACGGCACGGCGCCAAGGTTAAAGCTCATGTCGCAGGACTGGGCGATAGTCCGAGCGTCAATGACCTGATTGGTTCAGTCAAGGTCATGCTGAAGGCTTACGACAACGGTGAGATTGACAAGCTGTATCTGGTGTACAACAAGTTCGTCAACACCATGGTGCAGCAACCACGGGTCGATCAACTGCTGCCTTTGCCCGTAACTGAAGACAGCAAGCTCGCCAAGAAACACCACTGGGATTACCTCTATGAGCCGGATCCCAAGAAGCTGCTGGATACCCTGCTGGTTCGCTACGTCGAATCTCAGGTTTACCAGGGTGTAGTGGAAAACTTGGCAAGTGAACAGGCAGCCCGAATGGTTGCCATGCAAGCCGCGACTGACAACGCCGGTAACCTGATTAACGATCTGCAACTGGTATACAACAAGGCCCGTCAGGCCAGTATTACCCAGGAGCTGACAGAGATCGTATCCGGTGCTGCTGCGGTGTAAGGCAAGGGTTATCAAAGGTTTAGAGGATTTGACATGAGTAACGGTTTCATCGTCCAAATCATCGGCGCTGTGGTGGACATCGAGTTCCCGCAGAATGCCGTGCCCCAGGTGTACGATGCACTGAAGGTCGTTAGCGAAGGTCAAGGCCAGGGTCTGGTGCTGGAAGTTCAGCAACAGATCGGTGGCGGCGTCGTTCGTTGCATCACCATGGGCTCCTCCGACGGTCTGCGTCGTGGGTTGGAAGTAGTGAATAGCGGTAAATCCATCCAGGTTCCGGTCGGTACTGCGACTCTGGGTCGGATCATGAACGTACTGGGTGAGCCAATCGACGAAAAAGGTCCGATCGGTGAAGAAGAGTGCTGGTCTATCCACCGCGCTGCCCCCAGCTACGAAGATCAGTCCAACAGCAACGATCTGCTGGAGACCGGCATCAAGGTTATCGACCTGGTATGCCCGTTCGCCAAGGGTGGTAAGGTTGGTCTGTTCGGTGGTGCCGGTGTAGGCAAAACCGTAAACATGATGGAGCTGATCCGTAACATCGCGATCGAGCACAGTGGTTACTCTGTGTTCGCCGGTGTAGGTGAGCGTACCCGTGAGGGTAACGACTTCTACCACGAGATGATGGAGTCCAACGTACTGGACAAAGTATCTCTGGTTTACGGTCAGATGAACGAGCCGCCCGGAAACCGTCTGCGCGTTGCGCTGACCGGCCTGACCATGGCCGAGAAGTTCCGTGACGAGGGTCGTGACGTGCTGTTCTTCGTGGACAACATCTACCGTTACACCCTGGCCGGTACTGAAGTATCCGCACTGCTGGGCCGTATGCCTTCCGCAGTAGGTTACCAGCCGACCCTGGCCGAGGAGATGGGTGTTCTGCAAGAACGTATCACCTCCACCAAGACCGGTTCCATCACCTCCGTACAGGCCGTTTACGTGCCTGCGGATGACTTGACTGACCCGTCTCCGGCGACCACCTTCGCCCACCTGGATGCGACCGTCGTACTGTCCCGTCAAATCGCGGCACTGGGTATCTACCCGGCCGTTGACCCGCTGGACTCTACCTCTCGTCAGCTGGATCCGCTGGTGGTTGGCAAAGAACACTACGAGACCGCTCGTGGCGTTCAGACCGTACTGCAGCGCTACAAAGAGCTGAAGGACATCATCGCCATCCTGGGTATGGATGAACTGTCAGAAGAAGACAAACTGACCGTAGCCCGTGCCCGTAAGATCGAGCGTTTCCTGTCCCAGCCGTTCTTCGTAGCAGAAGTGTTTACCGGTTCTCCGGGTAAATACGTGCCGCTGAAAGAGACCATCCGTGGTTTCCAGGGCATCCTGAAAGGCGAGTATGACGATCTGCCCGAGCAGGCGTTCTACATGGTTGGCGGTATCGACGAAGTCGTCGAGAAATCCAAGAAACTGTAAGCCTCGACAGGAGGGCCCATGGCAGAGATGATCTCCTTTCACCTGGACGTGGTGAGCGCCGAAGGAAAACTGTTTTCCGGTCGCGTGCAATCCGCTCAGGTATCAGGCTCCGAAGGTGAGTTGGGTCTCCGCCACGGTCATGCTCCGTTGCTGACTGCCATCAAGCCGGGCTTGGTCCGCTTGGTGAAGCAGAACGGAACTGAAGAGGTGCTGTACATCTCCGGCGGTATGCTGGAAGTACAACCTGAATCCGTGACCGTGCTGGCGGACACCGCGATTCGTGCTGACGACTTGGATGAGGCGAAAGCCCAGGAAGCCAAGCGCGCAGCCGAAGAGCGGATCCACAGCTCCCATGGTGATATCGACTACGCCCAGGCCGCCACCGAGCTGGCCAAGGCGATGGCTCAACTGCGAGTCATCGATATCGTCAAAAAGAATTACCGCTAATAACGGTGATGTAAAAAGCGACCTTCGGGTCGCTTTTTTTTTACCCGTTGGATAGACTCCGCCGAGTATTTCCTCATGTTCCAAAGGTCAATTTATGTCCCTCAACGTCGTGATCCTGGCGGCGGGTAAAGGTACCCGCATGCGCTCTTCCCTGCCCAAGGTACTCCACCCGGTAGCCAACAAACCCATGGTTTCCCATGTGATCGATACTGCCCGTCAGGTCGGTGCCGAGCAGCTGCATCTGGTTTATGGCCACGGTGCCGAGCTGCTGAAAGAGCGGATCGTGGCGGCCGATGTGAACTGGGTGCTGCAGGCGCAGCAGCTGGGGACCGGTCATGCCGTCGCCCAGGCCATCCCGTTCTGGAAGGATGAAGACGATGTGCTGGTGCTCTACGGCGATACCCCGCTGATCCAGCCAGAGACCCTGCAGCGACTGCTGGCTGCCAAGGCTGAAAACGGGATGGCACTGCTGACTGTGGTGCTCGACAACCCCACCGGTTATGGCCGTATCGTCCGTGAAAACGGTCAGGTGGTCGGCATCGTCGAGCAGAAGGATGCTAATGCCGAACAGCTGGCTATTCGTGAGGTGAACACCGGCGTGCTGGTGGCCAACGGCGGTCAACTGCGCAGCTGGCTCTCCCGCTTGGACAACAAAAATGCCCAGGGTGAGTTCTACCTGACCGACGTGATCGCCATGGCGCACGCCGATGGCTGCCCGATTGCTGCGGTCCATCCGGAGCGCGCCGCCGAGGTGGAAGGGGCCAACAACCGGGTCCAGCTGGCTGCCCTTGAGCGCAGTTACCAGCAGATGCAGGCCGAGAAGCTGATGATCGCCGGAGCCACACTGATTGATCCGGCCCGCTTCGATCTGCGCGGAACCCTCGAGATTGGTGAAGAGGTGGTGATCGACGTCAACGTCATCATCGAAGGCAAGGTAACCCTCGGTAACCACGTCCGTATCGGTGCCGGTGCCGTGCTGAAGGATTGCGTCATTGGCGATCACACCGAAGTGAAGCCCTACTCCATCGTTGAAGGGGCTCAGGTGGCGGATCAGTGCTCGGTCGGCCCGTTTGCCCGTCTGCGCCCGGGTGCCGTGCTGGAGCAGGATGCCCACGTCGGCAACTTCGTCGAGATGAAGAAGGCCCGTCTTGGTGTCGGTTCCAAGTGCGGTCATTTGACCTATCTGGGTGATGCCGAGATCGGAGCTGGGGTGAATATCGGTGCCGGTACCATCACCTGCAACTACGACGGGGTCAACAAATTCCAGACTATCATCGAGGATGATGTATTCGTCGGTTCTGATACCCAGCTGGTAGCGCCTGTTCGTATCGGCAAGGGGGCGACTCTGGGGGCGGGTTCTACCATCACCAAGGATGTGGCCGAGAACGAGCTGGTGATCACCCGGGTGCCCCAGCGTCACATTAAAAACTGGGCTCGTCCGGTCAAGAAGAAGTGATGCCCGATCAATAAAATAGAACCGGCGCCTGATGGCGCCGGTTTTTTTGGGCTTATGACTGATGGCTGGGGTCACTGGTCGATGACTGGGGGGCTGCCCATGTGGTCGCGGGTGCGCTGTAGTCCATCACCTGATACCAGTCGAGCTTGCGGGTCAGCATCATGATCAGCGCCAGGGTTGCGAACAACAGCAGTGCCCCGAGCAGCAGGGCTATCTCTTCGGCCTGCAGCAGGCTGTAGAGGATGGCATAGACCAGCCCGAGCAGCGCAGCAAAGCCGATCCCCTGCTTCGGGCCACCCAGCACATGACTGAGGTAGAAGCCGTTGAGCAGCACGCTGGCCAGCGCGGCTACCAGATAGGCCCAGCCAAAGCCGAGGTGCTCGGTCAGGGCCAGCAGCACCAGATAGAAGATAGCCAGCCCCATGCCTACCAGCGCGTACTGGATCGGGTGAACCCGCAGCCCCTTGAGCAGCTCGAACATAAAGAAGCTGATAAAGGTGAGGCCGATAAACAGCAGGGCATATTTGGCCGCCCTCTCATTGAGTTGATAGTGATCCACCGGCTGCACCAGACTGACGCTGAAGGTGGAGAGATGGCTATCGCCCCCGTTCATCATCCGGTTGAAGCGGGTCTCCATGTCGCTGGCGAACCAACTGGTTTGCCAGTTGGCCTCAAACCCTTGTGGGCTCAGGGTGCGACTACCCGGCAGAAAGTCACCGATAAAGTTGGGATGGGGCCAGTTGCCCGCCAGCTGCAGGGTGCTCTCCTTGCCCAGCGGCACTATGTCGAGGGCGTTCATCCCCTGCAGATTGAGCTCCAGATGAAAGGTGCCATCCTGTTGGGGCAGGCTGTCGAGCGGGGCATGGATACCGGCCAGCGCGTCACCGAGACGGGCGCCGGGGGCAAACGGAATCCGCTGTGTGCCGAGTTGCAGTTCGGGGACGCTGTTGATACCGCGGGCATCGGAGAGCACCAGGCTCAGGTAGGGTTTGCCCGCCACCAGCTCGGCCGTTTCACCGAGCGGTGAGGTCGCGTCATTCAGCAAACTCTGCCGGGTGGGCAGGCGGCCGGATAGGGTGAGGCGGGTCTGGTAGACCTGCGCCTGATAGATGCCCAGCTTGCGCGGGGTGACCTCCATGTTGGCCTTGATATCCAACTGCTCCGGCAGCAGGTAGCGGTAGATCTGCTCCTGACGGACGAAGCGCTTGCCCTCCTGCTCGACCGTCACCGAACGGGTATAGGGCTGTACGATAATGGGCCCCATCAGTCGTTGCGGGCCGCTGCTGCTGGCCATGATGCTGTGAATGGCCTGATTGCGGTAAATCTGCCGCTCCCGGTTGAGCTCCATGATGGATTGCACCGGCACCATCAACAGCAGGCTGAGCAACAGCAGCAGAAATATCTTGTGGGTGAATATCTGTTTGACCATGACACGTCTCCTTGTTGGATGGAGTGAGTCTGTCAGTCCGGCGTGAAGTGGTGATGGGCTTGTGTGAAGTGGCGGTGAACTGCTGCAAAACGGCGCCATCAGGCGCCGCGGGATTGTTCAGGGGCGGGAGCGCACCAACCGGGCGGCTTGTGCGAAACGATCGGTGTGGCCGTCGATGAGTCCGTGCATAAAGTCGATGTAATAGACCAGTTCCGGCATCTCCTCAATGGAGCTGGAGGTCCAGTAGGGGGCTGAATTTTCCCCGTTGTCATGGATATCGGAGAAGAAGCGCGGGTCTGTCATCGGCGCCCGGCAATTTTCGTCGAGCAGGGTGAAGAGCTCCTCGATGGTGGGGAGTCGCCACCCCTCGCCAAGGCGGGCTGCTTCATCCTTGGCTTCAAGCAGCGTCAGCAGGACCGGTGTGCCCACGCACCCTTTCCCCTCCAGCCACTGGCTGCCGAGGCTGCACGCCTGCCATTCTAGCTGGTTGAGCCGATCATGGATGACTTCTCCCTGCCGCGTCAGGCGGTCGGAGAGATCACAGGCAGCAAGCGCCATGCTGGCCGGAAGCCAGAGCAGCCACAGGAATAATTTCATTTTTGTCTCTTGTGCGGATGGCGGTCAGCCCAGTGTCGGCGGGCTGACCCTGATGATCGGAGTGGGCTGCGAAGCTTTGGCCTCCAGCCCTGTCGTCAGGTTATGTGGGGATCAGAGTTTCTTGAGTTGCGCGGGCAGGGCGGCCAGCACCTCTTCTTTCGCTTTGAGGGAGGCGAACTGCTTGCCGGGCTTTTGCACCACGGTATGGACGAAGATCAGCTGTTTGCCCGGTTTGCTGGCCCAGCCGACGAACCAGCCGATCTGCTGATCGCGGTTGAGGCTGCCATCCAGCTTCTTCAGGTAGCCCATGCCGGTTTTGCCGTGGATCTGCCAGCCGTCGATCTCGCTCACCTTGAGGATATTGGCGGTGTACTGCAGGGTCTGCGCCGAGACCGGCAGCTTGCCGCTGAGCATCTTGCCGAGGAAGCGGGCCTGCTCCTCCGGACTGATGGCGAGGCTGGAGCTGAGCCAGGCCTGGGTCAGGCCGTCATGTTTGCCCGGATTGCCGGAGAGATCCCGATTGCCGTAGTCGAAGCGGTCGACATATTGCTGGAAGCGCTCCATCCCCAGCCATTCGGTGATCTGCTGGGAGAACCAGACCACCGAGTAGGTTTCCCAGCGGCGCGGGGTAGTGGTTTCGCGCCAGGCGGGCAGCCAGCCGTCATAGCTCGGTTTGTAAGGTAGTGCCGGATGCTCTTCATCCACCAGATAGCCGCTATCGTAACCCATCAGCGCCAGCGGGATCTTGAAGGTGGACGCGGGCGGCAGCTGGCTGGAGCAGTCTCCTTCGCTGGAGAGGGTCTGGCCGTTGCCGTCAGCATAGAGAAAGCAGCCGCTGGCGGCGGAGGCAGGCAGGGCTGCGAGCAAACCGGCAGCCAGCAGGCTGGAGAGAAGCAGGCGGGACATAGCATTTCCTTGAGCAAATGGATGAGAGAAAGCGGCAGTCTAATGCCGCTTTGTGTGGGGAATGTGAAGTTGCAGGGGGACTAGGTGAATGGCAGCCAGAGTTCCGCCAGCGCGCCTCCCTCTGGCCGGTTGCTCAGGGTCAGACGACCGCCATGCTGGTGGGCTACCTCATGGGCGAAGCTGAGCCCCAGACCACTGCTCTTGCCCTTGTCCGGGCGCGGCAGGGAGTAGAAGCGCTCGAAGATGCGCGGCAGGGCGTAGTCGGGAATGCCGGGGCCGCAGTCGGTGACCCGAAAACAGTAGCCCTCCTCCTGCTGGCTGCCGCTCAGGGTGACTTGCCCGTTGGCGGGAGAGAAGTCGATGGCGTTATCCAACAGGTTGCCGATGGCCTGCTCCACCAACAGCGGATCCCACTTCTGTTTCGGCGCGCTGGCCAGCTCGGCTACCAGCACCACCTGACGGCGCAGGGCGATGATCTGGCGGGCGTCGAGGGTGCGCTTGCCCAGTTTCGCTGGCTCCACCGACTGGCGATCCAGCCCCTGCCCCGACTCCAGCCGCGCCAGTTGCAGCATTCGCTCGATCAGCTGCTGCATGCGCGCGGTTTCCAGATTGATGTTGCCGATAAACCGTTTGGCAACTTCGGGGGGCGGCGTTTCGGCCAAAATCTCCCCTGCCCCGCGAATGGCGGCCAGCGGGCTCTTCAGCTCGTGGGTCAGGCTGTGAACATAGGCTTCGATGTAGCTTTTGCCATCGAGCTGGTGGCGCATGGTCTCCAGCGAGTGGCCGAGCCGATCCAGCTCGACGGTGTGCAACTGCGGCAGCGGTGCCGCCTCCCCCTTGCTGACCGAGTCGGCATAGTGCACCAGCTTGCCGATGGCGCGGTTGAGCCACCACACTAGCAGGCTGCCGATCAGCAGCGAGATGAGCAGCATCTGGCCGCCGGCCCGCAGCAGCTCCTGTTCCCCCCGCTCGATGGCTGGCATCAGGGTGCGATTGGGTTTGGCGACGGTGAGGGAGCCGATGATCTCGGCCCCTTCTCGCAGCGGTGCCGCCACATACATGGTCGAGCTGGCGGCATCGTCGGGATCGGTGCGGGTGCTGCGGGCGCCATATTGGCCGCGCAGGGTGCGGTAGACATCGTTCCAGCGGGAATAATCCTTGCCCAGATCCGTGCCGTCGGAGTCGTAAATCACCATGCCCTTCTGGTCAGTGACATAGATGCGGTACTCCGCCTGCTGCTTGAGGTGGCCGTCGATCATCGCATTGATGGGATTCTGGTTGAGGCGGGCGAAGGCGCTGGCCAACCGCCCGTTCATCATATTGCCCTCTTTCAGATCATCGAGCGCCAGCGGTGCCAGCAGCTGGGTCATATCCACCAGAGTATCCTCGGTGGCGCTACGCACCCCGGGTTTTATCTCCTCGACGAAGATCTCCAGCACGAACCAGGCGGCCAGCGCGAAGATCAGCAGCAGGCCGTACAGCAGTTGCAACCCGAGTCTCATGCCAGCTCCAGGCTGTAGCCCAGCCCGCGGTGGGTGAGGATCAGGTTGGCCTCGGGATCATGTTCGCGCAGCTTGGCGCGGATGGTCTTGATATGGGTATCTACGGTGCGATCCAGACTCTCCTCCGCATCCTGCCACACCAGATCCATCAGCTGCTGGCGGGAGTAGACCCGGCCCGGCGCCTGCATCAGGGTCTTGAGCAGCAGATATTCGTAACGGGTGAGGGCCAGCGGCTGACCGCGAAAGTGAATGCGGGCCCGCTCCTCATCCAGCACCAGCAGGGCGCTGGGCTGGGGGGCGACGGGCTGGCTGCGGCGCAGGATGACCCGCACCCGGGCACACACTTCCCGTGGCGAGAAGGGTTTGGCCACATAGTCGTCGGCACCGATCTCCAGCCCGATCAGTCGGTCTATCTCCTCGCTGCGGGCGGTGAGGAACATCAGGGGGATATCGGTCAGCGCCCTCACCTGCTTGCAGAGTTCGAAGCCGCTGATGTCGGGCAGCCCCACATCGAGGATCAGGAAGTCGGGTCGCGTCTGTTCCAGTCGTGTCAGCAACTGCTGGCCCAGCATGAACCACTCCACCTCGAACCCGTCGGTCTGCAGGGCGTAAATCAGGGTGTCGGCGATGCTGGCCTCATCCTCCACCAGCCAGATGACTCTCTTTTGCATGGCATCCTCGTCGCAAATTGGCACCCCATTCTGGCATCGAACCAAATCGGATCCTATTTGCTGTTTTATTTTTCCGAAAAAGGGGCTAATATTTCGATGTTCTTTCGAATCGAAACTTAAAAATGACCAAACGTAATACTCAACAACGCCGACACACCATAGTGACCCTGGTACAAGAGCAGGGTGAAGTGAGCGTCGACGCCCTCGCCAAACACTTTTCTACCTCTGAAGTGACTATCCGTAAAGATCTGGCGGTACTGGAGACCGGCGGTCTGCTGCTGCGTCGTTACGGTGGCGCCGTCCCCTTGCCGAGCGAGATGGTGGTCGAGATCAACCCTGAACAAGTTTCGAACCGAAAGTTAGCCATTGCCCGTGCGGCGGCCGAGCGGCTGCGTGATCACAACCGCGTCATCATCGACAGCGGCAGCACCACCAGCGCCATGATCCCCATGCTGGGCAACAAGCGCGGCCTCATCGTGATGACCAACTCCCTCAATGTGGCCGGTGCCCTGCGCGAGCTGGAAAATGAGCCTACCCTGTTAATGACCGGTGGCACTTGGGACCCTCACTCCGAATCCTTCCAGGGGCAGGTGGCGGAACAGGTGCTGCGCTCCTACGACTTCGACCAGCTCTTTATCGGTGCCGACGGTATCGACCCGGAACGTGGCACCACCACCTTCAACGAGCTGGTGGGCCTGTCGCGGGTCATGGCCGAGGTATCGCGGGAGGTCATTGTGATGGTCGAATCGGAAAAGATCGGCCGCAAGATCCCCAATCTCGAACTTCCCTGGTCGAGCATCCATACCCTGGTGACCGACGAGGGGCTGGCCAGCGAGGCCAGAGAACAGATTCAAGCCCAGGGGGTGACGCTTATCTGCGCCCCGGTCACTTGCTGACATCGAGCTCTGAACCATCCAACTGACTTTACGATTTGCATCTCAAGGAGAAGTGTATGTGTGGCATCGTCGGGGCTGTCGCCCAACGTGATGTGGCTGAAATTCTGGTAGAGGGCCTGCGCCGTCTGGAGTACCGCGGTTATGACTCAGCCGGTGTGGCCGTGTTCAGCGCCAACCAGCCGTTGCAGCGGGTTCGCCGTCTGGGCAAGGTGGCCGAGCTGGCCAAGGCGCTCGACGAGCAGTCCGTCCACGGTGGTACCGGCATCGCCCATACCCGCTGGGCCACTCACGGCGAGCCCTCCGAGCGCAACGCCCACCCCCACGTCTCCGAGCATATCGTGGTGGTGCACAACGGCATCATCGAGAACCACGAAGAGCTGCGGGAAGAGTTGAAGGCGCTAGGCTATGTGTTCAGCTCCGACACCGATACCGAGGTGATTGCCCATCTGGTCCATCACGAGCTGAAGAGCGCCGGCAGCCTGCTGGCCGCCATGCAAACTGCGGTGAAGCAGCTGCGCGGTGCCTACGGTACCGTGGTGATGGACAGCCGCGACGACAGCCGCGTGGTGGTGGCCCGCTCCGGTTCACCGCTGGTGATCGGCCGTGGTATCGGCGAGAACTTTATCGCCTCCGACCAGATGGCGCTGCTGCCGGTGACCCGTCGCTTCATCTTCCTGGAAGAGGGTGATGTGGCCGAAGTGACCCGTCGCGATGTGCATATCTTCGATACCAACGGTAACGCCGTGGTGCGTGAAGAGCAGGAGTCCGAACTCTCCCACGATGCCGGTGACAAGGGTGAATACCGTCACTACATGCTCAAAGAGATCCACGAGCAACCCAAAGCGATCACCAACACCCTGGAAGGGCGTCTGGGCAGCGATCACGTGGTGGTCGAATCGTTCGGCAACGGCGCTCGCGCCATCTTTGACAAGGTCGAGCACGTGCAGATCGTCGCCTGCGGCACCTCCTATCACTCCGGCATGGTGGCTCGCTACTGGTTCGAAGAGATCGCTGGCGTCTCCTGCGATGTGGAGATCGCCTCCGAGTTCCGCTATCGCAAATCGGTAGTGCGCCCCAACAGCCTGCTGGTGACCCTCTCCCAGAGCGGCGAGACTGCCGATACCCTGGCGGCGCTGCGTCTGGCCAAGGAATCCGGCTACATGAGCTCGCTGGCTATCTGCAACGTGCCGGGCTCCTCGCTGGTGCGTGAATCGGATCTGGCCTTTATGACCCGCGCGGGGGCAGAAATTGGTGTGGCCTCCACCAAGGCATTCACCACCCAGCTGGCTGGCCTGCTGATGCTGGTGGCCTCGGTCGGTCACTGCCGTGGCCACCTGAGCGCCGCCGCCGAAGCCGAACTGGTCAAGGCGCTGCAAGCCCTGCCGCTGCGTATTAAAGAGAGCCTGGCACTGGCCAAGGATATCGAAACCCTGGCCGAAGAGTTTGCCGACAAGCAGCACAGCCTGTTCCTCGGCCGTGGCAGCCAGTACCCCATCGCCATGGAAGGGGCGCTCAAGCTTAAAGAGATCTCCTACATCCACGCCGAAGCCTATGCCGCTGGCGAACTGAAGCACGGCCCGCTGGCGCTGATCGATGCCGAGATGCCCATCATTGTGGTGGCGCCGAACAACGATCTGCTGGAGAAGCTCAAGTCCAACGTGGAAGAGGTGCGCGCCCGTGGCGGTATCCTCTACGTGTTCGCCGATGCTGATACCGGCTTCAAGAGCGACGAGACCATGCGGGTCATGAACCTCAACCATGTGGAAGAGGTAATCGCCCCCATCGTCTATACCGTACCGCTGCAGCTGCTCTCCTACCACGTCGCCCTCATCAAGGGCACCGACGTGGATCAGCCGCGCAACCTGGCAAAATCGGTGACCGTCGAGTAAGTCACTCTCTCAAATGAAAAAGAGCCGCAATTGCGGCTCTTTTTGTTTCGGCTGAGGGGTTACGACAGCCGCAGGTTGGTGATGGTCACCTCGTCGAGGGAGGGCACTATGATGCCGCTGGTGATCCCCTTGGCGATGGCCTGACTGCGGTTCTTCGAGTCGGTCTTGTTGGTCACCTGGGTCAGGTGAAAGTTGACCGTCCGCTCACTGATGCCGAGGATGGTGGCGATCTCCCAGGAGGTCTTGCCCTCGCTGGCCCAGAACAGGCACTCCTTCTCCCGATCCGACAGTTCGGTCAGGTATTTCATCATATCCGGTCTGCTTTTGATCAGTTGCAGTGCGGAGTTGAAGATGTAGCTGGCGCAGAACGACAGCAGCGGAACATTTTCAAACATCAGGTCGGAGTTGGATTTGTCCTTGGTGATGAAAGAGAGGATGCCGTGCTCCCCCTGCGGGGTGTGCAGCGGAAAGGAGACGCCATTGCGTACCCCGAAATCGGCGGCCAGGTTCATCACGTCGCGGCTGGCGCTGGGCAGCCAGGGCGAGTCGCAGTCGAGCTTGTTCCAGAAGATCGGCTGGGTCTGTTTCAGCCCCAGATAGACCACTGGATCCTGGGTCAGATACTGGTTTTCGCTATAGGCGTCAAACCAGGTGGTCGGACAGTTGTTGAACAGTGCCACGTGGGATTTTTGCATGCTGATGGGGAAAATAATCAGCAGCCGAAAGTAATCAAAGCCCATTTGATGACTGAAGCGCTCCAGCAGTTGCTGGATATCACTGGTTTTTGTTGCCTTGGTGAACTTGTCGATATGTTCCCAGATCGCATCGTTGAGCATTACTTTCTCCTTTTTCGATCTCTATCACACTGATCGAAAAGATTTTTTATCGTTATTTATATTTGTGCGGTGGCTATTGGCGCCACTTATTCCGTGCGTGCTTAAAAATTATCCTGTTTTTGTGCATAAAGGCCAAGAAAATCCTCTCGTTGCCAGTCCGCCCTGCATTTGAGATAATGATAATAGTTATCATTAGTAAGATGTATTTCAATGAACAAATTATGGGGTGTGGCCCTGCTGCCACTGTCAGTCCACTTTGCTGCCATTGGGGATGAGCTGGTTGCTCCCGCCCTCAAGAACAGCATAGCTGCCGGGAAAGCCTCCCAGCAGCGAGTGGAAAAAGCCGCCGATGCCGCCGTTGCCGCACGACTGGAGCTGCAAAATGCCCAGCTGCAACTGCGCGACCTCGAAGCCTACAACCGCTACATGCAATCTCTGGTGGCCGATCAGCAAAATGAGCTGGGTAAATTGAGCCTGCAGCTGGAAGCGGTGCAAGAGACCCGTCAGGGCTTGATCCCGCTGATGTTGCAGATGCAGGCGGATCTGGAACAGCTGGTGCAAAACGACATCCCGCTGCGCAAGGAAGATCGGCTGGCGCGGGTTGAACAGTTGAAAGCGACCCTGGCCCGCGCAGACGTTAGCGAGGCGGAGAAATTCCGTCAGCTGCTGCAGGCCTATCAGATTGAAGCCGAGTACGGCAGCCGGATGGACAGCTATTCCGCCGAGCTGGAGCTGGATGGTGCTCCGCGTCGGGTCGATGTGCTGGCGCTGGGCCGGGTCTCCCTGCTGGCAATGACGGCCGATCGCAGTCAGGCATGGCGCTGGTCTGCCGAGGCGAAGCAGTGGCAAGCCCTCGACAGCCAGTGGCTCTCCCCTATCGCCGAGGCGATGGATGTGGCCGCCGACAAGAAAGTTCCCCAGTTGCTCAATGTCCCCCTTTCTGTCAGCCGTAGTCAGGAGGCCCAATCATGAGAGTCACCATGAAGTGGTTCCCCCTCCTTATTGCCCTCTCCTGCGGTACCAACGCCGCTGTCGCCGATGAGTGGCAGCAGCAGGAACAGGCTCGTGAACAGCAGGCTCAGCAAGATCTGGCGACCGTAGCCAAGGAGCTCGGCACTGCCCGCGCCAGACTGGCCGAGGCCCAGCGCCTGAGCAAGGATCTGGCCGGCAAGTTCGCCAGCAACGAGAAGCAGCTGGTCGAGCTTAACGCCCAGTGGGAGCAAGCCTCCGGCGATATGAACGAGATCTTCGCGGTCACCCGTCAGGGCGCCAGCGATGCGGTCAAGCTGCTGAGCGAATCCGCCGTCGAGGGCCAGTACCCGGAGCGTCTCGCCCCGCTGAAAATCATGGCACAGGATAAACAGGTGCCGGATCGCGCCGCCCTCGCCCTGCTGCCCGCCACTCTGCTGCAGGAGATCCGCGAATCTGGCCGGATTGCCCGGTTCAACGGCAAGGTGCTCGATGCCCAGGGGGCTGCCAGCGAGCAGTCGCTGACCCGGGTTGGCAGTTTTGCCCTGCTGGGGAGCGAAGGCTTCCTGCAACCGACCGCCGAAGGCTTGAGTCCGGTACTGGGTCTGCCCGGTAGCGTGCTCTCTGCCGTTGCGGCTTATCAGGGTCAGGAAGGGGAAGCGCTGCCGCTGGATCCTTCTCATGGCACTCTGCTGGCGATGCTGGCACAGGCACCCACCTTCTGGCAGCAGGTACAACAAGGTGGTCAGGTTGGCGCCATTATCGTGCTGCTGGCTGCTATTGGTCTGGGAATTGCGGCTGTACGGTTGTGGAGCCTCTCCCGCGAACTCACGCTGGTGCGTCGCCAGCTCAAGAGCGGTGAGTACTATGCCGACAACGCCCTCGGCCGGGTGCTGACGGTGGCAGACAAACACCCCGAGCTGAGCATGGAGACCCTCGAGCTGCGTCTTGATGAGGCGATCCTGCAGGAGACTCCTCGCATGGAGCGCGGCATCGGCATGGTCAAGGTAATCGCGGCCATCGCCCCCATGCTGGGTCTGCTCGGTACCGTGACCGGGATGATCGGCACCTTCCAGGCCATCACCCAGTTTGGTACCGGCGATCCCAAGATCATGGCGGGCGGCATCTCCATGGCACTGGTCACCACGGTACAGGGGCTGGTGGCGGCCATTCCCCTGATCCTGGCCCACAGCCTGCTGCAATCGCGCTTCACCGAGCTCTCCAATGTACTGGAGCAGCAGGTAGCCGGCATTCTGGCCGAGCGCGCCGAGAGCAATAACGGCGGGATGGAGCGAGCAGCATGATGCTCGACATCTGGCAACAGCTGCAGAGCTTCATGGGCCGTGGCGGCCCGGTGCTCTGGGTCATTCTGGCCCTGCTGGTGCTGATGTGGATTTTGATGATCGAGCGGTTGCTCTACCTCAATCTGGGTTTTGGTCCGCTGCAGCAACAGCTGCTCGGCCGCTGGCAGGCCCGCAGCGAGCGCCACAGTTGGCACGCCCGGGCGATCCGCAGCCGCTGGCTGGCGCAGGCGGAGCTGGAACTGAACCGTCATCTGATCTTCATCCGCACCCTGGTGGTGCTCTGTCCCATGCTGGGGCTGCTGGGCACTGTGACCGGCATGATCGGCGTATTCGATGCGTTGGCTGCGGCCAACCGCTTTAACCCGGAGAGCATGGCGGGCGGGATCTCCCGCGCCACCATCCCCACCATGGCAGGCATGGTGGTGGCGCTCTCCGGCGTGTTGTTACTCAGTCGGCTCGAGAGTCAGGCCAAGCGTGCGCTGGCCAAGACCCGGGACGGCCTGCGAGAAGAGAAGGTAATGCAATGAGACGGCAATCCAAACGCCAGCGTGACGAAGTGCAGATCGACATGACCCCCATGCTGGATATCGTGTTCATCATGCTGATCTTCTTTATTGTCACCACCTCCTTCGTGCGCGAAGCCGGGCTCGAGGTACACCGACCCCAGGCCAGTCAGGCCAAGGCGCAGAAATCTTCCAGCATCATGCTGGCGATCGGGGCTCAGGGTCAGATCTTCCTCGACCGCAAGCAGATCGATGTGGAGCGGGTGCAGGCCACCATCGCCCGTCTGCTGGCGGAGCAACCCGATGCCAGTCTGGTGATCCAGGCCGACGAGCGAGTGCCCCATGGCAAGGTGGTGCGGGTGATGGATGAGGCCAAGGCGGCGGGTATCGCCAATATCGCCGTGGCGGTGGCGCCGAAATGAAATACAAGCTGATGAGCCTGGGGCTGGGGATCGCCCTCAGTCTGGGCATCCTGCTGTTCATGGCCACGCTGGTTGAACCGCCCCGGGGCGAGAAGGTGGCGAGCGAACAGAAGCCTATCGTCATCAATATGCAGAACGAGGTGACCGAGGTGCAGGTACGCGAGCGTCCGGTGCCGCAGGAACCCGAGCCTCTGCCAGAGCCTCCCGCCGCATTGGCCTCGACACCGCTGCCGATGCCCGCAGCGGCCCCCTTGGCGGCCGTTGAGCCGAGTCTGGATCTGGTTTCCAGCCTCAGCGCGGTGCAGGTCTATGCCCCCGGCGTGGCGACCAGTACCGCACCGGTATTGAGTGGCAACTACCACGGCCAGCAGCAGGGAGCGGGTATCGGCGCCGGTGACATGCTGATGCCGCTGCAACGGATCGAGCCGGTCTACCCCTATCGTGCCCAGCAGTCAGGGATCGAAGGATTCGTCACCCTGCGCTTTAGCGTGAATGCCGAAGGTGGCGTGCAGGATGTGGAAGTGGTCGAGGCCAAGCCCAAGCGTCAGTTCGAGCGGGCGGCCATTCAGGCGATCAACAAGTGGCGCTATCAGCCGAGACCGGGCGCTACCGACAAGCTGGTGCAAGTCATCACGCTCAAATTCAAACTGGAGTCATAACTATGTTGCGGATCTGGATCTGTCTGCTGGCCCTGGTCGGCCAAGCCTGTCTGGCGATGGAGGTCAGCCCTCACTTCTCCCGTCAGCTTGAACCCGTGATGAAGCTCTATCAGTCCGGTCAGTGGCAACAAGCCCAGAGCAAGGCGTCCGGCCTCAAGCCAAATAGCGATGCCGAGCGTGCCTGGCTGGCGCAGTTGCAAGCCTCGCTGGCGGCCAATCTGCAACAGACCGCCCAGGCGAGCCGTTATGTCGAACAGGCTCTTGCCTATAAAGAGTGGCCCGAGCAGCAACAGCTCCAGCTATTGCGGCTGCGCGGCGATATTCAGGCCCAGCAATCCAACTGGTCTGGCGCCATCGCCAGCTACAAGGCGGCACTGGCACTCAAACAAGACGATGGGCTGCGCCTGCGTCTGGCCGGCCTCTATTACCACAACAAGCAGTACGGTGACGCCGCCAGCCAGAGCGAACAGTTGTTGAAGAAGGGTTGGCAGAAGCAGGCCGCCATCATTCGCCTCTCCGCCCTGACCGCTCAGCAACGTTATGGCGTGGCGGCCGATCAGGCGGCCGAGTTGATCAGCCACGAACCCAAAGAGAGCAAATGGTGGCAGCAGGCGGTGTCGCTCAACCTCTCCGCCAAACGCGGCGATCAGGCGTTGGCATTGCTGCAGACCGCCATCGACAGAAAACTGATGGATGATGGGTCAGCCCGCAATCAGCTGATCCGCCTCTATGCCTGGCAAGGGCTGCCTTATCGTGGTGCCCGTCTGCTGGAAGCGGCCATGGCCAAGGGACAGATGAAGCAAAGTGCTGAAAACCGCCAACTACTGGCCCAATTGTGGGAAGGTGCCCGGGAGTGGTCGCAAGCGGTCGATAGCTGGCAACAGTTGGCCAACCAGCATGGTCAGCCCAAAGCCGCCATGCGCGCCGCCGAACTGCTGCTGCAACAGGGCAAGACAGATGCCGCCATGACCCAGCTCGCTGCCATCAAGTCGGTGAAAGGCGAGCAAGGCAATCGTGCCAAAGCATTGCTGGTGCAGGCACACCTTAATAAGGAGCAGTATGCCCAAGCGCTGGAGCTGGCCCGTGAGCTGCAGCAACAGGATCACTGGCAGCAGAAGGCAACCAGCTGGGTCAACTATATCCGGGCACAAAGCGAAGAGTTGAGCAAAAAAGCGGCGTAAAAGAGGTGCCAAGGGGCTGTTTTGGGGTGTTCAGTTCGCTTTTTCAGCAAACGAACGCATTTTTGCAAAAAGTCCTTGTCATCCCGGCGCGGCTCCCTATAATGCGCCCCTACCAGCACGGCGGAACACGCCGAACTGATGAGCCAGCTTCCTAGTGAAGTGGGCGCCGAAAGAAAAGCGA
>NZ_JBFODL010000016.1:0-222054 GCF_040908295.1 Aeromonas sp. R4-2 | reverse complement strand
AGGCTTGTAGCAAACCTAAGCGAACTACTAATTCAGTGATAATGACCAAGTCGTTATTCACGTCAGCTTTCTAGATTAAGAATTTGCCTGGCGGCCATAGCGCCGTGGAACCACCTGATCCCATGCCGAACTCAGAAGTGAAACGCGGTAGCGCCGATGGTAGTGTGGCATTCGCCATGCGAGAGTAGGACACTGCCAGGCACTCAATTTAAGAACCCCGCTCGATGAGCGGGGTTTTTAATTGGCTGAAATTCAGTAATTCGTCTGATAATTGACCCATCTGATCTCTTCTCCTCTGTTCTTATTGTTACTCTTCGCTGTTTTCTGGTTCCACAAATAGCCTGATGTTCCGCTTGGTACTCTTTCTTCGCTGAACCGCTGTCGCTTTGTTCGGTGGCTCTGGTGCCGCCATAACCCGTGAATCCTATGATCGCTTATACGTCGTGATCTCTTGCTTGGGATCTCTACTTCCTGAGTTAGCTGCTCCCTCTTTTTAAGCCGCAACCCCATCGTCCCTGCTTTTCTATTATTCCGAAGAGGGGTTATTGGCGGTACCAACATGCTGGAGCCGTGGTCGCTGCGTTGGGTCGTTGTTGTTTGGGGCAATAAGGAAATGGGAAGGGATGCTCGCAGGAACGCAGAGGTTCGAGGTTGATGGGGGATTTTCTGGTAGTTATTGAGCCTGCAGGAGTGAAGATTAAGGAGGGTGATTTGCTGAGTGCTAGGGGGAGTGGCAAGTCGTAGGCAAATAAAAAGCCCATGCAACATGGTTGCATGGGCTCGGTATGAATGGCGGAGGAGGTGGGATTTGAACCCACGGATGGTCGCCCATCGCCGGTTTTCAAGACCGGTGCATTCAGCCGCTCTGCCACCCCTCCGCAGCAGTGCGGCGAATATTACCATGCTGATCCGGCTTGTAAATCCCCGTCCGGTTCGATTGCTGGTTAATTGCGCTAAATGACATGAAAAAGTGGCAATCAGAGCGTATCAAGCGCTTTTTTGGCCAGATAGCTTGACTTGAAAACAGACTCAACCACTATAGTGGCCTCTATCATATCCTCTGCAAGATAACGTTATGACTATTAAAAATGCCCTGTTTTGCGCGCTGGCTGGTGTGACCCTGCTGGCGACGCCGGTACATGCAAGCGAGCTGACCAAAAGCGATGTCGAACAAATCGTTCGCGACTATCTGGTCAAGAACCCCGAGATCCTGGTCGAGATGTCCAATGCCCTGCGTGCCAAGCAGGAGAGCCAGCAGGCCGAGAGTGACAAGGCGCTGATCAAGGCTCACTCCAAGCAGCTTTATGCCAATCAGGATCCCGAGATGGGGAATCCGAAGGCGTCGCTGACCATTGTGGAGTTTTTCGATTACAACTGCGGTTACTGCAAACGGGCCCATCCGCTGGTCAAGAAGCTGATGGCGGAAGATAAAGATATCCGTTACATCTACAAGCAGTTCCCCATTCTGAGCGAGTCCTCCTACTTCGCAGCCCGTGCTGCGCTGGCGGTCCAGCTGGGTCAGCCTGACAAGTACCAGGCGTTCCACGAGAAGCTCTATACCCATCAGGGCCCGCTCGCTGATGAAGCACAGGTCAAGAAGGTGGCAGAAGAGGCCGGTGTTGACTGGAGCAAGGTGGAGGCCAAGATCAAGGATGGTAGTATTGACCAGAACCTCGGTACCAACCGTGCGCTGGCTGAAGCGCTCGGTATCTCCGGTACCCCGGCCTTCATCATCGGTGATCAGATCCTGCGCGGTGCCCCCCGTGATCTGGCCAGCCTGAAGGGGTTTATCAAGGACGTGCGTGCCGGCAAGAGCATTCAATAAGTAGTTGTCATGGTCGAGGACCCAGCGCCCCGGCCAGATACAGAAAGAGGGTCGGTATCACTACCGGCCCTCTTTTTTATTATGTCCTTTGGCACAAGTGGTCGTCGCGAAAGGACCATAACAACGTGCTCAGGACCCGGCCTGTTGGCCTCAGTAACAAGTATTAGCAGAGTCGTTCGGAGTCTATTGATAAATATTTCGCCTTGCAGAGGCGTGTCGTGAGCATTGCTTAATTCCGGTCAAGATTTTTTCTGCTGCTTGCCTTAGAATCGCCGCCCGTTGCAGGAGAAACCCCTATGTTAGTTGATATTTTACGGCTGGTTTTTATAGCCGGAGGCCTCGTATTTGTCTTCATGCTGGTGCAAGCCTGCTGGCGGAAGAAGCAGAGTGGATCCTTTGAGGCGACCCCCTTCTGGCCGGTGGCATTGATCGGTGGGGTTGCCAACTTCCTCGATACCCTGGGGGTGGGCAGCTTTGCGGTAAAGACCGCCTGCTACAAGCAGTTCAAGCTGATCGATGATCGAGTGCTGCCGGGTACCCTCAATGGGCAGTGCGTGCTGCCGACCGTGACTCAGTCGCTGATCTTCGTCGGCGCAGTAGCGGTGGAGCCGCTGACGCTGATCAGCATGATGATGGCCGCCGCAGTGGGCGCGGCCTGGGGCGCTCGCCATGTGGCCTCGTTTGATCGGCAGACCATCCGGTTGGTGATGGCTATCTCCTTGCTGGTCGTCGCAGGGCTTATCTTTGCCGGTCTGCTGGGTCTTTTCCCTGTAGGCGGTGATGCGATGGGGCTCAGCGGCTACAAGCTGGCGATCGCCCTGCTTGGCAATTTCATCTTCGGAGTGCTGATGAATGTCGGTATTGGCCTGTTTGCTCCCTGCATGACGCTGGTTTATCTGCTGGGGATGAATCCGCTGGCGGCGTTTCCGATCATGATGGGCTCCACCGCCGTGCTTAGCGTTTTCTCCGCAGGCACCTTTATCCGTAAAGGGGCATTCGATGCCAAGGCGGTGCTGGCGGTAGCCATCTTTGGCCCCATCGGTGTGATGCTGGCCGCCATGCTGGTCAAATCCATGGATATGGAGATGCTGAAGTGGCTGGTTGCCTTTATCGTCATCTATACCTCCTGGACCATGTACGCTTCCTGGCGGGCGGCGCGTCGCTCCCCTGTGCAGCTGACGGTGGAGAGCGCAGGCTAGCCTGTACCAGTGCCGCTTCGGCCTTGGCTCCCAGAAAGACATAGAGGCCAAGTGCCAGCAGCAAACCCACCGCGCACCCCATTACCCCGACCGCAGGCCAGAGCAGCTCGCTCTGGCCGAGCGAGCCTTTGAACAGCAGCAACAGCCCCTCGATGGAGACCGCGATCAGAATGGCGGCGATAAAGCGGGTGATGGTGCGGCGAATGGCGCTGTGGCGGAAGATATCCTTATGCAGCAGTACCTCCTCTTCCAGAATAGTCTTGCCCAGATCGAACACCGCCAGTGCCAGCGTCAGGAAGATGATGGAGCTAAAGGCGCCGAGCTGGTTCTGCTGCTCGCCGCACAATAGCTGGTAGAGCTGCTCCAGCCCGTGCCAGATCAGGGTGGCGACGATCAAAAACAGCGCCATGCTGAGCACCACATAGACCGCCTTGAACCAGGGCATGGCGCTGCGGCGCTCCCTGTCCCCCATCAACCAGCCAATCAGCTGATTCAGACAGACGGTGATCTCTCGTCCTTGCCCCTGGACGATAAGGTACAGCCGGTTATGGGCGGCCGGTGCCGCAGGCTGGATGCACATCGGCCCCTGATAGTGGTCAATGCTGACGACAAAGGGATACCCCTTGAGCGAGACAAGGGGGGCGCTGAGCAGCCCCTGCAGTAGCGGGGTCAACTCCTCCTGATACTCCTGATAGCGCCGCAGCACATCGATGGGGCTCATCTCTGCCATATGGACCTCGGTGACGTGGGCTCTTGTGGTGAATGTGCAAATTGTGGGCCTGCTTTATGACAGGGATGGCAGGGCAAGTTGCACCAGAGGATGACAAATCGGTGGATGACGAGGGGGTAATGCACCAGAAATGGGCGTATTGCCGCCCTGTGTGGTGATGGATCTGTAATAGAAAAGGGCCCATGACGGGCCCTTTGCGACAACCAGCGGCGATTTAGCCAGCCAGCTTGGCGAAGCTGCGCTCGGCGGCAGCCAGGGTATGTTCGATCTCCTTGTCGCCATGAGCCAATGACAGGAAGCCCGCCTCGTAGGCGCTCGGCGCCAGATAGACGCCCTCTTCCAGCATGAGATGGTAGAAGCGCTTGAAGCGTTCCATATCGCAGCGAGTGACCTGCTCGTAGCGGGTGATTTCGTTCTCGTCGGTGAAGAAGAAGCCGAACATGCCGCCCACATAGTTGATGGCGAGCGGGATACCGTGTTTGGCGGCGGCCGCTTTCAGTCCCTCGGCAACACGCGCAGTCTTGGCGCTCAGCTGCTCATAGAGGCCCGGCTCCAGCAGCAGATCCAGCATGGTGAGACCGGCAGCCATGGCCACCGGGTTGCCGGAGAGAGTCCCCGCCTGATAGACAGGGCCGGTCGGGGCGATGTGCTGCATCACCTTCTTCTTGCCGCCGAAGGCGCCTACAGGCATGCCGGCACCGATGATCTTGCCAAGGGTGGTGAGATCCGGGTCGATGTTGTAGTGACCCTGAGCACCGCGCAGGGAGACGCGGAAGCCGGTCATCACCTCGTCCAGGATCAGCAGGGCACCGAACTCGTCACAGATGGCGCGCAGCCCCTCCAGAAAGCCGGGGACCGGCGGGATGCAGTTCATGTTGCCTGCGACCGGCTCGACGATGATACAGGCGATCTCGCTGCCGTACTGGGTGAAGGCTTCACGCACCGAATCCAGATCGTTGAAGACGCAGGTCAAGGTGTGTTTGGCGAAATCGGCCGGAACGCCCGGGCTATTGGGCTGACCCAGGGTCAGGGCGCCGGAGCCGGCCTTGACCAGCAGGGAGTCGGCGTGGCCGTGGTAGCAGCCCTCGAATTTGACGATCTTGTCGCGGCCAGTGTAGCCACGGGCCAGACGGATGGCGCTCATGGTGGCTTCGGTGCCGGAGTTGACCATCCGCACCTGCTCCATAGAGGGGACGATCTGGCGCACTTTCTCGGCCATCAGCACTTCGATCTCGGTCGGCGCACCGTAGCTCAGCCCCTTCTCAACGGCCTTGATGACGGCGGCCTTGATGGCCGGGTGGTTGTGACCCAGCAGCATGGGGCCCCAGGAGCCGATGTAATCCACGTAGGCATGACCATCCACATCATAGAGATAGGCGCCATCGGCGTGATCGATGAAGCGGGGCGTGCCGCCGACCCCATTGAAGGCGCGGACCGGTGAGTTGACGCCACCCGGAATGGTCTGGCGGGCCTGTTCAAACAGCTGATCTGATTTTGACATGGATCATCCTTAATGGGATTTTGGTCGTCACACAAGGGATTGCAGCCGATTGAGACTCGGCAGGCCGGAGCATCAGGAGTATGCTTTGCGCTCTCGCCACCCGGACTCTCGGTCTGCTCCCGTGACAAAAATTTAACGGGCCGACTATAGCAGAAAGCCCCAGCCCTGGGCAGCCGAGCAACGCGCCGGGTGATCCTGATCTCAGCTAGCTGACGATATGGTTTTTCCAAGTTGGTGTAACAAGATGGCGCAACAAGCTCTCTCCTCTGAAGCCGATACCTCTTCGCGGGGGCCGCTTTCCCGCATTATCCGGCAAGACAAGATGCCCTTGCTGGTTCTGTTGCTGGCGGCGCTGGTCGGCACCCTGGCCGGACTGGTGTGCGGTCTGTTCGAATCTGGTGTCCACTGGCTGGCAGAACAACGTATCGCCTTGCTGGCAGACCGTCCCTGGTGGCAGCTCGGTCTGCTTGGCTTTGGCTTCAGCGCCTTGCTGGGATTTGTCGGTTACTTCCTCACTCATACCTTTGCCCCGGAAGCGGGCGGCTCCGGCATTCCCGAGATCGAGGGGGCGATGGACGATCTGCGCCCTGTTCGGTGGTGGCGGGTGTTGCCGGTCAAGTTCTTCGGCGGCATCTGCACCCTGAGTTCCGGCATGGTGCTGGGGCGGGAGGGGCCTTCGGTACAGATCGGCGGCAACCTCGGCAAGATGGTGGCGGATATCTTCCGGCTGCCCAAGGAGCATGGCCATGCCCTGTTGGCCGCCGGTGCGGCGGGCGGTCTGGCGGCAGCCTTCAATGCGCCGTTGGCAGGCATCCTGTTCGTGATGGAGGAGATGCGACCGCAATTCCGCTACTCCTTTCTGGCCATCAAGGCGGTGGGGATCTCCGCCATCATGGCGACCTTGATGTTGCAGAACATGAAAGGCCAGGGGGCGGTGATCACCTTGCCTCACTACGATGCGCCAGCCCTCAAGGCGCTCTGGCTGTTCCTCTTTATGGGAGCCACCTTCGGGGTGCTCGGTTTTGTCTTCAACAAGCTGGTGCTGGCCTGTCAGGATGGCTATCTGGCGTTGCATCAGAACAAGCGCCACCGTTTTGTAGCCATTGGCATGCTGGTCGCCGGAACGTTCGGTGTGCTGTCGCTGTTTGCTCCTTCGGTGACGGGCGGCGGCACCGAGCTTATTCCTCATCTGATGGGGGATGAGTATGCGATGGCGACCCTGTTCCTCATCTTCTCGGTGCGGTTGGTTGCGACCCTCATCTGCTTCTGCTCCGGTGCCCCGGGCGGGGTGTTTGCGCCGACCCTGGCATTGGGCACCCTGTTTGGCGTGGTGTTCGGCCATCTGTTTCATGCGGCGTTTCCGGAGCTTGGCATCGAGCCCGGCGCCTTTGCCATCGCCGGAATGGGGGCGCTGTTTGCTGCCACCGTGCGCGCCCCCATCACCGGTATCGTGCTGGTCACCGAGATGACCGACAACTATCAGCTGATCCTGCCGATGATGATTACCACGGTCGGGGCGACTCTGGTTGCCCAGTGGCTGGGTGGCCGACCCATCTATTCCCAGATCCTGGAGCGAACTTTACGGCTCGCCGCGCGTCAAAAGCGGGGTGATGGCAGTGCCACGGCCAGTTAATTTTTCCCTTTATCGCCTTTGGCCCCGGTCAGGGCGGTATAGTGAAGGGAGAGGCGCTGCCGTAAATAGCGTGATAACGGGATGAGGGGCTATGTCCAATCTATTGAAGTTATTGGTCGTGTTAGCCGTTGGCGGGCTCATTGGTTACTTTGTCGGTAACCGTCAGGAGCTGGCCCAGAGCAGTCTGTTGGTGGTACAGCAGGAGACGCTGGATCGTCAGGGCAAGGCCATCGGCCAGCTCAAGACCGAATTGGGGGTGAAAGATACCCAGTTGGCGACCCAGAAAGCGGCCTTCGAGCAGTTGCAGACCACCTTGAAGAGTCAGGAGGCGCAGGTGCAGGAGCTCAAGCGCCAGCTGGCCTTTTTCGAGCGGATCATGCGCCCCACCGGCGAACAGGTGGGGGTAGTGATCGACAACCTGACTCTGCAGGAGACCAGCATTCCCGGTCGCTACCACTACCGTCTAGCCCTGACCCAGCCCGCCAAAAAGCGGGAGCTGTTCCGTGGTCAGGTGCAGATCCGGGTCGAGGGGAGCCTGGCCGACAAGCCGAAGACGCTGACCGGTCGCGATCTCGGAATGAAGGTGAGCGAGTGGCGTTATGCCCTGCGTTATTTCCAGCTGCTGGAAGGGAATTGGCAGTTGCCGGAAGGCTTTGTGCCGGATCGGATCCGTGTCACCATCAACAAGGATGGCAGGCAACCGGCGCAAGAGCTGCTGGTTGAGTGGGGCGAGGTGATCAAGCCGCTGGTCGCCGCGCCGCCTGCTCCGGTTCCCGCTGCCGGTTAAACGTGGTGAATACTTGAACTGAATGGTCGGGTATTGGATAATTTCGCGGTTTCCATGTTTGTGGATCTAATGGTTGTGAGGTCAGTAATGAGTGCAGTAGCAGAAGCCCCGCTGCCCATCCAGATGACGGATGCGGCGGCCAACAAGGTGAAGAACCTGATCACCGAGGAAGAGAATCCCGAGCTGAAGCTGCGGGTATACATCACGGGTGGGGGCTGCTCCGGTTTCCAGTATGGCTTTACCTTTGATGAGAAGATCAACGACGGGGACACCGTAGTCGAGAAGAATGGCGTCACCATGGTGATCGATCCCATGAGCCTGCAATATCTGGTAGGCGGCAGTGTGGATTACACCGAGGGTCTGGAAGGTTCGCGCTTCACCGTGACCAACCCCAATGCCACCACGACCTGTGGCTGCGGCTCCAGCTTTTCCATCTGATCGGCGTTATCGGTCTGATGAAACGGCTCTCGGCAACGAGGGCTGTTTTTGTTTGTGGTGATCAGTGCGCTCCATCAAACAGCATTTCTCTGAAACAACAAAGGCGCCTTGATGGCGCCTTTGTTGTTTGCAGGATGGCTTAGCGGGAGCTTGCCGCCGCGACCAGCGGGACCCGGTTCACTGCCTTGCCCATGTAGGCGAGGGTGATGGTCACAATGATACAGGTGAAGCTCAGCCACATGTAGGGGAGGTAGTCGAGGGTGGCCACTCCCAGTACCCCGGCCATGAAGATGCCGTTGTCGCTCCAGGGCACCATGCCGCAGGTGAGGGTGCCGCCAAACTCGGCGTTGCGAGAGAGGTTCTTGCGCGCCAGTCCCAGTCGGTCGTAGTTTTTGGCCATGATCTTGGGGGTCAGGATCAGCGACACATACATGGCTGAGCCAAACACGTTGGCCAGAAACGCGGTACCGATGGTGTGGCTGGTCAGGCTGCCGACGCTGTTGATGCGCTTCTCGAAGGCGCTGGCGATCACTTCCAGAATACCGACCTTCTCCAGCAGGCCGCCAAACCCGAGACCGAAGATGATGACCGCGACCGAGCCCAGCATGGACTCCATGCCGCCGCGCCCGAGAATGTTGTCGATAAAATCGATGCCGGAGGTGATGGCAAACGGACTATAAGCCGAGTGCATTGCCTTGACCGGATCCATGCCCTGGAAGGCGATGGCCCAGATCAGGCCCAGCAGGGCGCCGAAGCTGATCACCGGGAAGGCGGGCTTGCGATTTGCCAGCAGGCCCAGCACCAGCACCACCGGCACTATGGCCAGCGGAGTGATGTTGAACTGGTTGTCGAGAGCCTCCATCACCAGATTGACCTGCTCCAGGCTGACATTACCCGAATACTGCATGCCCACCACGGTGAACAGCACGGCGGTGATGACATAGGAGAGCAGGCTGATAGGCAGCATCCCCTTGATGTGTTCCACCACGTCGACGTTGGACATGGTCGAAGCCAGCACTACTGAGTCGGAGAGCGGAGAGAGCTTGTCACCGAAGTAGACGCCGGAGAGCACGGCACCGGCTACCAGCGGCGCAGGCACGCCGAGGCTGTGGCCGATCCCCATCATGGCGATGCCGGCCGTGGCGGCAGAGCCCCAGGAAGTGCCGGTGGCCAGCGAGGTCAGGGAGCAGATGATCAAGGTTGCCAGCAGGAAGATGGACGGGTGAATCACCTTGAGGCCGAAGTAGATGATGCTGGGGACTATGCCGCCAGCAATCCAGGTGCCGACCAGAGCACCGACGGAGACCAGGATAAGGATGGCCCCCATCCCCTTGGCAACGCCGTCAACGGCAGCCTGCTCCAGGGATTTGTAATCGTGGCCGAGTTTGATGCCAAGCCCCATGATGACGAACCAGGCGATGAACAGCGCCAGCTGGATCGGCAGATCGAGCACGCTGGTGAACGAGAATGCCAGGGCCAGGAAAATGGCCAGACAGGCAAACACCTGTGCCATGCCCGGTAGTCGGATGTGGTTTTGTTGGTTTTGCATAGATACTTCCTAAACTCTTGCTCGCCAAGGTCACTCCCTCTCGTCCTGTGGATACATCGATCCCGAGGAGGCAACCCAAAAAGAGGCCGCAATCTACCACAAACCCGGCGGGTTAAAGCCCCATCAAATTGGCAAAAATGCACATTTGATTGAAAAAATCACAAATTAGTTGATCTCATAACCCGTTTTTGAGCGGCCTGTTGACACAAAGGGCCACATACGAAGCTTGCCCGTGACGCCACTTGCATCCCCAGCAGATGAAGATGATAATTATTATCAATTGTTGATTGGGGAGAAAACAATGCGCTGGATATTGCGGGGTATGATGTTGCTGGTGGCGGTGGCCGTACTCGCATGGGGTCAGGATAAAGAGTACGGCATCTGGAGTGCCGGTTTTCTGCTGGCTGCCTGGGTGATACTGGAGCCCGGATTGCGGCCCGCCTTGATCTTGCTGCCAGTGGCCGGGTTGACCGGTATCGTTACCCTGCTCTGGCAGCAGCCCTGGTTATGAGCTTTTGACGGGGGCCTGCTTGATCTTCTGCTGTGCCACCTTGAGCGATTCGACCACCAGCTTCTCCATTTCGGTGCGCTTGGCGTCGGTCAGGAAGTAGATCATGTCGACATTGTGGCGAATATAGTGGGCCGGAAGCTGGTTGAGGGTAAGGCAGCAGAGGTCGGCCATCTGATCGCTGTTGAGCTTTTGCTGCAGCCCCTGTTTCTCAATCTCCTTGAGCACCAGATGTTCGTAAAAGTTGTGAATGTCGGTATCCAGTATCATATGCGTTCCTTGGCATGACGATGAGCGGGGAGTCGTCAAAAGCATAGCCATAACAAGGAGTAAAAACAAAAGGCCCATCACTTTCGTGATGGGCCTTTTGTGTAATGAATGGTGCGAAGAGAGGGACTCGAACCCTCACATCCGTGGGACACTAACACCTGAAGCTAGCGCGTCTACCAATTCCGCCACCTTCGCACACTGATTTTCTCCAGCTGGTTTTTAAATGCGGTTGGAGCGCATTGCTCTGTGTTTACATGTCAGAAGCATGGTGCGAAGAGAGGGACTCGAACCCTCACACCCGAGGGGCACTAACACCTGAAGCTAGCGCGTCTACCAATTCCGCCACCTTCGCACATTCGGGTTTCCAGTCTGGATTTACATGCTGTCTGGATAAAGCATGGTGCGAAGAGAGGGACTCGAACCCTCACATCCGTGGGACACTAACACCTGAAGCTAGCGCGTCTACCAATTCCGCCACCTTCGCACATTGTGTTACCAGTTTTGATTTACATGCTGTCTGGAGAAGCATGGTGCGAAGAGAGGGACTCGAACCCTCACACCCGGGGGGCACTAACACCTGAAGCTAGCGCGTCTACCAATTCCGCCACCTTCGCACATTCGGGTTTTCTAGTTGGATTTACATGCTGCTGAATCAGCATGGCAGTATTGGTGCGAAGAGAGGGACTCGAACCCTCACATCCGTGGGACACTAACACCTGAAGCTAGCGCGTCTACCAATTCCGCCACCTTCGCATCACTGCGGAGGGGGATTCTATAGAGTTTTGGGGGAGCGTCAACAGCCAAAGGGGACTTTTTTCGCTGTTGACGCCCAAAGTGGCGCCAAGGGTACAAAACTTCAGCAATTAGCTGACGTTTGGCATTCAGTAACGGCCCAATGCGCTCTGATACATCCGTTCATACTGAGTGACCGAGTCAGGCCAGTTGAAGCGGGTACTCATGGCATTGCGCTGCACCTTGGCAAAGCGCTCTTTGTCCTGCAGAAAATAGAGCAGGCTGCGACGCATGGTATCGAGCAGGATAGCGGCAGTCGGATCGTTGAAGCAGAAGCCGGTGGCATGCTCGGGATCTGCATCCCAATCCACCACGGTATCTTTCAGACCACCCACGGCCCGCACCAGTGGCAGGGTGCCATAGGCGAGACTGTACATCTGGTTGAGGCCGCAAGGCTCGAACAGCGAGGGCATCAGGAAGAAGTCGGCACCGGCTTCGACCAGATGAGCCAGCCGATCGTCATAGGTGTTGATGAAGGCGAGCTTGCCCGGATAATCCCGGGCCATGGTTTGCAGTTGCGTGGCGAGCGCAGGATCGCCAGAGCCGACGATCACCACTTGTACCTGATGGTGGAGGAATTTCTCCAACGCAGGGAGCAGCAGGGGAACGCCCTTTTGCTCGGTCAGGCGGCAAACCATGCCGTAGATGGGCAAGTCCGCCACGGCCAGCCCCGCCTCCTGTTGCAGGCTCTCTTTGCAGATCTGTTTGCCAGCCATGTTGTCGATGCTGTAGGTCGCAGGCAGGAATTCGTCGAACTCAGGATCCCAGTCCTTGTAGTCGCAGCCGTTGAGGATGCCGCAGAGATCCGCCGCCCGTTGCTGGAAGATATGTGCCATGCCGTGGGCGCCGAGGTGAGTCAGCAGCTCCTGGGCATAGTTGGGGCTGACCGCATTGATCTTGTCGGCGTAGAGCACCCCGCATTTGAGCAGATTGACGTGGCCGTAGTCGTAGTTGATGCGGCGTTCGTAGTCGGCGATCTCGGGCATGGCCCAGAACTGCTCGCGGCCAAACACCCCCTGAAACGCCGCATTGTGAATGCTGATCACGCTGCGGGTCTGCTGGAAGAAGGGGTTGTGAGCGTGGCGGGTTTTCAGCAGCAGTGGCAGCAGGCCGGTGTGCCAGTCATTGCAGTGGGCGATATCCGGGGCAAAGCCAAGCTGCTCGCAGGCATGGAGGGCCGCAGCCGAGAAGAAGGCAAAGCGCTCGCCATTATCCGGATAGGCCTGATTGTTCTCGGCGTAGAGCTGGGGACGATCGAAATATTGCGGGCAGTCGAGCAGATAGACGCAGACGCCATCCAGCTCCATCTGGTAGATGCGATAACCGATATCCGGCAGCCCAGGGTGGGTTGGCAACCAGCGTGACGCCACTAATCTGGCCTCATCCCGTCGCTTTATCGTCTTGTAGAAGGGCAACATGATCCTGACATCATGCCCCTTCTGGGCCAGGTACATCGGCAGGGCTCTGGCGACATCGGCCAGGCCCCCGGTCTTGACCAGCCCCTCAACCTCCGAGGCAACAAACAGGATTTTCAGTGGGTTAATAGCCAACTCTTGCTCCCTTAGGTACCACCACGATACCGCCTTCGGATACGGTAAATCGCTCTCTATCGTGGTCCAGATTTTCACCGATAACGGTGCCGGGCGCAATTTCAACATTTTTATCAATGATCGCGCGCCGGATGGAGCACCCTTCACCAATCTTCACATCCCCCAGCAGCACGGACTCACTGATATGGCTGCACGCGCCGATATTGCAGCGGAAACCGAGGATGGAGCGCTGGATCTGGCTGCCCTGAATGAAGCAACCGGCGGAGATCAGCGAGTTGGCGATCTTCACCTTGCACTCGTCGCTGTCGATGAAGGTAGCAGGCGGCAGCGCCGGATAGTGGGTGTGCAGGGGCCACTTGCGGTTATAGAGGGAGAAGGGGGGATTGTCGGCCACCAAGTCCATGTGCGCTTGCCAATAAGAGTCGAGGGTGCCCACATCCCGCCAGTAGACGTGCGGTTTCTCGCCGGGGATGACGTTGGTGCTGTAGTCATAGACATAGACGGGGGCGCGCGGGTAGAGGCTCGGGATCACATCCTTGCCAAAGTCGTGGCTGGAGTTCTCCTCGGCGGCATCCCGCTTCAACTCGCGGCAGAGCGCATCGGTCTCGAAGATGTAGTTGCCCATGGAGACCAGCGCCTGGGCCGGATCGCCGGGAATGTGCTTGGGCTGCTTCGGCTTTTCCTGAAAGCCGATCATCCGCCCTTCGGTATCGACCTCGATCACCCCGAAGGCGCTCGCCTCTTCGATGGGCATGCGCAGGGCGGCGACTGTCATGGCGGCGTTCTTCTGCTTGTGGAAGGTGACCATCTGGCTCACATCCATCTTGTAGATGTGGTCGGAGCCGAAGATGCAGACATGATCCGGTTCGGCCCGCTCGATAAAGCCGAGGTTCTGGTAGATGGCGTCGGCGGTGCCGTCATACCAGCGTTTGCCCATCCGCATCTGGGCCGGGATGGGATCGATAAAGCGGTCGGTGATGCCGACGATATTCCAGCCCTTCTTCATGTGCAGGTAGAGGGACTGGGATTTGAATTGGGTCAGTACATAGATGCGCAGAAAGTCGGCGTTGACGAAGTTGTTGAGGACAAAGTCGATCAGCCGGTAGCTGCCACCGAAGGGGACGGAAGGCTTGCTGCGGGTGGTGGTCAGAGGCTGCAAGCGAGTACCTTCGCCACCAGCCAGGATCATGGTCAAAATGCCTGCCATCGTATTTCTCTCCCTGAATTAACAACATGAAAAGGTTTTCAATGTTCGGTATAAAAACACCCCTAAAGGGGTGGTTTTTATCGTGTGCTTAATACCTTATCAGATGCCGGATGGCGCTCTCTAGCTGTTTTATTGTGCGGCTTACACTTATTTACATTTTGCTCAGATAGACCTTGAATTTGGCATCACTGCTGATCACTTCAGTCCGTTTGAAGTGTGTCTCCAGTATAGGCTGGTAGCGCAAGAAGGCGTTGGCAACAATGGTCAGCGAACCATTTGGCAGCAAAAATTCCGGCGCCTTGGTCAGGAACTGCTCGGTTGCCGCATAGAAGGTTTTGAGACCCGCATGGAATGGCGGGTTGGAGACGATGTGCTGGAAACGGGTGGAGATATCCGAATAGACATCGGAAGCGGTGACCTTGCCCTGCAGACCGTTGATCGCCAGGGTGCGGCGGCTCGATTCGAGCGCCAGCGCGCTGATATCCACCATGTTGACCCGCAGATCCGGATTGCGCTTGGCCAGCACAGACCCAATCACCCCGGCGCCACAACCGAAATCGAGCAATTCGCCCGTCATCGGTGGCACGGCGGCCAGCAGCATCTGGGTGCCGAGATCCAGCTCGGCGGCGCTGAAGACGCCGGGCAGTGCCAGCACGGTCAGCTCGGTATCACCGGCCTTGCACTGGTAGCGGCCAAACCAGCTATCCAGATCGAACGGGGCGACCGGTTTGCTCAGCTCGCCATGATAGAGCGAGCAGCGGCGCGCCGAGTCACGTTTGATCGGCTTTTCGCCATAGGGGGCCAGCAGCTTGTCGGCGCCATTGATGCCGCCGCGGTTTTCACCGGCGAGGAAGAGATCGGCACCCGCTTCCAGCAAGGGGGTCATCATGGCCAGCAGATATTGTGCCTCAGCCTTGGCCTTGGGCATCAGCAGCAACAGGGCATCGAAGCGGGGGGCGCCACCGAGCTGGTGGTCGAACAGGATAGCCTCGCCGAGGGCGGCCTGCTGGCTGCGGTAGTAGCAGTAATCGGTGGTAAAGACGGTCAGGGTCCGGGCCAGGCTCGCCAGCTGGCGGGGGTAGTCATCCTCCAGCGCGCCACAGACAAGTAGCCGCTTGCCGACAAAGAGGGCTTGGTTTCGTTCCAGCATCTGGCTGACGGCACTGATAGGGCTGCTCATCGGGTCTCTCCACGCAATTTTGGGCGGCCATTATACATAGCCCCTTTCGCCTTGACATTTATGCCGTGTTCCCGAAATATGCCCAGACACCATTTTTTGACCAGAGATGACGAAATGCGGTTCAACGGGTTGAAACGAAAGCACAAAAAAAGCCTGAAATTCGGGCCTGCCGACGTTCGCGCGTAACCTCTCATCCCTGAGAAGCTTCAAACCCCGGTTGCGCACATCGTACCGGGGTTTTTTATTGCCATATGCGCGTCATTTAGGAGAAGGAGATCCCATGTTTCAAGGTTCAATCGTTGCGTTGATCACCCCGTTTCGACAGGGAAAGCTGGATGAAGAGGCGCTGCTGCGTCTGGTGGAGTGGCATATCGAGCAGGGCACTCACGGCATTGTGCCGGTGGGCACCACGGGGGAAAGTCCGACCCTGACCCACGACGAGCACTGCCGGGTGGTGGAGCTGGTGGTCAAACAGGTCGCTGGCCGTATTCCGGTGATTGCCGGAGCGGGCTCCAACAATCCGGTCGAAGCCATCGAGTACACCCTCCATGCCGAGCGGGTGGGGGCTGATGCCACTCTGCATGTGGCCGGTTACTACAACCGCCCCAATCAGGAGGGGCTCTACCACCACTTCAAGGCGGTCCACGACGCCACCGCCAAGCCGATCATTGTCTACAACATCCCGCCGCGCGCCATTGTCGATGTGCAGCCCGCCACTCTGGCCCGTCTGGCCGAGTTGCCGCGCATTGCCGGGGTGAAAGATGCCACCGGCGACTTGGCGCGCCCCTGGACCGAGCGCCAGCTGATCAAAAAGCCTTTCGCCTGGCTCTCCGGTGAGGATGCCACTGCGGTTGCTTACAACATCGGCGGTGGTCAGGGCTGTATCTCGGTGACCGCCAACGTGGCGCCCAAGCTGGTGGCCGAGGTTCAAAGTTTGGCGCTGGCTGGCAAGTGGCAAGAAGCGCGTGAGCTGCAAGACCAGCTGATTCCGCTCCATCAGGCGATGTTTGCCGAGCCGAGCCCGGCCGGTGCCAAATATGCCGCTTCCCTGCTCGGTTTCTGCAGCGAGGAGTGCCGACTGCCGGTGATGCCGCTGTCGGAGGCGACTCGCGAGCGCATTCGCAGCGCCATGCAGCAGCTCAACCTGCTGTAATGCAAAACGGGTGAGCCAAGGCTCACCCGTTTTGTTTTCGGCTTTTGTTTCCGGTCTTTATTTCCGACCTTTAGTACCGGTATGGCCACGCTCAGGCTGCGTGATGCAGCCGTGCGGCGATGGCCAGCTGCAACTCGACATACGCCGGATAGGGGAAGAGATCGGCCAGCTCGGCAGGCCACTCGTCATGCTCGTCCGACTGGGCTTGCAGATGGGCTTGCAGGTTGGTCAGGGCGGGTAGCCAGCGCGCTGGTTGTGGCAGCGCGGCCGCACTGCGGGCGACCAGATCGATCCCCTGGTACAGGGCCGCGAGTGCCTGCTGTTGAATGCCTTTATCCTGAGGATGCTCCAGCCAGAGCTGCTCGTGATGCTGCCAGTGGCGCAGCCCCTCGCTTACCCCCGTTATACCATCCATACCTTCATGTTCGACCAGCGCCTGCAGAGCCAGCGGTTTGCCGAGCCCGGCCAGTCGATAGCCGCGCTGGGCCTTGGATTGGGCGCCAAGGCGCAGCCCGCCGATCCTGGCAAGGCGCCGGGCCAGTGCAAACAGCGCCGCGGTAGCGCCTGATTTGAGCTCCAGTTCCAGCTCGTTGATGGTGGTGTTGCCCTGACTGCCGACTATCTCTCCCTGATCCCAGGCCAGCTCAATCTCGGCCCCCTCGAAGACGATCAGCCAGTGGCGGCGCAGGAAGTCGGTGCGAAACTGGGCGACCAGCTGCTGCTGAATGTGGTCACGCTCGGTCAGGGTCGGCCAAATTTCATCGGGAAAGGCCGAGAGGGTCGGCAGATCGCCGCTGACAGGGGCGTTGTACTCGGGTCTGGCATGCAGGCCGCCCACCACCTGACCGCGGCATTTGATGGTCTGTTCGGCAAAGGCATCGCAGCGGCGAATGCGCAGTCCCATCTCCAGCTGGCGCAGAGCCAAGGTCGGCGTATCGAAATAGACGTTGCCGAGCTGCTGTTGTGACGATTCTTTAATCTCAAGAGAATTCAGCAGGTTGGATAACTCGGCTTGAATGTCGCGGGCGACAAAAAACTTTATCTCGATCTCAGTTTGCATAGTCATTCCGGGCTGGCAGGCAACTTTGGGGGGCAGGATTCGGGTCGCGGGGATATAATGCCCGCGAGACGACTAGATTAATTCGCGGTTTAATTGAGGGCGCAGTTCGGTTACCATGCGCGCCTCATAAAATCGTATCGAGTGTTTTTTCACCGACACAGGTTTGGCCATGCCAGTAAATACTATTTTGGGGCTTTTTGCCAAGTCCCCCATCAAGCCGCTGCAGAAGCATATCGTCAAGGTTCACCAGTGCTCCCAGCAGTTGGTTCCCTTCTTTGACGCCGTTGCCGAAGACCGTTGGGAAGATGCCGAGAAGATCCGGCAGCAGATCGCCCAGCTGGAAAAAGAGGCAGATACCCTCAAGCGTGAAATCCGTCTGAAACTGCCTCGCGGCCTGTTCCTACCGGTTGCACGTACCGACCTGCTGGAGCTGTTGACCCAGCAAGACAAGATTGCCAACCGTGCCAAGGATATCTCCGGCCGCATGCTTGGTCGTCGCATGGAGTTCCCCGCCGAAATGCGGACGGATTTCATGGCTTACCTCAAACGTTGTATTGATGCGACCGCTCAGGCCGAGAAAGCGATCGGGGAGCTCGACGAGCTGCTCGAGACCGGCTTCAAAGGACGGGAAGTGGAAATGGTTGCCGAGATGATCCATCAGCTGGATCTGATCGAGGACGATACAGACACCATGCAGATCGGACTGCGCCAACAGCTGCAAGCTGTTGAGCACAATTACAATCCGATCGATGTGATGTTCCTTTACAAGATCCTCGAATGGGTAGGTGACCTGGCAGATCAGGCCGAGCGCGTAGGCGCCCGTCTGGAACTGATGCTGGCTCGTTCGTAATCGACTGACTGGGTAAACACTACTAATGGACATTATCGCGAATTACGGCACCACTCTGGTGCTCGTGGCGGCCTTGTTCGGCTTTTTGATGGCTTGGGGCATTGGCGCGAATGACGTGGCCAACGCCATGGGAACATCGGTCGGCACCAAATCCCTGACCATCCGTCAGGCGATCATCATTGCCATGATCTTCGAATTTGCCGGTGCCTATCTGGCCGGTGGCGAAGTGACGGCCACCATCCGTAACGGCATCATCGACAGCAATGCGTTTGTCGATAGTCCGGACCTGCTGGTGCTCGGCATGATAGCCTCCCTGCTGGCGGCCGGCGCCTGGTTGATCCTCGCCTCCTACTTCGGCTGGCCTGTTTCCACCACTCACTCCATCATCGGCGCCATCGTCGGTTTTGCGGTGGTGAGCATTGGCCCGGAAGCGGTGCAGTGGAGCAAGTTTGGCGGCATCGTCGGCTCCTGGGTCATCACCCCGGCCATCTCAGGTGTCATCGCCTACTTCATGTTCATCAGCGTGCAGAAGCTTATCTTCAACACCGATGATCCCCTGAACAACGCCAAGCGCTATGTGCCGTTCTACATGTTCCTGACTGCGCTGGTGATCTGTCTGGTGACCATCAAGAAGGGGCTGACCCACGTCGGTCTGCACCTGAGCGATGGCGAGGGCATTCTGCTCTCCATCGCCATCTCCATCGCAGTGGCGTTTGCCGGCTGGATCTACATTCGCGGTCAGAAGTACAACCCGCAGGATGACAGCAAGATGCACTTCGCCAACGTGGAGAAGGTGTTCGGCATCCTGATGGTGATCACCGCCTGTGCCATGGCCTTTGCCCACGGCTCCAACGATGTGGCCAACGCCATTGGCCCGCTCTCTGCGGTGGCCTCTATCGTGGCTTCCGGTGGCGAGATTTCCAGTCAGGCAGCCATTGCCTGGTGGATCCTGCCCCTCGGCGGTATCGGTATCGTGATCGGTCTGGCGACCATGGGCGAGAAGGTGATGGCGACGGTCGGTACCGGCATCACTCACCTGACCCCGAGCCGTGGTTTTGCCGCCCAGCTGGCGACTGCCGCGACCGTAGTGATTGCCTCCGGTACCGGTCTGCCCATCTCCACCACCCAGACCCTGGTCGGTGCTGTGATGGGTGTCGGTCTGGCGCGCGGTATTGCGGCGCTGAATCTGGGGGTACTGCGCAACATCGTGGTCTCCTGGATCATCACCCTGCCTGCCGGTGCCATTCTGGCTATCGCGATCTTCTACGTGCTGCAGGCCTGCTTCTCCTAATCGAAGCGGCATTCAGCAAAAAGCCCGAGTCATCGACTCGGGCTTTTTTATTGTGCGCGGGGGAGAGGTGCTGCTCCCTTTGCAATCTGCCTTAGAGGCTGGCGCAGATCTGCCACAGATCGTACTGTATAGCGGCGGCGGTCACTTCCCGACCCGCCCCCGGCCCCTGGATCACCAGTGGGTTGGTGCGGTAGCTGTCGCTCTCGATGGCGAAGATGTTGTCGCACGGCAAGAGGTTGGCAAACGGGTGATGGGGCTCCAGCGCCTCCAGTCCGACCCGCGCCTTGCCGTCATGCTCAAAGCGGGCGACGTAGCGCAGCACCTTGCCGAGGCGCTTGGCCCCTTCGAAGGCGGTCTGGATCGGGCCATCCAGCTCTTTCAGTCTGTCCATGAACTGATCGGCGGTCACCTTGCGCAGCGGAACGGGCACCAGATTTTCCAGCTCGATATCGGCGGAGTCGAGCTCAAAGCCTGCTTCCCGCGCCAGAATAAGCAGCTTGCGCCGCACATCCTGACCGGAGAGATCTTCGCGGGGATCCGGTTCGGTCAGGCCGTGCTGCCACGCCTCGTCCACCAACTCGGAGAAGGGGCGGGTGCCATCATACTGCTGGAACAGCCAGGAGAGGGTGCCGGAGAAGATGCCGGAGACCCCCTGAATGCGGTCGCCGCTCTGGCGCAGCATCTGGATGCTGGACTGGATTGGCAACCCGGCACCCACGGTGGCGTTGTAGCGCCACCGCACCTGATGGTCGCGGCAGGTTTGCTTGATGCGCTGGTAGAACTCGCTGTCGGCGGCACCGGCAAACTTGTTGGCGGCGATGATGTGAATGCCGAGCTGGGCAAAATCCGGGTAGTAGCGGCTCACCGTTTCGCTGGCGGTCATGTCCAGCGCAATCAGCGCATCGAAGCTGTGCTGTTCAAGTTGGGAGAACAACTCCGGCCAGATCAGCGGCTTGGGATTGAAGTTGTCCTGTACCTTGAGGGGGTTGAGCCCCTCTTCATCGAGCAGGCCCCCTTCCGAGCTGAACACCCCGTAGAGGGTGAGCGCCAGATTGAGCTCATGTTCGAGCCGTGCCTTTTCGCGGGCATAGAGGCTCAGCCAGTGGCCGCCGATATTGCCCTTGCCGAACACCACCAGTCCGACCCGGGTCGGGCGGCTGAACAGGGCGCTGTGCAGGGCGATGAGCAGCGGCTCCAGCACTACCTGACGCAGCACGGCCACCAGACTCAGGCCATCTCGGGCCACCTGTACGAACTCCAGTGGTTGATCTGCCAGCAGCTGATAGAAGCGATGACACTGTTCTGCGTTGTCGGTGACACCGGCGCCGACCAGCGCCACCAGACTGACCCCCTCTTTCTGAATGAGGCCGGTGAAGCTCCCTTGCAGCTGGAAGTCGCGCAGCAGCTCGAAGGCGCCTTGTGCCACTTCGAGGGTGTAGGCGAGGCGCAGGATCCGGCGATCCGGCTGGCGCTGCAGGGTGAGCGGGTTGAGGCGGTGGCGGGCCAGATGGGCCTCGATGGTGGCCACCGTCTGCTCATAGTTGGTTTGCGGCAGCACCTTCAGCTCGATGAGGGCGATCTGATCCACTGAGGAGACGATGCGGGCGCCACCGGAGCGGGGGGCGCGGCGCAGGATGTGGGTGCAGCCCTCGTCCGGGTTGTAGCTGCAGCGCAGGGTGAGGCGTTGGCGGCTGTCGGCCACCGGTTGCAGGGTGCGCGAGTGCAGCACCGAGGAGCCGAGACGGGCCAGCTCGTTGGCTTCCGCGAGGCTCAGCCGCTCCAGCAGGCGCGCTTCCTTCACCCGGCGCGGATCGGCGCTGTAGACACCGGCCACGTCGCTCCAGATGGTGGTGGATTCGCCGTCCGCTAGCAGTGCCAACAGGCTGGCGCTGTAGTCGGAACCGTTGCGACCGAGCAGCAGGGAGCGCCCCTCCATGTCGGCGGCGATAAAGCCGGTTACCACGATGCGACCGGCATGCTCCGCCAGTCGCGCCTTGAGCAGCTCGCTGGAGAGGGCGGTATCCACCTTGACCAGAGCGCCATCCTCGGCGCGCAGGAAACTGCGGGCATCGAGCCAGATAGCCTTGTCGCCGCGGCTGGTGAGCAGGGCTGCCAGCAGGCGCGCCGACCACACTTCGCCAAAAGCGAGCAGGCCGTTGCGGGCGAAGCGATCAAACTGTCCCTCCAGCGTTTTGGCGATCAGCTGCATGTCGTCGGCCAGCTGCTTGCTCAGATCGAGCTGCAGTTCACCCTCCAGCAGGCCGTCGATCAGGCTCTGCTGATAGGCCTGCAGGGCCGAGATGGCTTCACCGGCGGCTTCGTCCCCCGCTTCGGCCAGCTCCACCAGCTGGATCAGCCGGTTGGTGGTCTTGCCTGCGGCGGAGACCACGATCAGTTCATCCCCGCCCACCTGTTGTTCAACGATACTGGCGACCCGGCGATAACAGACCGGATCCGCCAGACTGCTTCCACCAAATTTGTGGACGTGACGCCGCTTCAATCCTGCTTCTGTGGCCACCGCGATCTCTCCTTGTTGCTGCTGTTCCATTACTTCGCTACCTGTTCTGCCTGCTGCGCCTGTTCAAAAGCCTGAGCCAGATCGGCCACCAGGTCTTCACCGTGTTCAATACCGACCGACAACCGCAGCAGCTGGGCGCTGATGCCTGCTGCCTGCTGCGCCGCCGTGGTCATGGCCCTGTGGGTCATGCTGGCCGGATGGGCCACCAGACTCTCCACCCCGCCGAGGGACTCGGCCACCGAGAAGAGGGTGAGGGCCGCGAGGAAGGCACGAATGCCCGCTTCGCTGCAATCGAGTTCAAAACTTAGCATGGCGCCGAAGCCGGACTGTTGACGGCGCGCAATATCGTGGCCCGGATGGCTCGGCAGGCTGGGGTGATAGATGCGTTTCACCAGCGGCTGCTGTTGCAGGAAGGCGAGGATGCGATCGGTGTTCTCCTGATGGGTGCGCAATCTGGGGGCCAGAGTGCGCAGACCGCGCAGGGTGAGGTAGGAGTCGAACGCCCCGGAGGTGAGCCCCAGACAGTTGGCCCACCACACCAGCGACTCGGCCAGTGCTGTCTCCTTGGCAATCGCCACTCCGCCCACCACGTCTGAGTGACCGTTGATGTACTTGGTGGTGGAGTGCACCACCACGTCGGCACCGAGGGCCAGGGGTTGTTGCAGCAGGGGGGAGAGGAAGGTGTTGTCCACCACCACCTGTGCACCCACCTCGTGGGCGGCGCTGGCGATGGCGCTGATATCCACCACCCGCAGCAGCGGGTTGGAGGGGGTCTCGACCCATACCAGCGCAGGCTTTTGCGCCAGCGCGGCGGCCAGAGCGGCCTCGTCACCCTGATCGACAAACTGCACCCGGTAGTGGCCCTTGGCCGCCAGATACTCAAACAGACGCCAGGTGCCGCCGTAGCAGTCGTGGGGGGCGATCAGCAGATCCCCCGCCTTGAGCAGTGCTGTGGTGACCAGATGGACGGCACCCATGCCGGTGCCGGTAACCACGGCGCCAGCGCCCCCTTCCAGCGCCGCCAGCGCGTCCGCCAGATTGGTGCGGGTCGGATTGCCGGATCGGGCATAATCGTATTGACGGGGCTCGCCAAAGTCGGCAAAGGTGTAGTTGCTGGAGAGGTAGATAGGCGGCACCACGGCACCGTGTTGCTGGTCTGTCTCAATCCCGGTGCGAACCGCCAGGGTGGCCTTGTGGGTCATATCACTCTCCTTGATGTCTCTTCACACGCCGGCATCTTGCTGCCACGCGCCATCCCGCCATTGCGGGCTCATGGACAATCACACTACGCCAGCTTAAAAAAGCCGTCAACACTTCCAGACGTCTAAATGGCTTTGCTGTTGGATTGCCATTAATTTCCTTAAGGGTTAAAATCCGCGCTCACGGCTAAATGAGAACAGGTGAGTCATGGGAACAGAGTGGAACGGCGACTACGTCAGCCCCTACGCGGAACACGGTAAGAAGAGCGAACAGGTCAAGAAGATTACCGTCTCGATCCCGCTCAAGGTGTTGAAAGTGTTGACCGATGAGCGCACCCGCCGTCAGGTGAACAACCTGCGTCATGCGACCAACAGCGAGCTGCTCTGTGAAGCCTTCCTGCACGCTTTCACCGGCCAGCCGCTCCCTTGCGACGAAGATTTGCGCAAGGATCAACCGGACAGCGTCCCGGCCGAAGCGCGCGCCATCATGGAAGCGCTGGGCAAAGAGATCGAAGATTTCGACAAGGAATAACCCCCAATGACGCGGCCCTGGCCGCGTCATTGCTATCTGCCATGTCCCGCTTCAGCCTGCGCCACTATCACCACCATGTCTGCAGCCATAGTCACGACTTTGCCCAGCTGGTGATCCCCCTCGACGGCCCCCTCGAGATCGAGGTGCAGGGCCGGGGGCGCCGGCTTGCCCCCGGTTCTGCCTGCATCATCGCTCCCGGCGAGCGGCACGACTACGCCGCCGATCCGGCGCTCTCGTTTCTGGTGCAGGAGAGCGACTGGCTGCCCGGCGATCTGGCGGCCCGCCCCTTTATCGAGCTGGATGAGCCCCAGCGCCACTACCTCGCTTTTCTGCACAGCATGGTGGCCGAGGGGCGGCAGGTGGCGGGTATGGAGCAGGTGTGGCTCTCCCTGCTGGCGGAAGGGCAGGGGATGCAGAGCGCTGCCACACCGCGCCTTGCCGCCCGCATCCTCAAGGTGCAGCGCCATATTGAGGCCAACCTCGCCGCCCCGCTGACCAATCAGCAACTCGCCGCCATCGCCTGCCTTGGCCAGAGCCAGTTCAAGCTCGCCTTTCGCCAGCAGCTGGGGGTGAGCGTCTCCCACTACATTCGCAGTCGGCGCATGGCACTGGCGCGAACCCTGCTTGCCGGTACGCAACTGCCCGTTGGCGAGATTGCCAGCCGCTGCGGTTACCAGAATCAGGGGGCCTTCAGCGAGCGCTTCCTGAGTGAGACCGGGCTCACTCCGTCCCTCTGGCGCCAGCAAAACGGCCACTTGCCATAACGAAACGGCTGATCGCCGAAGACGGGATGCTCTCTTTGGGCCATGCTGCGGGTCATGCAAGGTGCATGATAAACAGGAGCCGAAATGGAGACGATTAGCTGGCAGGATTTCGAGATGGTGGAGCTCCGGGTGGGCACTCTGGTGCGGGTCGAGCCGTTCCCCGAGGCGCGCAAACCGGCCTACAAGGTATGGGCGGATTTTGGCCCTGAACTGGGGATTCGCAAGAGCAGCGCCCAGATCACCGCTCTCTACCAGCCAGAGCAGCTGGTGGGCCGCCAGATCATCGCCGTAGTCAACTTCCCGACCAAGCAGATCGGCCCGTTTCAGTCGGAGTTTCTGCTGACAGGTTTCTATCGGCCGGATGGCGCCGTAGTGATGGCCATCCCCGAGCAGGCGGTGGAGAACGGCGCCAAGCTGGGCTGAGTTCACACCCGAACAGAGACAAGATAGGCGACCCCAAGGTCGCCTCTCTTTTTTGGTTTCTGCTGCGAGTCGTTACTTCAACAGGCTGAAGATCAGCGCCGATACCGCCAGCGAACCGGTCAGCAGGATAAAGCCGTTGGTCCAGCCGTGACGGAAGCGGGCCAGCGCCTCCACCTTGTAGATGGCAATCACCGGCATGATAAACAGGATCATGGCGATGACCGGGCCGGAGAGGGTCTCCATCAGTCCCAGAATGCCCGGGTTGATGACGGCGGCACCCCAGATGGCGAAGAACATCAGGGCGATACCCAGTTTGTCCGCCTTGGCCAGCGGCAGACCGGTGGGCTTGGCGATCAGGCTTTTCAGGCTTTCGCGGGCACCAAGGAAGTGGCCGAGGAAGGAGGAGCTGATGGCGATAAAGGCGATGAGTGGCCCCAGAGTCACGATCACCGGGTTGTCGGTGATGTTGGCGAGATAGGAGAGCACAGAGACGTTCTGGGCCTTGGCTTCGGCCAGCTGGGCTGGCGAGAGGCTCAGCACGCAGGAGAAGACGAAGAACAGCACGAAGCCCACCAGCATCACTGTGGTGTTGCGCAGGATCAGGCCGCTCTTGGCTTCTGCCTGCTCGCCATATTCACGACGCTGCACGTTGGCAAAGCCGGAGATGGCGGCGGCGTGGCTGAAAGCGAACACGGTGACCGGCAGTGCCAGCCAGACGGTATTGAGGAAGCTGACCCCCTCAAACGCGGTCACTTCCGGCCACTGCCACTGAGGGATCAGGTAGCAGGAGAGGGCCGCAAGAATGGCCGCCAGCGGATAGACCATAAAGGCGAAGGCGCGCAGCATCGCTTTCTCACCCGCCAGCATCACGGCGATCATGGCGAACACCAGCACGCCGGAGAGCATCACCCGATCCGGGGTCGCCATGCCGAGCTGGTTGACCATAAAGCTTTCCACCGTGTTGGTCAGCCCGACCCCGTAGATGAGCAGGATCGGGAAGATGGAGAGGAAGTAGAGCGCCGAGATGAGGCGACCGGCCATTTTGCCGAAATGCTCCTCTGCCACTTCGGTGAAGTCGGCGTGGGGGCGTGACGAGGAGAGCACGAAGCGCGCCAGCCCGCGGTGGGCGAGGAAGGTCATGGGGCCTGCCAGTACCGCGACGATAACGAGGGGCCAGATGCCGCCCAGACCCAGATTGATGGGCAGGAACAGGATGCCGGCGCCAACGGCGGTGCCAAACAGGCTGATAACCCAGTGGGTGTCGTGACGGCGCCAGCGGGTGGTGCTGGCAGTGGTGGAGCAGGAACCGGATAGCTCCTTGGTAGCCTCTACAGATAAACTCATTACTAATTCACTTTTTGTTAGTGTTTTAATCTGAGTTCATTGTGGTTTATCGGGATTTAATTCTCAAAAGGCGAGACTGAAACATATCACTGCCATTGCGGGGTTTAGCCAGCGAGATTGGGAATGGAATCTGGATCACAGAATGCAACAAAACTGACAATGGTTATTTTTGTGAAATATAAAACCAAAATTTGATCTTCACTCGTTTTTTTATTTTGGCTAATCAGGTGTTTTCAGAATTACGTGAAAAATCGCACCATTTCTCGCCGACCGATTGTGATGTTTCACTATCATTTTGCCGCTTTGCCAGCGTATCACGCTGTTCAAGAGCGCCTTGACCAGCGGATCACTCCGGTCATCACCCGGGGCAACTTCCCTGAAAAAGCAGGCGGCTATCGGGCCGCCTGCTTGTCTGGTGTGATGATATCGCTATCCGTCTAGTGGGCCAGAATGTTGCCCCAGGCGAGATCCGGATCCCCCATCACGATAAAGTCAGGGTTTTCCAGCGACTCGGTTTCGTTGTAACTGAGTGGCTGCAACGCCAGGCTGAGGATGCGGCCACCGGCCGCCTCGACGATGCACTGGGCGGCGGCGGTGTCCCACTCGCCGGTGGGGCCGAGCCGCACGTAGCAATCTGCCGCACCTTCCGCCACCAGACAGGATTTGAGGGAGCTGGAACCAAGCGGGATCAGCTCGTAGTTGATGGCCGGGTTGAGGCGGCGGGTGAGGTTCTCCAGCTTCTGGCGGCGGCTGATGGCTACTACCAGCGAGTCGGGCTGGTCATGCTCGTGATGCATGGCGCTGATGGGCAGTACCTCGCCATTCACCTCCTTGAAGGCGCCGTAGCCGCGCACCGCCCAGTAAAGCACGTTGGACTCGGGAGCGTAGATGACCCCGAGCACCGGCACATTGTCCCGCACCAGGGCGATCAGGGTGGCGAAGTCGCCGCTACCCGCGATGAACTCACCTGTACCGTCGAGAGGATCCACCAGCCAGTACTGCCGCCAGTTGGATCGCTGGCTGAAGGGGATGTCGGCCGCCTCTTCGGTCAGCACGGGAACGTGGGGAGTGAGCGCCGACAGTGCCTGTTTGAGGTAGGCATCGGCAGCAAGATCGGCACTGGTGACCGGGGTCGCATCCTCCTTCAGCTGACGCTCGAACTGACCGCCATGATAGATGTCGTGAAGGATCCTTCCGGCTTCGCGGGCAATCTCCTTGACCCCCGGCACCCAGGCCAACAACTCCTGCATCTCGTTATCCTCTGTCTGTTAACTGCCCGTCTGCGGGCTACTCTGCCTGCTCCGCCAGCCACTTCTGGGCCAAGAGCAGGGCACTGATGCTGCGCGACTCGGTGAAGTCGGGTCGCGCCAGCAATTCGTCGATCCGGTTGAGGGGCCAGGGGATCACCTCGAGGGGTTCAGGCTCGTCGCCGATCCGCTGCTCGGGGAAGAGATCCCGCGCCAGTAAAATGTCCATCCGACTGGAGAAGTAACCCGGTGCCAGCGACACCTGTTTGAGCAGGGTGAGGCTGTTGGCGCCAAAGCCCGCCTCCTCCATCAGCTCCCGGTTGCCAGCCTCGAAGGCATCTTCGCCCGGGTCGATCAGCCCTTTAGGGAAGCCCAGCTCGTAGGAGTGGGTGCCGGCGGCATATTCGCGCACCAGTAGCAGGGTCTGCTCATCGAACAGCGGCACCACCATGACGGCGCCACGATTGCCGCCGCGCATCCGCTCGTAGACCCGCTCTTCGCCGTTGGAGAATTTGAGGTGGAGGGACTCCACTCTGAACAGCCGACTCTCGGCCACGATATCGGCCTTGAGGATCTCCGGTTTGCTCTTGGGATGATCCAGTTGGTCGGCTGAGATGTGCTCGGGTTTGCTCTTGTGGGGGTCGCTCATCGGACGCTGGCTGCTCGTTAAAAAATCGTGCTTCAAGAGTAAACGACTCCCACACCGAACACCACGGGGCAGGGAGGGGAAAGGGGGAGGAAAAATCCGTTATACTGCCGCCCCGTTTTCCGAGATCCGCGATCAAGAGGCCCGATGTCACACTCCTGCTCCACCACCTTGCCCTGGCACCAGATAGATACCGTCTTGCTCGATATGGATGGCACCCTGATCGATCTGCATTTTGACAACCACCTCTGGCAGCAACTGGTGCCGGAGCGTTACGCCGAGCGGCTCGGTCTGCCGCTGGATGAAGCCAAAGCGCAGATCGATGTCCACTATCACGCCGTCAACGGTACCCTCAACTGGTACTGCGTGGATTACTGGAGCGAGACCCTGGGGCTCGATATTCGTGCCCTCAAGCAGGAGCTGCTGGCGAAGATCCAGTGGCGTCCCCACGCCATCCCCTTTCTGGCCGAGCTGCGCGCCGCGGGCAAGCAGCTGGTGCTTTTCACCAATGCCCACCCCGCCAGTCTGTCGGTGAAGGATGCGCAGCTGGGACTAAGCAACCATCTGGATCTGATGGTGAGTACCCACGAGCTGGGCTGGTCGAAGGAGAGCCAGCACTGCTGGCAGGCACTGGCACAGCAGCTGGCGTTCGATCCGGCCCGCACCCTGTTTGTGGATGATAGCGAGCGGATCCTGCGGGCTGCCGCCGACTATGGCATCGGCTATCAGCTGGCGATCCAGAATCCGGACAGCTGCAAGCCGGAGCAGAGCATCACCGCTTTTCCGGCGATCCGCGACTATGCCGAGTTGCTGCCGCTGGCAATCTGAGTCTGCTGAAACAAGAGAGGGCTGCATCGTGCAGCCCTCTCTGTATCTGAAACCTGGCGGTGAAAAAATCACAACTCCCGAAACGGGCGCCGTTTCTCCTCTTCGATGACGATCGCCTCCAGATTGGCGATCCGCTCCTGCAATTCTCTGATGATCATATCCTGCTTGCCGAGGCGGTCGGTGATGCGGGCATCCCCCATCTGATAGCGGGCCCGCTTGCCGAGATATCCGAACAATAGGCTGATAAATACGATCAGGACTATGCCTGTCCACATGGTCATGTCACGACTCCTTGTCGTCTATAAACGGCGAAAACGCTGATGAGGTCTGCTCTGTTTTCTCACAGCCGCCGGGCGGCCGCAATGGGGCCCATTGTCCCTTTGTGATGCAGTTGGCTATTGCTGCCAGAGTGGCCGGCCAAGCCAGAGCGCCCACAGGGTGAGGTGCAGCAGCACGATAAACCAGAAGACCAGCCGGTAGCTGCGCTTCTGGGTCTTGTGACGCAGCCACTGGCGGGCCACCAGAGCGCCCGGCCAGCCACCGCACAGCTCCAGCAGGTGAAGGCGGGATTCGGGAATGCGCCATTCACCGCGCACCGCCTGCCGCTTGTCCCAGGCGTAGGCGGCCACCGTGATCAGACTCATGGTGAGCAGCACTGCCAGCGGCCACCACTGCTGCTCGCCGAGGCCGAGCCAGAGGGCGGCGCCCAGTGGCAGCAGTGCCAGCGCCATCACTGGGCCAGCTCCCAGCAGCGCTCCTCATCCTGCTTGAGTTTGCGGATCACCTTGGCCGGATTGCCCACCGCCACCGAGTCGGCCGGGATGTCGCGAGTGACCACGGCGCCGGCGCCAATGATGGAGCGCGGCCCTATGGTGACGCCGGGGCAGATGATGGCGCCGCCGCCAATCCAACAGTCATCACCGATCCGTACCGGCTTGTTGTAGGCAGTCCAGTTGCGTCGTTCCAGATAGTTCATGGTGTGGGTGGCGGTGTAGATCTGCACGTTGGGGGCCAGCAGCACATTGCTGCCGATGTGTACTTCGCCCACGTCGAGAATGGTGACGTTGAAGTTGAAGAAGGTCTTCTCGCCGATATGGATGTTGCGGCCAAACTCGCAGGTAAACGGCGTGCTGATCCAGCAGGAGTCGGGGCAGTGGCCGAACAGCTCGCGGCAGATCTGCTGGCGCAGAGGGGCATCGCCTGCCGATGAACCATTGAGCCGGGCCAACAGCGCCTGACCGCGGATCCGGTCGTTCGCTATCTCCTCGCTCTGGCTATCCAGGGCCCCGCCTGCCAGTATCTTGTCCCAGTCGCTCGCCATTGCTACCTCCCCATGCTGCAAGAGCAGGCAGTATACGTGACTGTCAGGGGCGCCGTCAGTCTGTCACTTGTTGCAGGTGATCCCGGTCAACCTGCGGGCCAGACGAGGGGCAGGATCAGCAGGGCCGAGACGAAGTAGGGGAGCAGCACCCGCAGTCCCAGACTGCGACCACCGATGCCGAGAGCCAGCAGCCCCTTCACCAGCGAGTTGACCAGCCCGGCGAGCAGGATGCCGCGAGCGGCCACCTCCAGTGCCAGCTCTTTATGGGAGAGTTGGGAGAGCGACAAGGTGATGGCGTCCACGTCGGTGATCCCTGACACCAGCGCCAGCAGGTAGACCCCGGAGTTGCCCACCTTGCTCTGCAACAGGGTGGCCATAAAGCCGATCAGCGCCAGCAGCAGGCCGAACTTGATGGCGGTGGCCAGATCGAGCGGGTTGCTGGTTTCCGGCTGTACCGGGCTGTCGGTCAGCTCCTCGCGCTGGCGCCAGAACCAGAAGGCAAAGCCGTAGACAGTGGTGGCCAGCAGCAACAGGGGGGCGACGAGGCGCATCGCCAGTTCGCTGTGAATGAGCAGTACCAGCACCAGCAGCCGTAGCCACATGGTGGCCCCTGCTAGCAGGATGCCGGTAGCCAGCAGTCGCTCCAGCCCGCCCTGCTCCTTGTTGAGGCGAGCGAACTGCAGGGTGAGGGCGGTGGAGGAGGCCAGTCCCGCCAGTATGCTGGTGAGCACCAGCCCGGCGCGGGTGCCGAGCAGCCGCACCGCGAAGTGGCCACAAAACGAGATGCCGGCGATCACCACCACCATCAGCCAGATCTTGAATGGGTTGAAGGCATCGAGAGGACCCATCTCCTCGTTGGGCAGCACCGGCAGCAGCACCAGCGAGATAAGCAGAAAGCGCAAGGTAGCGTGGAACTCGGTTTCGCTCAAAAACAGCATCCCTTGCTGGATCTGCCCCTTCAAACCCATCAACAGGGCGGCCAGCACGGCGCAGGCCACCGCCTCGCTCGGGCTCAGCAGTACCGACATCAGCCCCAGCAGATAGGTGAGCAGCATAGCTACCGAACTGGTGAGGCCGAACTCCCCTTGCCAGCGCTGAGCCAGCCAGACCGAGAGGCCGCAGCCGATCACCACCGCCAGCAGGCCGAGCTGCGGCAGCCAGGGGCCCAGAGTCGGCAGCAGCAAACCGCATACCCCGCCGAGCAGGCCGATGAGGCCGTAGGTACGCATTCCGGCGATGCGCTGGTTATCCCCCAGCTGGCGCACCTGCCAGCCCCGCTCCAGTCCGATGATGAGGCCGATGGCCAGCGAGACCAGGGCTCCGTTGACCGGTTCTGCATTGATCCACATAACGACTTCCTTTTCGTCATCTGCCTGCCTTGTTCCCATGATGGCACAGCGAGCAAGGGGCCAGAGGGGCATGGCTCACAGAGTCTGCGTCCGGCTCCCGGTGCGGGTGGCTGAGTTGATATGAGCAAAAGAGATAAGCAAAGAGTTATTTCTTTCTTCTGGGCATAACAACTCCACGGCATGCTGTTCTCAACCCAACAAGATATGGAGTATCACCATGAAACTGCGAATGACCGCCCTGACCCTGCTCTCTCTGCTGGCATTTGGTCAGGCCAATGCCGCCGAGATCCGCCTGCTCAACGTCTCTTACGATCCGACCCGCGAGCTGTTTCAGGAGTACAACGCCGCCTTTGCCAAGGAGTGGAAGGCCAAAACCGGCGACGACGTGGTGGTGAGCCAGTCTCACGGTGGCTCCGGCAAGCAGGCCCGCGCCGTGGTGGATGGACTGGAGGCCGACGTGGTCTCGCTGGCGCTGGCCTACGATGTCAACGCAATCGCCAAGGCGGGGCTGACCGCTGCCGACTGGCAGAGCCGACTCGGCAACAACGCCTCGCCCTATACCTCCACCATTGTCTTCCTGGTGCGCAAGGGCAATCCCAAGCAGATCAAGGATTGGGATGATCTGGTGCGCAAGGATGTCGCCATCGTGACTCCCAATCCCAAGACCTCCGGCGGGGCACGCTGGAACTATCTGGCCGCCTGGGGCTATGCCCTGAAGAAGAGCGGCAGTGAAGAGGGGGCCAAGCAGTTTGTCGGCGATCTATTCAAGAACGTGAAGGTGCTGGACTCAGGCGCCCGCGGTGCCACCACCAGCTTTACCGAGCGCGGTCTCGGTGACGTGCTGCTGGCGTGGGAGAACGAAGCCCTGCTGGTGCTTGGTCAGGCGGGGGCCAGCGACAAGTTCGAGCTGGTGGTGCCTTCGGTCTCCATTCTGGCAGAGCCGCCGGTCGCGGTGGTGGACAAGGTGGCCAAGAAGCACGGTACCGAAGCGGTGGCCAAGGCCTATCTCGATTATCTCTACTCTGACGAGGGGCAGCATATCGTCACCAAACATCACTATCGCCCCAGCAACCCGGCGATCCTGAAGGAGACGGCAGCCCAGTTCCCGCAGCTTACCTTCTTTACCGTCAAGGATCTGGAAGGGGATTGGGAGAAAGCCCAGAAGAAACACTTCGCCCAGGGCGGTCTGTTTGACCAGATCTATCAGCCGGGTCGTTGATAGCTTCGTTATCCATCACTGAACTGGCCCCTGTGCCAGCCGATAGGAGCACCAAGATGAACAAGATCCTCCTGGTTCCCGGTCTGCACAACAGTGGGCCGGATCACTGGCAGAGCCGCTGGCACGATCATTTTCCCCAATGGCAGCGGATGACCGGGCTACCTTGGGACAAGCCGGACCTCAGGGTCTGGAGTGCCAAGCTGGCGAGCAAGCTGAAACGTCGCCGCAGCCGGGTCCATCTGGTGGCTCACTCTTTTGGCGCGCTGACTGCCATTGCGGCGGCCCGCTTGCAGCCGGAGAAGGTGGCCTCGATCTTTCTGGTGGCGCCCGCCGATCCCGCCCGTTTTGGCATTGCGGATGAGGCCTTGGCCGGGCCGCTGCAGGTGTCGGCCCAGCTGGTGGCCAGCCGCAATGATCCCTGGATGAGCTTTGAACGGGCCGAATACTGGAGCCGTCAGTGGCAGGTGCCGCTGTTCGATGCCGGTGAGGCGGGCCATATCAATGCCCAGTCAGGTCATGGGGACTGGCATCAGGGGTTGGAGCTGCTTGGCTCACTCTATCGCCGGGCCGAGCTGGTGGTTGCTCCGCAAGCGGCTTCGGCTATCAGAACTGTTGTTGTCTCTGCCATCGGCCCTTAACCAATGGCGGGATATGTTATCGGGTGAGCTGTTGCGAACCCTGCTCTTTGAATGTTGCGCTCCGTATTGCTCCATTTCTTAGGTCTTTTATTTATATAAAAGACCTTTTTTTATTTGGATCGCTCTAAAAGCCTTGTCCCACCGTTGTTAGACAAAAAAGTAATTAGCAAAGTCGCAAATGGTGTTTGTTGCTTAAAAGGAGAGTAAGCAGAATCGCTACATCTGATGTTTTTCATAACAAATGGAATCGTTATGCGATTTGGTTCTTACTCAGTCCTGCCGGGATTTGGCCCGACCCTCGGCTTTACTCTGCTCTATCTGGGCCTGCTGGTGCTGTTGCCGCTCTCGGCGCTGGTGCTGTTTGCCGCGAACAACCTCACGGCAGCCGAGTTCTGGCAGGTGATTGGTTCACCCCGGGTGCTCGCCTCCTTTCGCCTGAGCTTCGGGGCTGCCTTTGTCGCGGCGCTGCTCAACAGCCTGTTTGGCCTGATCCTGGCCTGGATCCTGGTGCGCTACACCTTCCCCAGTCGTCGACTGGTGGATGCGTTGATCGACCTGCCATTTGCCATGCCGACCGCCGTTTCCGGCATCGCCCTATGTGCCATTTTCGCCCCCAACGGCTGGATCGGCCATCTGCTGGCGCCGCTCGGCATCCAGCTCGCCTACAACCCCATCGGCGTCGTTATCGCCCTCACCTTTATCGGGCTGCCTTTTGTGGTGCGCACCCTGCAGCCGGTGCTGCGAGAGGCTGAGAGCGAGCAGGAGGAGGCCGCCGCCAGCCTCGGCGCCGATCGCTGGCAGACCTTTATCCACGTGCTCTGGCCGACCCTGATCCCGGCCCTGCTCACCGGCTTTGCGTTGGCGTTTGCCCGTGCAGTAGGGGAGTACGGCTCCGTCATCTTTATCGCCGGCAACCTGCCGATGGTCTCGGAAATCGCACCGCTGATGATCATGAGCCATCTGGAGGAGTACGACTATGCCGGCGCCTCTGCCATTGCCGTGGTGATGCTGCTGATCTCATTTATTTTGTTACTGCTAATCAACAAGTTGCAGGCCTGGAGCTGGTCTCGTATCGGAGGGAGCCGGATATGAACGCATCAACACTCGCCCTTGAAGTCGCCCCTGTGGAGGTTGCTCCCGTGCGCAAGGCACCTCCAGTGATCCGCGAACCCCAGTGGGTCAAATGGCTGCTCATCACGGTGGGTCTCGGCTGGTTTGCCGCCCTGTTGCTGCTGCCGTTGGCCACCGTCTTTATTCAGGCGCTGAGCCCTGGGCTGGCCTTCTTCTGGCACGCCATCAGCGAGCCGGATGCCCTGAGCGCCCTCGGTCTCACCGCACTGGTGACGTTCTGCGCCGTTCCACTCAATCTGCTGTTCGGGATCGCTGCGGCCTGGGCCATCGCCCGTTTCCGCTTCCCCGGTCGGCAACTGCTCATCACCATCATCGATCTGCCCTTCTCGGTGTCGCCGGTGATCGCCGGTCTGATGCTGGTGTTGATGTTCGGCAGCCGCGGCTGGTTCGGTGACTGGCTGAGCGAACATGACATCAAGATCATCTTCGCCACCCCGGGGATCATCCTGGCCACCACCTTCATTACCGTGCCCTTCGTGGTGCGCGAGCTGCTGCCCCAGATGGAGGCGCGTGGCCCGGAAGAGGAAGAGGCGGCCATCATGCTGGGGGCGAGCGGCCTGCAGATGTTCTGGCGCGTCACCCTGCCCGGCATTCGCTGGAGCCTGATGTACGGCCTGCTGCTCTGTACCGCCCGCGCGGTGGGGGAGTTTGGCGCGGTGTCGGTAGTTTCCGGTCATATTCGCGGCCAGACCAATACCCTGCCGCTGCATATCGAGATCCTCTACAACGAGTACCAGACCGGCGCCGCCTTTGCGGTGGCAAGCCTCTTGGCTCTGTTCGGGATCTTCACCCTGCTGGGTGAAACCTTGTTGGCCCGGCTGCGTGCCCAGCCCACCAAATCTCACTGAATCACCGTTTTAAAGAAGCAGCCATGAGCATTCAGGTTCAACAACTCAACAAGCATTTCAATCAGTACGCGGCGCTGGCAGACATCAACCTCGACTTTCACGACGGTGAGCTGGTGGCGCTGCTGGGCCCCTCCGGTTGTGGCAAGACCACCCTGCTGCGGATCATCGCCGGGCTGGAGCAGGCCGACAGCGGCAGCGTCATCATCCGGGGTGAGGACGCCTCGGATCTCCATGTGCGCGAGCGCAACGTCGGCTTCGTGTTCCAGCACTACGCCCTGTTTCGCCACATGACGGTGTTTGAGAACGTGGCGTTTGGCCTTAGGGTCAAACCGCGCAGCGAGCGCCCGGCCGAGGCAGCCATTCGAGCCCGGGTCAAGGAGCTGCTGGATCTGGTGCAACTCAGCCACGTGGCCGAGCGCTACCCGACCCAGCTCTCCGGCGGCCAGCGTCAGCGGGTCGCGCTGGCCCGCGCGCTGGCGGTGCAGCCCAAGGTGTTGCTCTTGGACGAGCCCTTCGGCGCCCTCGATGCGCAGGTGCGCAAGGAGCTGCGCCGCTGGCTGCGCGAGCTGCACGACGAGCTGCACGTCACCAGCCTGTTCGTGACTCACGATCAGGAGGAGGCGCTGGAGGTAGCTGATCGGGTGGTGCTGATGAACGCCGGACGGGTCGAGCAGATTGGCACCCCGGCCGAGGTCTATGACCAGCCCGCCAGCTCCTTCGTCCACAGCTTCCTTGGCAGCGTGAACCAGTTCCGCGGTCGGGTGGCGGAGCAGGGATTCGGTGTCGGCGAGCAGCTGCTCGGCGGGCCGTCGGCTTCTCATCTGGCCCACGGCAGTGCCGCCATCGCCTATGTCCGTCCCCATGAGCTGGAGATCTTGCCAGCCGATGCGCCGGGCGGGATCCGCGCCACCATTACCCGTCTGCTGCCCATGGGACCACGCATTAGGGTGGAGCTGCGTGGCGATGGAGAGACCAAAGGGGCCCACTACGAGGCGGAGCTGACCAAGGAGGCGGCCAAGCTGTTTGTCCCGGGTCAGGGGGTGAAGCTGGTGGCCAGACAGGCGCAGTTCTATCCCGATTATCAGATTTGATGCTGTGTTGCGGGCGGTGTGGCCGCCCGGTTCAGGCGCTCTGCCGGGGCATGATCCGGCCAAATAACAAAAATGAGAGGGGCGAGCAGATTGTGTCGCCCACTCTTCGCAGGAGGCGACAAGGTGAATTTTCAGCAGTTACGCATTATCCGGGAGGCAGCGCGGCGGGATTACAACCTGACCGAGGTGGCCAACGCCCTTTTTACCTCGCAATCCGGGGTTAGTCGCCATATCCGCGAGCTGGAAGAGGAGCTCGGTATCGAACTTTTTATACGCTACGGCAAGCGGCTGCTCGGTATGACCGAGCCTGGCAAGGAGCTGCTGGTGATTGCCGAGCGCATTCTCAATGACGCCAACAACATCCGCAAACTGGCCAGCACCTTTGCCAACCGCGACTCGGGCCGCTTGCTGGTGGCGACCACCCATACCCAGGCCCGCTATGCCCTGCCGCGGGTGGTGAAGGCGTTTCGCGAGCAGTTTCCGCTGGTACAGCTGGAGCTGCGTCAGGGCAGCCCGGAGGAGATAGTGCGGCTGGTGCAGACCGGCGAGGTGGATATCGGCATCAGCAGCGAGCAGCTCGACAAGAGCGAAGGGGTGGTGGCATTTCCCTACTACCGCTGGCACCACAATATCGTGGTGCCCGAGCAACATCCACTGGCTGGTGAGCGGGAGCTGACGCTGGCGGCGCTGGCCAACTGGCCCATCGTCACCTATCAAGCCGGGTTGACCGGGCGGGTGCGCGTGGATGAAGCCTTTGCTGCGGCTGGCATCGAGCCACAGATCCTGCTGACGGCGCAGGACTCCGATGTCATCAAGACCTATGTCGAGCTGGAGATGGGGGTCGGCATACTGGCCGACATGGCGTTCGACGCACAGCGCGATCAGGGGCTGGTACAGCTTGATGGCAGCCATCTGTTTGCCCCCCATACCGCCTGGATTGGCCTCAAGCAGGGGCAGTTCCAGCACAACTTTGCCTGGCAGTTTATCCAGCTCTGCAACCCCGAGCTGGCGCTGGCGGATATTCAGGCTCGCGCCATGGGCAGCGAGCCTGCCCTCGACTTCCAGATTTGAATCGGAAGAGAAGAGCAGAAGGGGAGCCAATGGCTCCCCTTCTTTATTGCCGGCAGATGAGATTGCCAGCGAAAACAGACGGCTTCATATGAATTTTTTCACTTAGGTTTGCCAGTTAATTTTGTTTGTTATCCGGTACTTGGATTGCAGGATGGAATAAGTGACTGACCAAAGTCGATCCATTCAGGATAAAGCATGCCGTATAGCTACCTATCACATCTGCGTTGCAGCAAGAGTGGCGAGATCCATGATGCCGACCAGCCCTGGCAACTGAGCCGGGCAGGTGCGCCACTGCTGGCCAGCTACGATCTCGATGCGCTGAAGCGAGCATGGCACCCGGCGGCATTGCTGGGGCGCCCGGCCAGCCTGTGGCGTTATCACGAGTTGCTGCCGGTTCGGGATCCCGCCCACGTTGTGACGCTGGGGGAGGGATTCACCCCACTGCTACGGCTGCCTACGCTGGGCAAGCAGATCGGTATTCCGGATCTCTGGATGAAGGATGAGAGCGTCATCCCCACCGGCTCCTTCAAGGCTCGTGGTGCAGCGGTGGGCATCTCCCGCGCGCGTGAACTCGGCGTCACTCACTTCGCCATGCCGACCAACGGCAACGCAGGGGCTGCATGGGCGCTCTACGGTGCCCGTGCCGGACTGCGCAGCACCATCGTTATGCCGCAGGCTGCCCCCGCCATCACTCGACTGGAGACCTCTCTCGCCGGTTCCCGTCTCTATCTGGTGGATGGCCTTATCAGCGACGCCGGTCGTCAGGTGGCGCAGGCGGTAGCGGAGCAATCCCTGTTTGACGCCTCAACCCTGAAGGAGCCCTACCGGATTGAGGGCAAGAAGACCATGGGGCTGGAGATTGCCGAACAGCTGGGCTGGACCCTGCCGGATGTGATCATCTATCCGACCGGTGGCGGGGTCGGCCTCATCGGTATCTACAAGGCGCTGCGCGAGCTGCAGGAGCTGGGCTGGGTCAAGGGCGCGTTGCCCAGACTGGTCGCGGTACAGGCGAGTGGCTGCGCGCCCATTGTGCAGGCGTGGCAACAGAGAGCCACCGAATCGAGCTTCTGGCCCGACTCCCAAACGCTGGCGTTCGGCATCAATGTACCCAAGGCACTGGGAGATTTTCTGGTGCTGGACGCCCTCTATCGCACCGAGGGTTGCGCCATCGCGGTGGATGACAAGGCCATCCAGAGCGAGATCCGCCAGCTTGCCTCTCGCGAAGGCAGTTTTGTCTGCCCTGAGGGGGCCGCCGCGTTTGCTGCTGCTCGTCAACTGCGCGAGGCTGGCTGGATCCGTGGGGGAGAGCAGGTCGTGGTGCTCAATACCGGTACCGGCATCAAGTACCCGGATGCGATCACTGTCCTGCCCCAGCGTCTGCAGCGTGACGGGAGGATCCCGGCATGAATCTGGATCTGCCCTTCATCCTCACGACGCTGCCCGCCTTCGGTAAGGCGGTCTGGGTCACCTTGCAGCTGGGAACCATAGTGATCCTCACTTCGCTGGCGGTCGCCCTGCTCAACGTCGCTCTGTTGAGCCTGCACAAGCGGCCGCTCAGCGCCCTGATCCGCGGATATGTCGAGCTGGCCCGCAACACGCCGCTGCTGATCCAGCTCTTCTTCCTCTATTTCGGGCTGCCTGCGCTCGGCTTGTCGCTCTCCGGGTTTACCACCGCGGTGATTGCCATGACCTTCCTCGGCGGTGGTTATCTGACCGAGGCGCTGCGGGCAGGCATTCAGGCGGTGCCCGCCAGTCAGCTGGAGGCTGGCAGGGCTATCGGCCTCTCCCGCTGGCAACTGCTGCGCCACGTGCAGTTGCCCCAGGCCTGGCTCGCCAGCCTGCCGGCGCTGTTTGCCAACTTCATCTTTCTGCTCAAAGAGACAACCGTGGCTTCGGCGGTGGCAGTGCCAGAGCTGCTCTACACCACCAAGAATTACATCGCCCTCTACTACAAGACCTACGAGATGCTGGCGGTGCTGACCTTGATGTGCGTGCTGATCTTTCTGCCGCTCTCCCTCGCTCTGCGCGTCGTTGAAAGGAGGCTGCAACATGGTCAGTTCGGTCACTGAATCGCTAATGCAGGCGAGGATCCCGATGTGGGTACTTATCTTCCAGCTGCCACCGTCTCTCGCCACCGGGGCGCAGGAAAGGAGGGCTCAATATGGCCAGTTCGATCTCTGAACAGCTGACGCAGGCGCTGCCACTGCTGGCGGTGGGCGCGGGTCAGACCCTCGCCATCTCGCTGCTGGCCATCCTGTTTGCCACCCTCGGCGGTGTCGCTTACGGCGTACTGGCACAACAGGGCGGCCGGTTGGTACGGGGGTTGCTGCGGCTTTATCTCGAGCTGTTTCGGGTGGTGCCGGTGCTGGTGTGGCTCTATCTCTTTTTCTTCGGGTTGCCGATCTTTTTCGGCCTCGATATTCCGGCCTTCTGGTGCGCTGTGCTGGTACTCGCCCTCTGGGGCGCCAGCGAGGTGGGAGAGGTGGTGCGCGGTGGCCTCAACTCCCTCGCCCGTGGTCAGCAGGAGGCCGGCTTGGCGCTCGGGCTCTCGACCTGGCAGCTCTATCGCCATGTGTTGCTGCCACAGGCGTTGCAGCGGCTGACGCCGCCGACCATCAACATCTACACCCGCATTATCAAGACCAGTTCGCTGGCGGTGCTGATCGGGGTGGTGGAAGTGATCAAGGTGGGCCAGCAGATCATCGAGCGCACCTATGGCTCGCTGCTTATTTACGGTCTGCTGTTTCTGTTCTTTTTTCTGGTCTGCTATCCGCTCTCGCTCGCCTCGCGCCGGCTGGAGCAACAATGGGGTAATGCGGTATGACACCTCTGCTTGAACTCGGTTCTGTCAGTAAACAGTTCGGCCCGAATCTGGTGCTGGATCGGATCAGCCTCAGCGTGCGCGCCGGGGAGGTGATCGTCATCCTGGGGCCAAGTGGTTGTGGCAAGAGCACCTTGCTGCGCACTCTCAACGGGCTCGAACCCATTCAGGGGGGCGAGATCCGCTTCGATGGTGTGTTGCTGGATGGTGCCACCGACTGGCAGCGGGTGCGCCAGCGGATCGGCATGGTGTTCCAGAGCTATCACCTCTTCCCCAACCTGACGGTGCTGGAAAATGTGCTGCTTGGCCCCCAGCAGGTGCAAAAGCGGGAGCGGGCAGAGGCGCTGCTGCAAGCCGAGCAGCTGCTGACCCGCATCGGCCTGTGGGAGCGGCGCCATGACTATCCGCGCCAGCTCTCCGGTGGTCAGCAGCAGCGTATCGCTATCGTGCGGGCGCTGTGCATGAACCCGCAGGTGATGCTGTTTGACGAGGTGACCGCTGCGCTGGATCCCGAGATGGTGCAGGAGGTGCTGGAGGTGATCCGCGATCTCGCCGGCAGCGGCATGACCCTGCTCATCGTCACCCACGAGCTGGCCTTCGCCCGGGCGGTGGCTGATCGCATCGTCTTCATGGATGGCGGCCACATTCTGGAGCAGGCCGCGCCCCACCAATTTTTCGACAATCCCAGGAGCCAGCGTGCGCGCCAGTTCCTCGCCAAGTTTTCTTATACAAATGTCATCAAACGAAAGGAGTCAGCATGAAAAAAATCACCTCGGTTCTGCTTAGTGCCTTATTGGGACTGGGTATCGCCAGCGGCGCTGCCCATGCGGCAGACGGTTCTCTCGACAAGATCAAGGCGCGGGACAAGCTCATCGTCGGCGTCTTCACCGATAAACCGCCGTTTGGCTACGTGGACGAGAAGGGGAACTACGTCGGTTTTGACACCGATCTCGGCCGCCGCTTCGCCAAGGATCTGCTGGGGGACGAGAACAAGATCGAGTTCGTGGCGGTGGAGCCTGCCAGTCGCATCCCCTTCCTGCAGAGCGACAAGGTGGATCTGATCCTCGCCAATATGACGGTGACCCCGGAGCGGCGTGAGGTGGTGGATTTCACCAACCCGAACCTGCGAGTGGCGGTACAGGTGCTGGTACCGGAAGGGAGTCCGGCCAAGAAGCTCGATGATCTGGCCAGCAAGACCCTGATCGTGACCACCGGCACCACGGCCGACATCTGGCTGACCCGTAACCACCCGGAGTGGAAGGTACTCAAGTTCGAGAAGAACACCGAATCTTTGCAGGCGCTGGCGCAGGGCCGTGGCGATGCCTACGCCCAGGACAACCTGGTACTGTTCAGCTGGGCCAAGGAGAACCCGGGCTATCGGGTACTGCCCGAAAAACTGGGCTCGGAAGATCCCATCGCCCCGGCGGTGAAGAAGGGCAATATCGAGCTGCGTGACTGGGTCAACGACCGTCTCGCCAAGCTGGGTGAGGAGAAGTACCTGCTGAAACTCTATGACCAGTATGTGCGTGACAAGCTGAGCCCTGATACCGATCCGAATGATGTGATCGTCGAAGGAGGAAAATGGCAGGGTTAATGGACAAACCCTGTTTTGAAGAGTGTGTTGAGTGTGTGAAGTAAGTGAAGAGTGAGGTCTTGGTTCCGTTGGTATGCAAACCGCAAGGTTTGATTTTTCCGGGCGTCCCCTGCTAGAGAGGACGCCCTTTTTTATGTGCCCAAGCGTGGGTTAGTGCACTTCATCCCACGCCATCTGCCAGTGGGAGCCGATGCCCGGCTCGTACTGGGTGGCGGTGGTGGTCCACTGCTGGCAGTAGCCGCTGTAGGGGAAGGGCTTGCACTGATAGACCTTGCCATTTTTCGGCTGCTGCACCTTGGTGCCGGCGGCATAGGATTTGAGCGAGTTCGGGAAGACGAAGTCGTATTCGACGCTGCTCTGCTCCTTGAACATCAGATCCATGGTCTGCTGGATGGTCTCGCCGCCCGCTTTCGGGGTGGCCTTGATCACCAGCTGGTGGTGACCAGCCTTGAGACCTTCCAGCGCCATGGTGAAGGTGTGGCTGCTGTCCCTGATGTCGGCACTGCTTTCACCCTTGGCGACGCCGCCGTGGTCATAGAGGGTGTTGGTGACGGCCAGATCGCCCTGTGCGGTGACTGTGAAATCGAGGATTGCCTTGCCGTTGTCCAGCACATAGTCGCTGGCCAGACCGCTGACGCTGATGCTGTCCACTACCGGCGGCTGCAGCTGTTGCAGATCAATCTCGACTCGATCCAGTTTGCTGTCTCGATGCAGATAGACGGGGTTCATACCGTAGACCGGATTGAACTGGCCATCGGCTCCTTGCTGACCGGCGCGGATCAGGCTCTGCTCGGCGTTGATCTTGCTGGCGAGTGCATGGGCCCAGCTGTTCTTCTGGCCCTGGTCGGCGGTGGTGATGGTCAGTACGGTCTGCAGATCGGGGCGCTCGCCGTTGGCATCAAATACCCGGGTCATCGCCTTGTCACCCACTGCGAGATCGATGGAGGGGTAGATGGTGCCTGCCTGACTCCACTCCAGCGGTGGCTGGCTGCCATCTTTGAACTTGGCATCGATGATGTTGTAGAAGCTGTTGCTGGTGTCGCCCACTTCCCACACGCCGAGGATCACCTGATAACCGGTGCGCTCCGGCAGCACGCACTGATGGGTCATCTCCTTGGGTGGCTGCACCATGTTGCCGTCGATGACGCAGAAGGGAGTCAGATCAAACGAGGCGCGGGTGAGCGGCTGGTTGGGGTTCCAGTCCTGCTTGGTGAGGTAGTAGCGCCAGTTGCGGGTGACATGGTTGGCGGTAAAGGTCCAGCTGATGGCGAAGGGGCCGGGCTGTACTTCACGCTTGGTCCAGCGGTCGCTGGTCTGGATGTTCAGCTCGCTCCAGCGCGGGCTGCCCGCCGAGGCGATTTGACCATCCTGCGGGCCGGTTTGCGGGAAGCCTGAGGGGCCCTCCACGCTCTGGGGCTCCCACTGCACGCCGCCACACTGGCTGTTGCCACCGGTTTTGCACAGGTAGTTGCGGCTCTCGGGCTGGCTGATGTAGCCGTGGGCCAGGGCGCTGCCGCTGGCCAGCAGGGCCAGCATCGCCGCGATGTGATTGAGTTGGATTTTTGCTGCCATACATTCCTCTGTTCGATAGATGTGGGCAGTCAGTTGGCCGGGGAGTTCCCCGATGCACACTTGCGTGTGGCAACCCCGCTATCCTGGACAAAACGTCTGTAGACCGGAGGCTTTGCGTCCCGACCTTTCGGTCAGTTTGCCAAATGACTAGATGGTTAGTGATGGGCCAAATGTTCGGCCATCACCATTGTGCACCGCATTGATTAATTATTTGAAGTTAAATGTTTAAATGCACCGTTCAACGGCACATGGATCATTCTAACTGACTGTTTTTAAATTGTTCTCTTATCTGTGAATGGCGTCGAATGCCGTTGAATATGCCGATAAGGTGCATGCTGATTGCGTGTTGTTGGCGTAAAAAAACCTGCCAGCTTGGCTGGCAGGTCGGGTGACAAGGCGACACAGATTGACGCCATCAATGACGGGCGCGCTGTTCTCCTGAGGGGGGAGATGCGGGAGCCATCATTGGCGCAGTGGAGGACTCCTTGCCCAGTTTGAACACCGCAAGCCGCTCATCCAGGCTGCGGGAGAGGCCGGCCAGCAGCTCGCTCTCCTGCGCCAGTTGCGAGGCGGACTGGGACATCTCCAGCGCCGAGTCGTTGATGCCGCTGACGTTGCGGTTCATATCCTCGGCCACCATGCTCTGCTGCTCGGCGGCGGTGGCGATCTGGGTTGCCATGTCGCTCACATGCTGGATATGGTTGACGATCAGGGTGAGATCCTGCCCCGCCTGCTGGGACTGGTTGACGCTGCTCTCTGCCAGTTTGCGGCTGGTATCCATGGCGTTGGCGGCGGTGACGGCCCGTTGCTGCAGCTGGGCAATGGTGCTCTGGATCTCTTCGGTGGATTGGCGAGTGCGGCTGGCCAGCTGGCGCACCTCGTCGGCCACCACGGCAAAGCCGCGGCCCTGCTCACCGGCACGGGCTGCCTCGATGGCGGCGTTGAGGGCCAGCAGGTTGGTCTGCTCCGAAATGGCGCTGATGACGGCGGTCACTTCGCTGATCTGCATTACCCCCTCCTTGAGCTGGTTGACCTGCTGGGTGGCCTGCTCCACCTCGGTGGCCAGCGCCTTGATGCCGTGCACGCTGGCGTGAACGTCGCGGTTGCCGAGCCCGGCTTCTCCGGTCGCTTCCTGGGTATCCCGCGCGGTATTTTCGGCGTGTCCGGCCACATCGGAGATGGTGGCGCTCATCTCGTTCATGGCGGTCGCGAGCTGGGCCAGCTGATCCCGCTGGCTGGTCACCGCCTGATTGGTCTGCTCGGCAGAGGCGGCGATGCGCAGGGCGGCATCCGCCACGTTGCGGGCCCCCTGGCTGGCCTCCAGCAGGGCGTGACGGATGGCATCGAGACTCTGGTTGGTACAGTGGGCGACCACTCCCAGCTCATCCTTGCCCTGTACCGGGATGCTTACCACCAGATCCCCCTTGGCGACCCGCTGCATGGCGTGGTTGATCTGACTGAGGGGGGAGACGATGGAGTGGGTGATGCGCCAGCCCAGCAGCCCCATCAGCAGGATCACGATGGCGGTGGCGGTCCCCATCTTCATGTATTGGGCCCAGATGGTCTGGTGGATGTCCTGCAGCAGCATGCCGGAACCGAGGATCCAGCCCCAGGGCTGATAGCCGGATACCATAGAGAGCTTGTCGGCGGTTTCACCCGACGGGCCGACCCACACATATTGCAGAGTGCCCTGTTTGCCCCCTTTGGCGATATCCACCATCTGATACCAGAACTGCCCGGCGGTAGCGGCGCCTCCTTCACCCATCTTCTGGCCGACCAGTTCGGGACGGATGGGGTGAACCACCATGGTGCGGTTCTCGTCGATGACGAACAAGTAGTTGTTGCCATCAAAGCGGGTGTTGGTCAGCAGCTTGCGCGCCTCCTGCTGGGCCTGCTCTGCCGGCAGGGTACTGGCCAGAAACTGGATCTGGCTCATGGCCTGCTCTAGTACCGCATTGAGCCGCGCCTCTCGCTCGCTCATCAGATTGCGCTGGAGCGCGTTGGCTGAGATAAGCAGCAGCGAGACAAAACCGACAAACGCCAGTGCGAGCAGCAAAATCAATTTGCGGCTCACGGTAATATCACCGAGCTTGAACATGACTAAACCCTCATTTCCCTGTTGATTTTATGTGGCTCTGTACCGCGGCAGCCAGTTCGTAAGAGTTAACAACTCATTTACTTTCAGTCTCTTGCTGAGCTTTCTCAAATGAGCGTTTTAACATCAGTATAGTCAGCAGAGGTTACAGCCCGCTTTCGGGTAGCATGTTGAAAAGGGTTTCTTCGCACGATTTGCCGAAAAATGTGAATAGCTTGGCATTTCACCAACCAGAACAGGGGCCATCCGGAGCGCTCCTGCGACAAGAGGGAATTTATGAGTTCGATTGCCAGAGAGTATTTTGACCAGCTCAATCGCGACTATCTGCAGGTTCACAGATGCAAGGAGGATCTGTTCTGGGCCACCTACATGGGCACCAGCGACGATCAGGCCGGGTTTACCGCAGCCGAGCAGGCCTACAAGGCCTTTTGCGCCAATCCGGAGCGGTTGCCGGAACTGCGCAAGATGCACGCCCTTGCCGAAGATGAGGAGTTAAAACGGGGTCTGGCGGGCTGGATCGCCTTCTTCGAGTGCAACGTCATCGAGGATCCCGCTGCCGCCGCCCTGATGGATCAGCTGGTAGCTGCCGAGGCGGACCTGTTTGCCCGCCGCAAAGGTCTGAAACTGACCCTGCTGGATGAGCAGGGCCAGCAGGTCGCAGGCAGCCTGCCCGCCGCCAGCACCTCGCTGGCCGCCAGCCCGAACGAGGCGGTGCGCCAAAGCGCCATCGCCATGTTCCACACCCTTGAGCAGTGGGTGGTCGGCAACGGTTTTCTCGAGGTGGTGGCGCTGCGCAACCGCTTTGCCCGCGCCATGGGCTATCGCGACTACTTCGCCTACAAGGTGCGCAAGAACGAACAGATGAGCCCGGAGCAGCTGTTCGCCATCCTCGATGACTTCATCGCCCGCACCGACGCCCGGTTGCAGCAGAGTCTGGTCGAACTTAAAGCGGCCAAAGGGGAGGCGGCCCTGTTGTCACACAACCTGCGTTACTTCGTCAGTGGCGATGTGACCCGCCAGCTCGACCCCTATGTGCCCTTCTCGCGGGCACTGCGGGACTGGGTCGAGAGCTTCCGCCGGCTCGGCATCCAGTATCGCGGTGCGACCCTCACCCTGGACTTGCTGACCCGGGAGGGGAAATACGAGAACGGCTTCTGCCACGGCCCGGTACCGAGCTTCTTCCAGCAGGGTGAGTGGATACCTGCTGTGGTCAACTTCACCAGCCTGGCCGATCCGGCGCAGGTGGGCAGCGGCTGGAGTGGCCTCAATACCCTGTTCCACGAGGGGGGCCACGCTGCGCACTTTGCCAATGTCACCGGCAACGCCCCCTGCTTCTCCCAGGAGTTCCCGCCAACTTCCATGGCTTATGCCGAGACCCAGTCGATGTTCTGCGACAGCCTGCTGGACGATGCCGACTGGCTCAAACGCTACGCCAGAAATGCGGCAGGAGGGGCGATCCCCGATGCGCTTATCAAGGAGATGATCGAAGCTCGTCAGCCGTTTCGCGCTTTTCACGAACGCCAGATCGCGCTGGTGGCCTACTTCGAGCGGGATCTCTACGCCATGGATGAGGCTGAACGCACTCCCGAGGCTGTGCTGGCTCTGGCCCGCAAGTGGGAGCGCAAGATCCTCGGGGTCGAGAGCCCGCGCCCGTTGCTGGCCATTCCGCACCTCCTTAATCAGGAGTCGGCCTGCGCCTATCACGGCTACCTGCTGGCGCTGATGGCGGTGGAGCAGACCCGCGCTTACTTCCTCAAGCGTGATGGCTACCTCACCGACAACCCGCGCATCGGGCCGGATCTGGCTGCCCACTACTGGGGGCCGGGCAATGGCATGACTCATGATGAGACCTTGCGGAGCCTGACCGGTGAAGGCTTCAGTGCCGTGCCGCTGGCCGAGGCGTGCAACCTGAGCGCCGCCGAAGCGTGGCAACAGGCGCAAGCCTGCATGGCCGCCGCGCAGCAGCGCCCCGCGGTGGGTGAGGAAAGCCCGCTCGATGCCCATATCCGGGTGGTACACGGCGCCGAGCTTATCGCCGACAACAGCGAGTCGGAGGCGCGCATGTTGGCCGATTTCGAGGCGTGGATTACCCAGCGCTACTTTGCTGGAGATGTCAGAGAGGAGCTGAGCTGCGTGCAGTAAGTGACGTGATGAAGGCAGGCTTGATATGAATAGGCTATTGGCAGGAGGGGCGACCTTCCTGCCATTCTTTTTTTTCATTATTCACGATTCATCAATGACTTTATTTCCGCAATTTTCACAGATGGCATGTCGTTCAAAGCGATCCATGTTGGCCAGAAAGGGGCCGGCGGCCCAGCCGGTAATGCAGTCTTTGATAAATGCAGTGCGCTTTTGCTCTGGTTTCACCTCTTTTCCATAGGATTTGTCGACCAGCACCACGACATGGTTGGTCTCGCGCTGACAACTCAGGCAGTAGCGTTGTTCGGTGGATGAAAGCAAGGGGGATCTCCTTGTCCAGAAGAGTGGGCAGCAGGTTGTTCGCCGCAGATATGTAACGTCCCCATTTGATTCCTTTTGCTGGCAGATCGTCAATCACAGCGGAGGCGAATTGTGCGCCATCTCCTGTGAAAAGGGGCGAGCCAACAAGGGTGATCATGAGGGGCCAGTCGGCCCCTCTTTTGTTTCCGTTTGTCACACATTGCCACACAAGCTTCCCCCTCTGGCAAAGTCTTGTGACCGGACGGGTGTGCAATGGTGCCATGAGCAGGGAGATGAGGCCCTGCCGCGATGGAACCAGGGAGCATGTTATGACGAATAAATGGATGTGGTGGCTGTTGCCGCTGCTGGCGGTCGGGGTCTGGTGGCTCGGTTATGCGGGGGATGCCAACGGGGTGTGGCCCTGGCGCCATGAGATGTTGCTGCTGACGGGCCTACTGGGGATGACCTATATGGTCATTTCGCTGTTGCTGGCGTTGCGCCTGCCGCAGTTGGAGGTGTGGTGTGGCGGTCTGGACCGGATGTTGCGATGGCACCGCCAGACGGCCATCGGTGGCGCATTGGCGCTGACCGCCCACTGGCTGGTGGTGGAGGCGCCCAAGTGGGCGGTCTCGGCGGGTTTACTGAGTCGTCCCGCGCGGCGTGGGGCCAGCGGTGCTGGGGCTGGCAATGACATCTCGCTCCATGCCCTTGGCAATACCCTGGGGGAGTGGAGTTTCTATCTGCTGATCGCGCTGGTGGTGGTGAGCTTGCTGGCGCTGGTGAGTTATGGCCGCTTTCGGCTGATCCACCGGCTGGCCCCGCTCATCTATCTGGCGGGCTGGTGTCATGGGCTCTGCCTGTTGCCTCAGGTGGGGGCCATGACCCCGGTGGGGGTATCAGTCTGGCTGGTTGGCGGGATCGGCGCTATCGGGGCCCTCTACTCCCTGCTGGGGCAAGTGGGGGCGCGGGATCGCCATCCGAGCTGGGTCATTGCGGTGCGGGCGCTGGCGGATCACACCTGCGAGCTGACCATGCAGCTGGAGCTGCCGCTCGCCCATTACCGCCCGGGCCAGTTTGCCTTCTTCGAGTTTGACGCCAAGGAGGGGCCGCACCCCTTTACCCTAGTGCGGGTGTCAGCGGATCGGCGCCAGTTGGTGATCGCGGTGCGGGCGCTCGGGGATCATACCCGTCAGCTGGTGGCAGAGGCGCGCGCCGGGGATGGAGTGGTGGTGACCGGGCCCTATGGCGCCTTTGTCGCCCCGCAAGGGGGAGGTAGAGCCCTCTGGCTGGGGGCCGGGATAGGTATCACGCCGTTCGTCTCCTGGCTGGAGGGGCTGGCTGACCGTGGGGAGCGGGGCGAGGGGATCACCCTGATCCAGTGCGCGCCGGATCTGGCGGGCGCCGTCTACCACCAGCGGTTGGCCGAGCTCTGTCATCGCACCGGTGTACGCTACCTGCTGCATCTGGACAAGGCGGCCGGGCGGCTGGATCTGGCCCGCATCGCGCAGGATGCGCCCGAGCAGGTGTGGTTTTGCGGGCCGGAGGGGATGGCAGATGCCCTGACCCGGCTGTTGCCGGACGGGCATCTGCATCGCGAGCTGTTTCGCTTTCGTTGAGCGCAGTTATTTGGCGCTGGCTGGCAACTGCTTGAGGGCGGCTTGTACCGCCGCCTCCAGCTGCGGATCCCGTCCAGCCACCATGTCAGCCGGAGTGAGGGGCACCTGCTGGTCCGGGAGCAGCTCCTGATTCTCGTAGAAGGTACCGTCCGGTTTGCGCAGCCCCAGGGTCGGAATGCCGTAGGAGAGGCCCGGGATCAGCCGGGAGTCGTGGCTGTAGACCATGGTGCCGGTGCCGGGCACCGGATCGCCGACGATGGGACCGACCTTGAGGGTGCGGTAGTACTCGGGGAAGGCGGAGCCTTCCGAGTAGCTGCCAGCGTTGACCAGCACCACCGAAGGTTTGGTCCACTGGCGAGTGGCGGCGTCGGTTTCCCCCTTGCCCTGACGGGGCCAACTGCTGGCCATCCCCTTGGCGCTGCCGCTGCCGGTCAGAAACTCCACCAGGGTATTGGCGAGATAGCCACCGCTGTTGAAGCGGACATCGACGATCAGCGCATCGCGATTGCGCTGTCTGCCGAGGGCATCCGCCACCACAGCATCGTAGACCTCGCTATTCATTGCCGGCAGATAGACGTAGCCGACCCGTCCTCCGCTCTGCCTGGCCACCAGCTCCCGCCGTTTCTCAATCCAGCGATCCTGTTGCAGCTGGTACTCCTGCTGTTTGTCGATGGCGGTGAGCACCACCTCGTCAGTTTGCTTGTTGCCCTCCTGCTGGAAGGTGAGGGCAAGCCGGGCGCCAGCCTGATGGTTGAGGGCTCGATCCAGCTCGGCCAGATTGGCAATCGGGACGCCGTTGATGGCGAGCAGGCGGGCGCCCGAGGCGATATCGCTCTCCTGATCCAGCGGGCCGCCAGAGAGCATGGCGGTGAGCATCACCCCTTGCTCGCCATCCTGCCAGTAGCCGCCAAGGCTGGCGGTCTCGTCCGCCATGCGCGGGAAGGGGGCGGGGCCACTGCCCCAGGTGTGGGAGACATTGAGCTCGCCAGCCAGCTCCGCCAGCAGGTTGCCAAAGTCCCGCGGGTTGCCGATGCCCGTTAGCAGGCGGCGGTAAGCGGTGACATAGCTATCCCAGTTCACTCCGTTCATATCGTCCAGATAGAACTCGTCCCGGGTGAGCCGGGCGATCTGATCGAAGGCGGCGGTCATGCGTTCCTGCCAGCGGCTGGTGTGCTGTAAGGCGAAGGGGGCGCTGGTGGTCTCGCCGGAGTCGAGGTGGATCCGGGTGATCTCCCCATCCCGCACCAGGGTCGCCAGGGTGCCCTGCTGGTTGAGGCTTGCCAGCGCTGGGCCGGGCTGTTCACCAAACAGTTCGCTGGTTTTGCCTTTGCGCAGATCCTGGCTGTAGCCCTTGATCTCGCTCTCGCTGTTGACTCCCATCTCTTCCACCAGATAGATCAGCTGGTCGCCGATGATGCGGCTGGCGAGCAGGGTGCCGGTGGGTTGCAGCAGCAGCGCTTCGCGATGGTTGAGACGATCGCTCTCAAAGCCGTATCCCCCTTTCGGCGGCTCCAGCTCGGCAATGGCATCGGCTCTGGCGGCGCGGCTGCTGTAAATGCCGAGCAGGTTGGTGACGAGGGGCTCGCCATCGGGCCCCAGTGCGCCAAATCGGGTCGATTGCCAGTAGAGGATGGCGCCATCCTGGCTCCAGCCCGGTTGCCCATCCTGATAGCCGTTGAGGCTGACATTGACCGGTTTGGCCTTGGGATTGGCCGTGTCGATCACCGCGATCTCCTGCTCTGCCGCATCGGGGCGGAAGGTGAGCGCCAGATGGCGGGAGTCGGGGGCAAAGGCGAGATGCACCTCGTGGCGCGAGGGGTTGAAGCTGGCAGGCACCAGCTCCCGCTGCTTGTTGCTCGCCAGATCCAGCAGATGGATGGCCTGGCCATCCACCACGAAGGCGAGCTGTTTGCCATCGGGGGAGAGCACCGGACAGCTGATCCCCTTGTCGGGAATCGCCAGCAGCAGACTCTCGGTCAGAGTGCCGGGATCGCTGAACAGCAGATCAGGGTCCCCCTTGCGCAGGCGATAGAGGGCGGCATGCCCCTGCTGCTCCGACAGATAGATGAGGGCGCGCCCCTGCTCGGCAAAGAGAGGGCTGGATTGCTCGCTCGGGTCACGAGTCAGCTGGCGCACCCGCTCCCGCTCGGGGTCAACGGCAAACAGGTTGCCCTCGCTCACCAGGATCAGCTCGTCCGCCTCTTCGCTGACCAGCGCTTCGTCTGCCAGGGTCAGGGCCTCGCTCGCCTCATCCGGCGTGCTCGCCACTTGCGGGCTGAGGGTCAGCTTGCGTGGCTCGCTGCTACCGGCATCGAGGCGATAGAGCTCGCCCAGCCATGACCAGACCAGATCGCCATTGCGAGAGGCGCTGAGCCCCCGTACCGGATGGCCCTGATAGTGGGTCAGCTGTTGCTCCTTGCCGCTGGCAAGATCCCGGCGCCAGACGTTGAAATCGCCGCTGCGCTCGCTCAGGTAAAAGAGGGTATCTCCCTTGTCGCTCCAGACCGGATCGGTGGCCGCCACCCGATCTTCGGTCAGCTGCTTGTGCTGCTTGCCATCAAACAGCCAGAGACGGGGCACCGCGAACGAGTGCTGATGCTTGCGAAAGGGTTGATCCGCCGCGGGCATCTGATAGGCGAGCCGTTCCCCGTGGGGACGGGCCAGGGTCGCAGGCAGCGGCAGATCGGCCTGCAAGGTGCCGCCGGTGATTGGGGTCCAGTAGAGCTCGCCCCATTGGTAGCCTTCCGCGACAAAATGGTCGGCATCGGGCGCCCCCAGGCGCTGGCTGCTCAGCAACAGCCGTTTGCCATCGGCGCTGAAGGCTTGCGGCAGATCGGTGCGCGAATCGCGAGTGAGGCGCACCATCTCGCCGCCGCTGGCGGGTACCACGAACACATCCTCGTTGCCGTAGAGATTGGCGGCAAAGGCGAGCTGTTTGCCATCCGGCGACCAGATTGGCCGCTGGCTCAGGTAGTCGCTGCCGGTGAGCGCCTTAGCGGGGCCACCCTCGGCACTGGCGACAAAAATGCGCCCCTGCCAGGTGAAGGCAAGCTGCTTGCCATCGGGGGAGATGGCGGGCTCGCGCAGCCAGAGTGCATCGGCGGCGACACTGGCGGGCAGCCAGAGCAGGAGTGGCGAGAACAGCAGGGTGGCGAGGCGGCACGAAGAGCGCATGGCATGATCCTGTCGGGGAGTGGAGTGTTATCTTCGCCGATCATTGCCCCGGGTGCCAGCGCGATAATTTTTTGTATCTTGTTGTTTTAACTGTTAATTACCAATGCCAAATGACGGCGTTCAAGGAAGATGGCCATACTGCGGCAAGATATGTTTTGCCGGGCATATTGAGTATTGATGGCGATCCAATATCATGGCGCTCGCTCGCCGCTCGGCGGGCATCGTTCAGATGATCTGGTAACAAGAAAAGCCCGCACCAGAGGCTTGTCGAGGGATGGAATGAGAGCCGTATTACTGTGTTTGTTGGGGCTTTGGCCCGCATTGAGTTTTGCCTTTACCGAAAAAGCCGATTTGGTGGTGGTCAAGAAGTCGACCTATAGCCTGACCCTGATGAAGGATGGCAAAGAACTGAAGCGCTACTGGATTGCTCTGGGCCCGGCGCCCAAGGGGCACAAGCAGCAGGAAGGGGATCAGCGTACGCCGGAAGGGCGCTACACCCTCGACTACAAGAAGACCAATTCCGGCTACTACAAAGCCATCCATATCAACTATCCGAACCTGGATGACATCAAGCGCGCCAATGAGCTGGGTGTTCGTCCGGGTGGCATGATCATGATCCACGGCCAGCGCAACAGCATTGGCAACCGCAGGGTTCAGCCTTCCAACTGGACCAACGGCTGCATCGCCATGCTCAACCACGAGCTGGATGAGGTGTGGGACGCGATTGATCCGGGTACGCCCATCGTCATCGAGCCCTGATCCCCTTGTGCACGCCCGCGACTCCGCGGGCGTTTTATTTCCCGCCAGTGATAACGTGACAGCGCTTGCTGTCCCGTGCTAGTTTTTTCGGCTTGCTTTGGCTGTGACAAGGAAGATCACATGATGTCAGTAACGAGCGTGCCCGAGCGAACGGGGATGCTCTAGTGGCGTGCCACACTGGATATGCTCCCGCTCTCCATTTCGGTGATCCCCTGGGGGATCCTGTGTGGCGCTTTGGCGTTGCAGGCAGGGCTGAGTCCGCTTCAGGCTCAGCTGATGTCGTTGCTGGTCTACGCCGGAGCCGCCCAGCTCTCGGCCACGACCCTGTTCGGGGCGGGCACACCCCTGCTGCCCATCATGGGCTCCACCATGGTGATCACTTCCCAGCATCTGCTATACGGCTTCACCTTCCGCCGTGACGTATTGCCGCTCTCCCTGCGCTGGCGGGCCAGCCTTGCTTTTTTCCTGACTGATGAGATGTTCGCTGTGGCGCTGAAAGACCGGGAGCGCAGCGGCCACTTTGATCCGGCCTACGCGCTCATCGCGGGATTCGTCTTCTATCTGTTCTGGAATCTGGCGACCCTGCTCGGCATCGCGGCCGGCCAGTACATCGATGAACTGGACAGCATGGGGCTGGATTTTGCCATCGCAGCCACCTTCATCGCCATGACCATTCCCGCCATGAAAAACTTGCCCATGGTGGCGGCCACTCTGGTGAGCGGCGGCACAGCGTTGCTTACCAAGCCGCTGCTGGCGGAGATCCACATCATCGTCTCGGCTCTGGCTGGCATGGTGGTGGGCTATGTGCTGCACCGGATGAGGAGGTAGCGTGAGCTGGCTGATGATTGGCTTGCTGGCCCTGATCACCTTTTTCAACCGCTTCGCCTTCTTTTCTCGGTTGACCCGATATCAGCCGGGTGCCGAGATGGGGGCGTTTCTCGGCTTTTCGGCCCAGTCGGTGCTGACTGCAATCTGGTTGCCCATCGTCTTTAGCTACGAGCCGGGGATAGGTCTTGACTGGGATCCTGACTACCTGACTGCCACCCTGTGGGTAATGCTCTTGACCCTGTTGCGGCTACCGACTCTGGTTGTGGTGGTGGGCGGAATGGGGGGCTTCTTTCTGCTGCGCTGGCTGGGAGGCATAGCCGAGCTCTTACCTTGGTGAAGCGCGAGCCGTGATCTTGTGTAATGGATGTCATTATTCGACATCCGTCATGTCATGAATGTCACTTCAAAAAAAGCCTGCAAATGGTGAGGATATGGGTTCTATCCGTGGAGGAGTGTCCCATGTCTTTGATCGAAACCTGTCAGCGCATCGTGCGCGATCCCCATCTCTCCGCCGCCCAGAAGAGCCACGCGCTGGCGCTGGCCGCCGAGAATGCGTTGCCCTACCCCGACCTGCCTGCCGCAGTCGCCGAGGCGATGGAGCAGGGATTTATCTGCGACATGTTCGAAGGGCACGCCCCCTACAAGCCGCGTTATGTGCTGCCGGACTATGAAAAATTCCTGACTCAGGGCTCTGCCTGGCTGGAGCTGGCGGCGCCGCAGGATTTCGACGAGGCGCTCAACGCCCTGCGCATCCTCTATCACCATGTCCCCTCAGTCACCGGCATGCCGGTCTGGCTGGGTCGGCTCGACCATCTGCTGCTGCCGTTTGTCGGCGAACTGGATGACGAGACCCTCTATCGCAAGCTGAAGGGGTTCTGGGTCTATCTGGACAGGGTGCTGCCGGACGCCTTCATGCACGTCAACATCGGGCCGGATGACAACCGTATCTGCCGCCTGATCTTGCGCATCGACAACGAGCTCAAGCAGGTGGCGCCGAACCTCACCTTCTTCCACGATCCGGAGCAGACCCCGGACAGCCTGCTGCTGCAGGCGGTGAAGAACATCGCCGAGTGCAGCAAGCCGCACATTGCCAACTACCCGATCCATCGCGATACCTTTGACCAGCGTGGTTTTGGCATCGTCAGCTGCTACAACGCCCTGCCGCAGGCGGGTGGCGCCAATACCCTGGTGCGCATCTCCCTCAAGCGGGTCGCCGAGCAGTGTCAGGGGATCGACGACTTCCTCGGCTGCCTGCTGCCCCACTACTGCCGCTTGGCCTCTCAGCTGATCGAAGCGCGGGCCGCCTTCCTCCACGATGAGTCCGGTTTCTTCGACAGCTTTCTGGTGAAAGAGGGGCTGCTGGATGAGGATCGCTTTGTCCCCATGTTCGGCATCTACGGCATGGCGGAAGCGGTCAATATCCTGATGGATAAAGAGAATCTGCCGGATCGTTACGGCCATGGCGAGGAGGCGAACCAGCTTGGCTATCGCATCTCGGCTCAGCTCTCGGAATATGTCACTGCGACGCCGCAAACCCATGCCTGGGGTGGTCGTGCGCTGCTGCACTCGCAAGGTGGCCTCAGCATCGATGTGGCTGTCACCCCCGGGGTGCGCATTCCCTACGGGCAGGAGCCGGATCCCGCCAGTCATGTGCTGGCGCTGGCGCCGCACCACACTTATTACCATTCGGGGATCAGCGAGATCCTGACGCTGGATCCCACCATCCGCCAGAACCCGCAGGCGCTGTTGCAGCTCTGCAAGGGGGCGCTCGCTATCGGTATGCGCGAGTTCACCGCCAACGTGGCCGACAGCGATCTGGTGCGGGTGACCGGCTACATGATCCGCAAGAGCGACGTGGCCCGCTTCGCAGAGGAGGGGTCGCGCTTGCAGACCACCTGTCTCGGTGCCGAGGCGAGTGAAGTGACCGCCATTCGTCAGCGGGCTCCGCGAGTGGTCGCCCACGAATCGACTATCGGCGAGTATTGAGTTCGCACCGATGGCTGATGTTTTGCCAACACGCAGCGCCTTGGTAAGCAGGGTGCTGCCGTTCTCCTGTGTCGACGGGCCGGGCAACCGGCTGGTGCTGTTTCTGCAAGGGTGCAACTTTCGTTGTCCCGGCTGCCACAACCCGCACACCATAGGGCTGTGCGACGATTGCGGTGACTGCCTTGCGGTCTGTCCGAGCGGCGCCCTGACCTTGAGCGAAGGCAAGGTTCATTGGCAGGCAACGCTCTGCACCGATTGCGACGCCTGTCTGGATGTCTGCCCGCGCAGTGCCAATCCCAAGACCACAACCATGACGGTGGCCGAGGTGTTGGCCCTGCTGCGCCGCTACGGCCCATTGCTGAGCGGGATTACCGTCTCCGGCGGCGAGGCGACTACCCAGCTCCCCTTTGTGGTTGCGCTGTTTGCCGCCATCAAGGGCGCGCCGGATCTGACCCATCTCACTTGCCTGCTCGACAGCAACGGTTCTCTGGCCGAAACCGGCTGGCAGCGGCTGCTGCCGGTGCTCGACGGCGCCATGCTCGATCTCAAGGGCTGGCGCGACTCGGTCCATCACACCCTGACCGGCTATGGCCGCGAGCGGGTGCTGGGGTCGCTGCAACTACTGGCACGCCACGGCAAGCTGGCCGAGTTGCGGCTGCTCCATGTGCCGGGCAAGAGTGATTTTCTGGATGCGAATGGTGAGCTTGACGCGGATCTTGCCGCCTTCTTGCAGCAGCTTGGGCCTGTGCCCATTCGCCTCAACGGTTTTCGCCACCACGGGGTGCGGGGAGAGGCGGCGCAATGGCCGCAGGCTCACCAAACCGAGCTGGAACAGCTGGCCAGCCGTTTGCGCACAGCGGGATTGGGGCCGGTCTCACTGCCTGCCTTGATGGGCTGAGTGGCTGCGTCATCCGGTGACCGTCATGGCGTGAGGAGCGGCATGGAAAGGCCGCAACTGTGATTTCTGTCTATTGGAGGGGGCGAAAACGGCGGCTAGAATAATGGCCATCTTCTTACCTCTCAATGACAGATAATCATGAGTGAAAGCAAGGCGTTATATCGGGTTCAGTTTATTTGCCACAGCGAGCGCTACGAAGTCTATGTGCGCGAAGTCAATCAGGGCCAGCTGTTCGGTTTTATCGAGATTGCCGACTTTGTCTGGGACAACCACACGGCGCTTATCGTCGATCCCAGTCACGAGAAGCTCAAGAGCGAATTTGCCGATGTGCGCCAGACCCTTATTCCCATGCATCAGGTGCTGCGCATCGATCAGGTGAAAAAGCAGGGGGCTGCCCGCATCACGGATCTGGGCAGCAACGTCGCCTCCTTCCCCAGCCCCATCTATACCAAACGTCCCTGATCCCTTATTGCCGTTGATGTTTCGCCGCGGTGAAACATCAATCATTGCTCTCTGTCGTCCGGCTCAGGGCTCAATCAATTCGCGACCCAGTTGCAGGATCCGATGGCGGAACCAGTGGCGGGCCGAGCCATCGCCGGCTGGGCCATACCAGACCAGACTGTGGCTTACCTTGCCGTAATCGAACGGGACCGGCCTGATCGCCAGATCCTGCTGGCTGGCCATGCGTGTCGCCCAGCCACCGATGGCGGTGAGGATGAGATCGCTGTGAGGTAGCAGGGCTGCGGCGCTGGCAAAATCGGGCAGGGTGGCGCCAATCTGGCGGCGTACCTGCTGCTGGGCCAGGCTCTGTTCGAAGAAGGGGTTGGCCAGCTCGCTGTCGCGGATGGCGATGTGGCGCCAGCTCAGGTAAGCATCGAGATCCCATGGCTGTGCCAGCGCCGGATGATCCTTACGCAGCAGGCAGACCAGCTGCTCTTCCCGGAGTGTCTCCCACACCAGCCCTTGCTGGCGCGGCAGTGGCTGGCTCTGATCGTGAGGCAGAATGACGAAGTCGAGCTTGCCCGCCGCCAGCGCCTCCAGCCCCTGCTCATCCTTGTTGCGGATCTCCGGCACCATGCCGGGCACCTCTCTCATCAGTTGCCCCAAGATCGGCCCCACCGGCCAGCTCATCACACTCTCGCGCAATCCCAGCCGCAAGGTGCCTTGCCACTGTTGGGGGTCGAAGGCGTTCTGGCGGGTCAGTCCGCTCAGTTCGCTCAGCAGTCGGTGCAGGGTCGGGGCCAGCCGTTCGGCAAAGGGGGTGAGCAGCAGCTGGTTGCCCTGGCGGTAGAGCAGCTGGTCGCCGAGCTGTTCACGCAGCTGATTGAGGGTCTTGCTGACGGTAGAGGGGGTGGTGCAGAGCCGCTCTGCGGTGCGGGTGACACTCTGGTTGTCGAGCAGCAAGTGCAGGGTGACCAGATGGCGACCGCCCAATCTCGAGAGTGCGATCAGATCCATAAAGACTCCACAAGCGAATGAAACAGACAAAAAGCCCCGCCAAAGCGGGGCTGATGCGGATTAGCCCTTGAGCACCGCGGCCATGGCGTCAGCCACATAGTCGACGTTGCGGCTGTTGAGGCCCGCCACGCACATGCGGCCGGAACGCACCAGATAGACGGCGAACTCCTCGCGCAGGCGATCTACCTGCTCCGGGGTGAAGCCGGTGTAGCTGAACATGCCGCGCTGGTTGATGAAGTAGCTGAAATCACGGCACGGTACCTTGGTGTTCAGCACCTCGAACAGCTTCTGGCGCATCGCCTTGATGCGGGTGCGCATCTCGGTCACTTCATCGACCCACATGGCGTGCAGCTCGGGCTGGCTCATCACCGCCGCGGTGATCTGGCTACCGTGGGTGGGAGGGCTGGAGTAGTTGCGACGCACGGTGGCCTTCATCTGGCCCAGCACCCGGCTAGCCTCTTCGGCATCCTTGCAGATGACCGACAGGCCACCGCAGCGCTCGCCGTAGAAGGAGAGGTTCTTGGAAAACGAGTTGCTGACGAAGAAGCTGACACCGGCGGCCACCATGGCGCGGATGGCGTAGGCATCCTCTTCCAGTCCGTCACCGAAGCCCTGATAGGCGATATCCATAAAGGGGATCAGGTTCTTCTCGACCACCAGCGCAATCACCCGATCCCACTGGGCGCGGGAGAGATCCACCCCGGTCGGGTTGTGGCAGCAGGGGTGCAGCAGCACGATGCTCTTGGCCGGCAGGGTGCTCAGGCAGTCGATCATCTCATCGAACTGCACGCCGCCAGTGGCCGCATCGTAGTAGGGGTAGTCGTGCACCTTGATGCCGGCTCCCTCGAACATCGCCTTGTGGTTGTCCCAGGTCGGATTGCTGACCCATACCTCGGAGGTCGGGAAGTAGCGCTTGAGCAGATCGGCGCCGATCTTGAGCGCGCCTGAGCCGCCGATGGTCTGGATGGTGGCGATACGTCCCGCCTTGACCGCTTCATGGTCGGCACCAAACAGCAGGTGCTGCACCGCGGTGCGGTAGTTGGCGGCGCCTTCCATCGGCTGGTAGGGGCGCGGGGCCGGGGCGGCGGCGCGCTGGGCTTCGGCCTGCTGCACCGACGGCAACAGCGGAATGCGGCCCTGCTCGTCGTAGTAGAGGCCAATCCCCAGGTTCACCTTCTGCTCGCGGGTGTCTTTGTGGAAGGTCTCGACCAGGGTCAGGATGGGGTCGCCAGCATAGGCATCGACGTGTTCAAACATGGGGGATCCTTGAAATTGACTGTCCAGTAAAACCGGCGGTCAGCCGGGCTGGACATCATGGCGCAAAGCTGGCGGTGGCTCAAGCCCGACGCTGGTCGAGCCTGAAGGGATGGCGCCGCCATCCTGCTTACTTCAAATAGGATCGCAGGACGCTGACCACCTGATCCAGATCCTCCAGCCGCTCGGCCGGGGTGGCATCGGGGGCGCCGAGATGCTCGCGCATATGCCCTTCCAGCACCTCCAGCATCAGGCCGTTGACGGCGCCGCGGATGGCGGCGATCTGCTGCAAAATAGCGGCGCACTCGCTCTCCTGCTCCAGCGCGCTCTCCAGCGCACCGGCCTGTCCCTTGATACGGCGCACCCGTGCCAGCAGCTTCTTTTTGTCGTGAATGGTGTGGGACATGACGGATCCTCTCGATCAATAAAACTATACTGGGGTATAGTATATTGCATCATCGCTCTCAGGAGAAATCCATGTCATCCCTCGCTCAATCCCACTGCCATCACCCCGTCATCCACGAGGGCAATCCGCTGGCTGAACAGAAGACCCGCTGGGCCGTATTGCTGACCGTCATCATGATGGTGGCGGAGATCGGCGGCGGCTGGTTCTACAACTCCATGGCGCTGCTGGCCGATGGCTGGCACATGAGCTCCCACGCGCTGGCGCTCGGTCTCTCGATGCTGGCCTATCGTGCCGCCCGCCACTTCGCCCGCGACCACAGATTCAGCTTCGGCACCTGGAAGATCGAGGTGCTGGGTGGTTTCACCAGCGCCCTGTTGCTGGTGGGAGTGGCAGTGTTGATGCTGTTCGAGTCGGTGTTCCGGCTGCTCGATCCCAGCCCGATCCACTATCAACAAGCGATCGCTATCGCGCTGGTGGGGCTGCTGGTGAACCTCGCCTGTGCCTGGCTGCTCAAGGATGATCACGGCCACCATCACCATGGGCATGACCACCATCATGAGCATCACGACCACGATCATCATCATGACCATGACGATCACCACGGCCATCAGGATCTCAACCTGCGCGCCGCCTATATCCACGTGCTGGCGGATGCGGCCACTTCCGTGCTGGCGATTCTGGCGCTGACGGGAGGTATGTTGTGGGGGGCCGACTGGCTCGACCCGTTGATGGGTATAGTGGGTGCCGGACTGGTGGCGGTATGGGCCTGGGGTCTGATGCGCGACTCCGGCCGGGTGCTGCTGGATGCCGAGATGGATACCCCGCTGGTGGCGGAGATCCGCGAGGTCATCGCCGAACTGCCGGGCACTGATATTCGCGATCTGCACGTCTGGCGGGTAGGGCAGCAGCAGTATGCCTGCGTGCTCTCTTTGCTGATGGTCAATCCGCTACCGGCGCAGCAGATCCGCGAACGGTTGGCGATCCATGAAGAGCTGGTGCATGTGACCATCGAGATCGCCAGCGAACAGGATAAATAACGGGGGCCCTTGGCCCCCTTGGTTTCAGTGCCGTTGGCACTCTGATGTCAGTGCGGCTGCCCGGTGATTTCATCCTGGGGCTTGTGTTGCCACACAGCGCCGAGCAGCAGCTTGAGCAGCAGTCCGGGCGGGTTGTCCAGCAGCTTGCCGGACTCCAGCAGCAGCTGACCATCGGCGCGAAACCCGAGGCTGGCATCTATGGTGCCATCCTCCGAGACCACCTGGATCAGGCCATGGAGGGCGGAGCGCTCACCGGGCTGACAGCGCAGCCGCAGTTCGCGGGGTTCCCCCAACAGGGTGAAGGCGCGGCTCAGCGGGGGCGAGTCTTCATAATCGGGCCAGTTGAAGAAGTGATACTGCTCGGCCAGGGCGCCAGCCTGCTGGCAGAACTGGTCGAACAGCTGCCCGATCGCCTGATACTCCTGATCGAGTCGTCTTGCCTGCTCTTCAATCCGTTTCATTGTTTACTCCTTGTCTATCCACTTGATCAGACATTGCTTTTCTGACCCCGTGACTGCCGTTTTCCAGATATGAGGCCAAATGGCTGCGAGGTCTGTGAGCCGGATCGAAGTTTCAGTCTGAAAACGTTATCTTGTTGAAACTGGATGGTTTTTTTGCCCTTCCGCTCACATTTGAATCGATTGCTGATGATTAATATGGCACCGCCTGGCAATGACCGGGTGCTCGACTATCGAGACTAACTACAGCGGGAATTATAAAAATATGGATATGAAAAAGACCAAAGTGGCGCTGGTAACAGCCTCACTGCTCGCGCTTTTGTCTGGCTGTAATGACAACAGCTCTGATGCCTCCGGTGTGAACCCCGTCCCCCCTACACCGCCTACACCTGAAGTCACCGATGGGCCTGTCGCTCGTCTGCCCAAGATGGATCCCCCGAAAGAGTTGCTGGTTGCTGGCGAAAATCAGGTGGTCATTGCGCTGGTGGATACCCAGTCGGCAGCCAAAGGGGCCAAGGCACCGTTTGACAGCCACAGCCTGCACCTTTGGAACAACGACGCCTGCCAGGCAACGGCTGATAGTGGCCTGAATACTGGGTGGGATGACAAGAGCAAGACTCCAGCCACCGCCGACAGCTTTGGTCCGGCCTGGGTCGTGCCGCTCAAAAATGTGGAAGGGTGCATCAACTTTATCGCCCGCAACGGCGATCTGGCCAACCTGACCGGCAGCGATATGAAGGTGATCTTCAGTGAGCACCCGGATCGCACCGTGGCCATCGTTGCGGGCAAGAAAGATCTGTTTGGCAGCCGTGCCGAAGCCTTTACCGCCGCCTTTGGCGTGGCGGGGGCCAGCGCTCATCTGATCGATGGCAATACCCTGATCTGGCAAGGGGGCAAGGACAAGCCCCACGTTCGCCTCTATTACACCGACTCGGGCACCATCAAGGCCAATGCCGATGGGGTGTTCGATTTCCCCTATATCAGCCTGACCGCGACCAGCCTCACTGCCGAGCAGCAGGCCAAATATCCGCATCTCAAGGATGCCGCCGCCTTTGCCCTGCCTGTCGGTAAAGATCTCAAGCCTCTGCTCAAGGGCGAACTGGTGGCTATCGGCACTGATGCTGACGGCATTTTGCAGGGGGCAACCCTGGTGCAGAGTGCCGGCGCTCTCGATGCGCTCTATGCCCCAGAGGCGACCAAGCTGAGCTATGGTGCCGTGGTGGAGGGAAACCGGGTGACCTTCCGCCTCTGGGCGCCGACCGCCAAGTCGGTCAAGCTGGCCCTCTACAACGCCAGCCACCAGAAGAGTGGTGAAGTGGCCATGACCTTCGACAGCGCCAGCGGCAGCTGGAGTTACGAAGGGGGCAGCGAGCTGATCGGCCAGTTCTACCGCTACGACATGGAGGTTTACCATCCGCTGAGCCGCAAGGTTGAGCACTATGAGGTGACCGATCCCTACTCCTTGAGCCTGGCGATGAACTCCGAGTTCAGTCAGGTAGTGGATCTCGACGATCCGGCCCTGAAACCGGAAGGATGGGACAGCCTCAAGGCGCCCCACAGCCAGCAGAACCCCGCCGATATCACCATCTATGAGGCCCATGTTCGCGACCTGACCGGGAACGATGCCTCCACCGATGAAGAGAAGCGCGGCAAATTTGTCGGTCTGACCCAGCCCGACTCTGTACCGGTCAACCATCTGAAAGCGCTGGCAAAAAGCGGCGTCAGCCACCTGCACCTGCTGCCGGTGTTCGATATCGCCACCGTCAACGAGGATCCGGCCAAGGTGGCCAATCTCGGCGATGACTTCAGCAAGCTCTGTCAGGTCAATCCGGATGTGAAAACCTCGAAGTTTGGCAGCTACTGCGGTGGCGGTCAGACCGTGGGGGATGTGCTGGCCGACCTGCAAGGGGGCGACAGCAAGGATAATCCGCAGGTGCAGGAGCTTTCCGGTTACCTGCGCGGCGTCGACTCCTTCAACTGGGGTTATGATCCCTACCACTACACCACGCCGGAAGGCTCCTACGCCACCAACGCCGAGGGCACCAAACGTATTCTGGAGTTCCGCGAGATGGTCAAGGCCATCAAGCAGAACATCGGCATGAACGTGGTGATGGATGTGGTCTACAACCACACCAACGAATCCGGGCTCGGCCCCAAGTCGGTGCTCGACAAGATAGTGCCCTGGTACTATCAGCGCCTCAATCCGGAGACCGGCTCGGTGGAGAACTCCACCTGCTGCTCCAACACGGCGCCGGAGCACGCCATGTTCGCCAAGCTGATGGATGACTCCCTGGTCACCTGGGCGCGCGACTACAAGATCGACGCCTTCCGCTTCGACCTGATGGGCCACCATCCGAAAGATCAGATGGTGCAGGCGCTGGCCGCGGTGAAGAAGGTCAATCCCGAGATGTACTTCTACGGCGAGGGGTGGAACTTCGGCGAAGTGCAGGATGACAAGCGCTTCGTGCAGGCGACCCAGAAGCATCTGGGCGGTACCGGTATCGGCTCCTTCTCCGACCGCTTGCGCGATGCGGTGCGCGGCGGCAGTCCGTTCGACGGTGGCGATACCATTCGCAAGACCCAGGGCTTTGGCAACGGTGCCTTCGTCGATCCTAACGAAATGAGCAAGGTGGATCTGGCGACGGCCTTGCACCAGTCCGATCTGGTGCGGCTCGGCATGGCGGGCAACCTCAAGGAGTTCGTGCTGACCGACAAGGATGGCATGCCGAAGAAAGGCGCCGAGATCGACTACAACGGTCAGCCTGCCGGTTATGCCCAAGATCCGGTGGAAGTGCAGAACTACGTCGACAAGCACGACAACCAGACCCTGTTCGACAACCTGATCTACAAGGCGCCTGCCGGAGCCGATCTGGTGCGGATGCAGGGGGTATCTCTCGCCACCGCCATGTTGGGTCAGGGCATTCCCTTCACCCACGCCGGTGTCGAGCTGCTGCGTTCCAAATCCATGGAGCGGGACAGCTATGACTCGGGCGACTGGTACAACAAGGTCGACTACACCCTGGCCGACAACAACTTCGACAAGGGATTACCGCGCAAGGACAAGGATGGCGACAACTATCCGCTGATCGAGCAGGTGCTCGGCAAGCATGCCAAGCCGGGCTCGGCCGAGATGGCGCAGATGGTGAGCTTCTATCAGGAGCTGGCGGAGCTGCGCAACTCCTCCCGCCTGCTGCGTCTGGGTAGCGGTGCCGAGGTGATCAAGCGGGTCGACTTCCGCAATACCGGCCCGGATCAGGAGCCCGGCCTTATCGTCATGACGGTGGATGATGGCGTCAGTGCCGGGGCGGATTTTGATCCGGCCATCGACGGTCTGGTGGTGATGATCAACGCCAGCAACCAGAGCCAGAGCATCGGCGACTTCCGTGACGGCAACGATCAGCCCATCGATCTGAGCGGTATGGTGCTTAGCAGCAAGCATCGCGCAGTCGGCAGCATCGCTAGCGGCGCCGCCTATGACAACGGCCAGCTGACGCTGGGGGCCTGGTCTGCTGCCGTGTTCGTCAAGCCGCAGTCTGGCGCACAGGGCATAGGTCTGCCGGTCAGCAAGAAGACCGACCTGAGCACGCTGCCACCGTTTGGCAACACCGATGTTTATCTGAAGGGGTTCCTCGGTGAATGGGGTGAGACCAACCAGATGACCTTCAGTAGCAACTTCATGTATGAATTCACCACGGAAGTACAGGCTGACAAGCTGGGCTCAACCGAGGTGAAGATTGCAGATGCCAGCTGGGGGCCAGTCAACTACGGCAGCTGTAACGCCGGTGACAAGCTGGTGGTCGGCACTCCGCTGACCCTTTGCAAGGGTGGGGATACCGGCAACATCGGGCTCGATCTGGCCAAGGCGGGCAGCTACAAGTTCGTGTTTACCGCCATGAACAAGGACAAGCCCACCCTGAGCGTCAGCTTCACCGAGCCGGTGCAGAGCTGCAAGGTACTGGATACGGTGGCGGGCAATCCGCTCGGCTACAACCTGTTCGTCAAGGGGGAGCTCTCCGGCTGGGCCGCTCAGCCCCAGTACCAGTTGAGCTACAAGGGAATGGACGGCGATCTCGCCATCTATCAGGCAGCCTTCAACTACACCGGCAGCACCGAGTTCAAGGTCGCCAACGAGGACTGGAGCAAGGAGTACCTGCTCAACGGTGGCGGCGCGGTGAACGCTGAAACCGGCTATTCGTTCGCCTTCTCCAAGGGTGGCAGTGCCAATAACAGCATCACCCTGCCGCAGGGGCTGTGGAGTGTGCTGGTGAAGGTTGACCCGGCTGGCGTCAAGGCGGGTACTGCCGTCATTCAGGAGTGCAGCGTCAAGTAAGCAAGCCATTGAGTCCGGGGGATGGCTCGGCGCCCCCGGGTTGAATTCCACCTTGCCAAGGGTGGGATAACTCCGAGAGAGTAAGCAAAGCGCGACTGCCGACCGGCAGGCGCGCTTTTTCTTTTACGGGGTGCCGTGAGAGAAATGAGAGGAAAAAGAAAAGCCGTTCCGGTTGGGGGACGGCTTTTGGTTGGGATGCTATCGGCAGGCTTAACGCTTGCGCAGCAGGCGCAGGGCGTTGGCGGTGACCAGTGCGGTGGCGCCGGTATCGGCCAGCACCGCAATCCACAGGCCGGTGATGCCGAGCAGGCTGGTGACCAGGAAGATGGCCTTCAGCCCCAGCGCCAGCGCGATATTCTGGTGAATATTGGCCAGTGCCGCCCGCGACAGCCGGATCATCGCGGCGATGCCACCGAGCTGGTTGTGGGTCAGCGCCGCATCGGCGGTCTCCAGCGCCACATCGGTGCCGCCCCCCATGGCGATGCCGATACTGGCCCGCTTCATGGCGGGGGCATCGTTGATGCCATCGCCGATCATCGCGACTTTCTGCGAGCTGGCGAGCTTGGCAATTTCATCGACCTTGCCCTCCGGCAACAGGCCGGCGCGCCAGCCCATGCCCAGCTCGGTGGCGATCGCCTCGGCAGCGTTGGAGTTATCCCCGGTCAGCATGATGCTGTTGAGCCCGAGCCGGTTGAGTTCTTGCAGCGCGGTGGCGGCTTCCGGCCGGATCTGATCCCGCAGCGCCAGCAGGGCGACCGGCAGCGCCTGGTCGCCGCTGCTCTGGCAGAGCACCACAACGGTCTTGCCCTGCCGCTCCAGCGAACCAATCCGGGTTTGCTGTTCCATATTCAGGGCCGCCACCCGGCTCGGTGCCAGCAGTTGCCACAGTTCACCGTTGATGCGTCCCTCAACCCCCATGCCCGGCAGTGTGCGCAGGTCGCGGGCCTCCGCCAGCGTCAGCCCCTGTTCGGTCGCGTTGGCGACCACGGCGCGGGCCAGCGGGTGGTGGGAGCCCTGCTCGATGGCAGCCGCCAGTGCCAGCAACTCGGTCTCCGGTTGGCCATTGAGGCTCACCAGCTCGGTCAGCTGCGGCTTGCCCAGGGTCAGGGTGCCGGTCTTGTCAAACGCCACGGTATCGATATGGGCCAATCGTTCCAGCGCGGCCCCCCCTTTGATCAGCGCCCCCTGACGGGTTGCGGCGGCCAGCGCCGAGGTAACCGCTGCCGGGGTGGAGATGACCAGCGCGCAGGGGCAGCCGATCAGCAGCAGCGCCAGCCCGCGATAGATCCACTCGTCCCAGCTCTGGCCGAAGGCAAGGGGCGGCACCAGCACCACCAGCAGGGCGACCAGCATCATGGCCGGGGTGTACCAGCGGCTGAAGCGGTCGATAAAGCGCTCGATGGGCGCGCGCTGACTTTCGGCCTCCTCGATGAGGTGTAGAATGCGGTCGATGGCGTTGTTGCCGGGCTCGGAGACGACTTCAAGGCGCAGCACTCGATCTGCAGCCAGACTGCCGGCCGGCACCTTGTCACCCTGACGGCGTTCCACCGGAATGGATTCACCGGTCAGGGCGCTCTCGTCAAACGCACCGAGCTTATCGAGCAGGCGGGCATCGGCAGGTAGACGGGCACCCGGGGCGATTTCGATAATGTCGCCGGGACGCAGCTCATCGGCGCCGACCTCTTCGCGCACCTCGCCCTCGGCAGTGGTACGGATGCGCAGCGCCTTGTCAGGCACCAGCGCCATCAGCGCGGTCACTCCGGCCCGGGCGCGTCCGGCGGCGTAGGCCTCCAGATGTTCACCCAGCATAAAGAGCAGCAGCACCATGGCCGCTTCGGCGGTTTCACCGAGGAACAGGGCGCCCAGGGCGGCCACCGTCATCAGGGTCTCGATGGCGAAGGGGGAGCCGCTTTTGGTCAGCGCCCACGCCTTGCGGGAGATGGGCCACAGGCCCCAGAGGGTGGCCAGGGTAAAGAGCGGCTGACCGAACTCTTTCGGCAGCAGGGCGGCGACCAGCATCAGACTGGCCAGTGACAGGGGCTGCCAATATTTGCCCAGTGTGGTCAGCAGCGGGCTTTGGCGTGTTGCTTCCTTTGTGATTGTGTGGGCTGTATTGGCCTGAGCACCCTTGAGCTGGAAACCGGCGGCCAGCACGGCGGCGGTGACGGGATCTGGGGAGAGGCCTGGGGCCAGATCCACTACCAGCTTCTCGGTGGCAAACAGCACGCGCGCCTGTTGCACGCCGCTCACCCGGCTGACGGCGGTCTCGATCTTGCGGGCGCAGCTGGGGCAATCCATCCCCAATACCTGCCAGCTGTGGCGGCTGTTGCCTTGTACCGGTGCAACTAGCGGGTCGGCAGGGGGCATATCGTGCTCATGCTCATGCTCATGCTCATGCTCATGTTTATGATCGTGAGCTGGCGATAAGGGGGCGCTGCAGCACGCTTTATCGTGACAGCCCCCTCGGGGAGGCTCTTCATCCCCGGGGGATTCATTGCCGTCACGGGATGCGTGCTCATGAGGTGTCTGGGTTGAACAGCAACTGACGGGCGTGGTGTTGTCGCAGCAGTGGCTATCGTGGTGATGCTCACTCTGGCCGGAGGCCGCCTTGCTGACGGCCTTGATGGGGGCAGCGTGCTGATGATTGCAGCAGGATTTGCTCATGATGAGTCCCTCTTGATGGATCCCGCCCCTGCGAGATCCCTGATTACCGAGAAGGAGTCTAAACCTTGGTGTTAAGTCCAAGGTCAACCCCTTTATATCCCTTGTCTTCGCGGGTGTTTGTCTGGTCCCGCCGCCCCTATACTGATCACCCGGATTTTTACTACACCAATAAAGGACATAACACATGAGCAACTCAGTCACTCTGCAAGGCAACCCGGTCTCCGTCGCTGGTCACTTCCCGGTCGCCGGTGAGCAAGCCAAGCCCTTCTCCCTGGTGGCCAAGGATCTCTCCGACGTGACCCTGGCAAGCTTTGCCGGTCAGCGCAAAATCCTGAACATCTTCCCGAGCGTCGATACCCCGACCTGCGCGACCTCTGTGCGCAAGTTCAACGAGCAAGCCAGCGCGCTGGAGAACACAGTTGTGCTGTGCATCTCCGCCGATCTGCCGTTCGCCCAGTCCCGCTTCTGCGGCGCCGAAGGTCTGGACAAGGTAATGACCCTCTCCACCCTGCGCGGTGCGGCCTTCATGGAAGATTACGGCGTGGCCTTCTCTTCTGGCCCGCTGGTAGGTCTGACCGCTCGCGCCATCGTGGTGCTGGATGGTGACAACAAGGTGCTGCACAGCGAGCTGGTCGCCGAAGTGGCCGACGAGCCGAACTACGCTGCGGCGCTGGCCGTGCTGTAAGGCTGCAAGCCATAAAAAATCCCGCTTCGGCGGGATTTTTTATGCGGGAATTATCCGTTCAGGGCGTAGCTGGCGGGGTGGTCGCCGGTTCAGCCTTGGCGGTTGGGGAGGGTTGCCACTCCACATAGGGGCGGTGGATCTTCTCGTAGATCTCGGCCAGTTTGCCGGTGGCGGCCAGCTGATCAATGGCTTGGCGGAGAAATTCGTCCATCTCATCACCAGCAGTCCCTTTCTGGATGATGAAGACATCCTCGAAATCCCCGAAAAATTCTCGCCTGATATTGGTCAGCCCCAGCTGCTTGAGCATCAGGTCGGCCTCCTCTTGCGCCCAGACAAAGGCGTCGATACGGCCGCGTGAGAGCTTGCGCAGTGACTGCTCGATACTCATCGAGCGCTGCACCGGGAAGGGCATATAGTCGGGAACCGCCTCGATCAGCAGATCCCGTTTGGTGGGCACTATGCCGTAGGCCATATCTGTGGTGACCGGATAGGCGGTATTGCTGTAAATCACATGGGCAACCTTGCCAAAACTGCGGGTACTGAAACGATAAGCCAGCATATCGATATCCTTGAGGTTGCGGATGGCGGGCAGCCCCAGATCAGCCTTGCCGGAGATCACCCCAGCCATGGCACGGGCGATGGGGTAGATAGTGATCTTGATGGTTACATCGGGGTAGAGGTCATCGATGGCGTGTACCAGATCGACAAAGGGGCCTGTCTTGTCGGCATTGATCAGCCCCGGCAGCTCGCCAAGGTGGGCATTGAGGATGCGCATCGGTTTAGACGGCTCGGGGGCAGCGTCGTTCTCCGGAGTCTGCGACAGGCCGAGGGTGGCGCTGCCGAGCAGGGTGACCACGAGCAGCAGAAGGGGGATGTGTCTGGTCATGGCGAGTCTCTCTTGGTGATGGGTCAGCTAAAGTGTAGTCAGCCGGTCGCCAGTCCCCTCGGTCAGGCCATCATGGATAGGGTTTTACTTCTCGGCCCCCGCTCACTAGACTTCGCCTCCCACTTCTTTGTTGACGTAGCGCCATGACCTTTAGCGAACTTGCCCTCCATCCCGCTCTGCTTGCCTCTTTGCCCGCCACCTTGCAGACGCCGACCCGCATCCAGCAGCTGGCCATTCCGGCTGCGCTGGCGGGGCAGGATCTGCTGTCGCTGGCCCAGACCGGCAGCGGCAAGACCCTGGCGTTTGGCTTGCCGCTGCTGCAACGGCTGGATCCTGCCTCCAGCCAGGTGCAGGGTCTGGTGCTTGTGCCAACTCGCGAGCTGGCGATTCAGGTCACTGCCGCGCTAAAAGAGGGCGCCGAGGCGCTGGTGCTGCGTATCGTGACGTTGTGTGGGGGCGTTGCGCAGGAGCGGCAACAGGCCGAACTGGCGCAGGGGCCACAGCTGCTGGTCGCCACGCCGGGGCGGCTGCGGGATCTGCTGACCCAGCAACTGTTGGGGCTGGATGGTTTGCAATTGCTGGTGCTGGATGAAGCGGATCGCCTTCTGGAGATGGGCTTTGCTCCCGACATCAAGGCGCTGCTCGGCGTTATTCCGGCGGATCGCCAGACCCTGCTCTTCTCCGCCACCTTGCCTGCCGAGCTGGAGGCGCTAGCCAACGGCCTGCTGCGCGAGCCTACCCGTATCGAGGCCAACCCCCTCAATAGTGTGGTGAACGAGATCGAAGAGCGGCTCTATCTGGTCAACAAAAGCAGCAAGGTACCGGCGCTCATCAGCCTGCTCAAGGAGCAGGCGTGGCCGCAGGTGCTGGTCTTTATCAGTGCGCGGGATGATGCCGACGGGGTTGCCAGAAAGCTGTCCAAGGCAGGTATCGCTGTGGCTGCCCTCCATGGCGAAAAAGAGCAGGCGGTGCGCGAGCAGGCGCTCGGCGATTTCAAAGAGGGCAAAATTCGGGTGCTGGTGGCCACCGACCTGATGGCGCGCGGCATCCATGTGGAGGCGCTGCCGGTAGTGATCAATCTGGACTTGCCCGCCAGCGCCCCCGTCTATGTACACCGCATCGGTCGTACCGCCCGGGCTGGCCGCGAGGGGCTGGCCATCTCGCTGGTTTGTCATGGCGAGAGTGACATGCTGCAAGCCATTCGCACCCTGACCGGCCGCGAGCTGCCGTTGGGCGATCTGGCGGGATTCCCGGTTACCGACCAGCCTGCCAGTGGGGAGGGCAAGCGCCCCCCGCGTGACAAGCAGGCCAATCGCCGTACTCAGGCCAAACGCAGCGTCAAGCAGTTCAAGGGCAAGCGCTGACCTCAGGGTTTGCCTTGCTCCCGCGCGAAGAAGTCACGACGCCACTGACTCAACACCTCCTCCTTGTGTTGTTGCCACAGGGCAGGATCCATCTGCTGTTGGCTGACCGCCAGTTGCTGCTCCAGCTCGGCCAGCTCTCGCTGGTAGCGGCTGCGTTGATCCAGCTGCTGCTGGCGCGCCCCGGCAAACACCAGCGTGGCTTCGGCCTGCTCTGAGGGCAGGAAGTGGCGGGCCAGGGTGGCTAGCTCCTCATCTCCCCAAAGCTGACGAGCTTGCTGCAGGCGGGCATCCGGGTTGAACAGATCCACCGCCAGATCCGGATGATCCGCTGCCCACCGGTCCTGCAAGCGGCTGAGGGCGTCCAGCCGCTCGGCCAGCGGCAACTGCTCGCTCTCCTGCGCCAACTGATCCAGCGCCAGGGCATAGCGCCCCTGTAACCGGATCAGACTCTCCCCCTTGTTCAGCCACCCGGCCTCTGTTGCTTCCAGATTGCTCACACGCTGCGCCAGCGGCAACTCGCTGTCGCTGATCTCGCTGGCAAGCTGGTTGATCAGTTCATCCGGCATCGCCTGCCAGCTGCTGGGCACTTCTTTGCTTTTGCCATCCATCCCCTCAGCGTTTGGTATGCGGGGAGGCGGGATCCCCGGTTCTGCTGGCAACTGCACATCGGCCGGAGAAGGCGCCTCCGACCGTTCTGGCGATATCGGGGACTGCTCTTCCTGCCAGCCCAGATTCACCAGCAAAAGGGTCAGGATAGCCAGCGCCAGTATCCCGTAACGGCGAGTCATCGGCTGATCTCTCCCTTGACCGGGAAGTGGTCTGAGAGGTTGCTGGCGGGCCAGAGGCTGCCATCGCTGCTGCGCGGGATCCAGACCGTGTTGAGGTTGTGGCTGGCGCTGCCGTACTCCCGGCTCACCATCAGATAGTCCAGATACTCGACGTTAGCGCCACCGGAGAGCGGGCCACCGGCATAGGGGTTGATCCTGGGATCGAAGGTGGCTTCGGTATAGCCGCCATAGGCGGGTTCATAGGCGTTCAGATTGGCCAGCATGTTGGCGTAGTCATCGGCAAACTTGCGTTTGTTGACGTTGAAGTCGCCGCCGTAGATGACGGTGTCCGTGGTCGGGATCTTGAGGCTGGCAGCCAGAGAGCGGATCTGACCGAACTGGATCTGCCGCAGCTTGCGCGCCTCGTCGGTGTCAAAGCTGGCGGTGTGGGTGGCGAACAGGTGCCACGCCTTGCCCCCCTTGATCACCTCGGCGTACATCACCCCCTTGTCGGCGAAGCAGTCGGTGCCGGTGCATTGGGGATAGACCAGCTGGGCCTCCCGCACTATGGGATAGCGGCTGACGATCACCACGCCGCCGTCATGAATGTTGACCCCGGGCTTGTCGAGTACTTTGGTCTGGTAGGGGTACTCTTTCGCCAGCGCCTGTAAAAAGCCCTCACGGCGGCCATCGAATACCTCTTGCAGCAGCAGGGCGTCATAGCCCTTGAGATAATCAGGCAGTAGGGTCAACCGCTCGCCGATGCTGGAGGCGATCACCGGCAGCGCCCAGATGTTGTAGCTGGCCACCTTGAGCCTGTTTTCTGCCGGTTCCGGTTGCTCCCGTTTTTGGGGGGGCGTGATCATATAGTGCAGATCGTCGTAGCGGCCGGTGAACTTGGCGGCAAAGGCCAGCTCTTGTGGCCCTGCAACGCGATGGATCGCCCGATCGTTTTGCCAGCCGGATGCGCTGGTCGGTGTCTCGCCACCGTGCTGCAAGGTGGTGTTCCACCAGGTTCCCTCCATCAGCTGGTTGAGCCGATAGACGTCGCCACCCGCTGTGGTCACGCGGGTTTCGAACAGATAGCTCTTGCCCGCCTTGACCCCCTCATAGCGATTGAAGCTGAGCACCATGGCACTCTCCCACGGGCCCAGCTCGGTACGGTGCTGGCTCCACTGACTGCCGGGTTGCAGCTGGCCGCTGCCGCTTTGGCGGATGTCGATCTGGAGCGGTTCAGGACTGTTGTTGGTGAGATAGACATCGGTATCGGCCAGTGCCAGTTGCGGGAACTGGCTGACCAGCAGCAGGGCGGCATAACTGAGGGTTTTCTGCATCACAGGATCCTTTTGGTTGCAGGGCAATGGAAAGTGACTGTTATGGCGAATGCAGAGGTCAGTTTGTTTACATTTTGGTTACAAGTAAATGAATTGGTTTTGTTTGGAGCTTTATGGAGGTGTAAAGCGAGCGAGGTAGCACGCTTAAAGAGAGAGGGGGGAGGTGCGAGGGAAGGCGCCCGTGTCGGGCGCCTTCACTTCAGGAGTTAGCGGTGGGCCAGCGGGTAGGTGAAGAGCGCCAGATGGGCGAAGTTGAAGGCGAAGTGGATCAGGATAGCCACGGAGAGTCGCTCGCTGAGCTGGAATACCAGGCCATAGCAGCAGCCTGCCAGGGTCGCAAACAGCGCCAGCAGTGGGCCACCGGGCAGGTGAATGGCTCCGAACAGTAGCGCGGCCACGACGATGCCAATCCAGGGGCGGTAACGCTCGGTCAACCCCTGCTGGATCGCGCCGCGAAACAGCGCCTCTTCCGCCACGCAGGTGAACAGCAGATTGTTGAGTGCAAACAGCCACCACCAGTGGGGCAGACCCACTTCCGGTTTCAGTGCCCCCAACTGCCAGGCGATGACCAGCAGAGCACCCAGCGGCAGCAGCAACAGCGCCAGCGGGCGCCAGCGGATTGCTCCCCCCTTGCCCAGCAGCATCGGGCAGGCCAGCAGCAAGCCAAAGAGCAGCAGCGGTTTGTCGAGGTTCAGATACATGTTGAACGGCACGCTGGCGGGGCCTGCCAGCGCCTGATCCAGCACCTTGAGATTGTTGAAGCCGGGGATCAGGTGCAGGGTCAGCGCAATCGCCCAGAGGATCAGCACCACTCTGGCCGCCATCGCCCGGCGGGCGGGGAGGGTTGGCGTACGCCACGCCAGCAGTAATCCTGCGACCGAGACCAGCAGGGCGGGTAGCGTCATTCGGTCAAGCCACAGGGCCAGCAGCAGGGAGAGTCCCAGCAGGGCAAAGGCGGGAAGACGCTGGCGGAAGAGGGCAAGCAGCACGGCCAGCGCCAGCGCGCCCCAGATAAATGAGTCGGGAAGGGGTAACATTGGATCTCCTTGATCGAGGCAGGCGGCAACCTTAACAAGAGGGCGTCAGCAGGACAACCGCGCAGGAGGTGGTCGGATCCCTTCTCTATACTCATCAACAGGGTAAAGGGAGAGCAGCTGATGAAGCACTGTCTGTGGTTGTTGTGTTGTTGGTGTGTCTGGCTGCAGGCCGCACCCTTGCTGCTGGTGACCGGTGAGTTCACCCCTTATACCGGCAAGGCACTGCCTGAAGGTGGCGAGAGCACCAGGCTGGTGACGACCCTGCTGCAAGAGGCCGGGTATCGAGAGCTCCAGGTCGACTACCTGCCCTGGCCCCGCGGCTATCAGTTGACCCGCAATGGGTTGGTCGCGGCCACCTTCCCCTACGCCTGGACTGCCGAGCGGGCCAAGCTCTTCCACTACAGCGCTCCCATTCATATAGATCGCCTCTCCTGGTTCACCTATCGGGGGAGTGAGGCCATTCAGGCTGGCCGCTGGCAAGGGTTGCGTGTCTGTATTCCGCTGGGGTGGAGCACCAGCCATGCCGACGGGGTGATCAAGCGTTTCGGGCTGGATCTGCAGCGCCCCAAGACTCTGGCACAATGTCTGCAACTGCTGGCTCGCAAACGGATCGATCTGCTGCCGATGAACGAGACGGTGACCCGGGATGCCAGCCGTCAGCTGTTTGGCGACCCCTGCCATCTGCAGGCATTGCCCCACTTTCGCCAGAGCGATACTTTTTATCTGATCATTTCACGGCAGTACCCGGAGGCCGCCAGCCTGCTTGAGCGCTTCAATCATGCCCTGGCTGCCGCCCGTGCCGATGGCCGCTATGACCAACTGATCTCCCGAGCCGGAAAGGGGATCGATTGCCGTTGAGAGTGCACGGCCGGAAAACAAAAAGCCGGAGCAGTGGCTCCGGCTTTCTTTTATGCCTTCAGGGGCGATTAGCGGCCTGATTCTGCGATCACGCGGGCGATGATATCGGCGCGCTTGCCGGCTTCCAGTTCGCCCAGGGCGATCAGGCCAGCCTTGAAGATGACGTTCTTCGGCAGGCTGACATCGTCCAGCGTGGCGATCGCTTCAACGTGCATGCCGTTCAGACGGCTGGCATCGCGCGGGCTCAGGTTGACCTGAGTGTTCATCACCTGCTTGCCTTTCTTCTTGGCAGGTGCAGCCGCTTTCTTGGTGGATTCCTGTTCTTCGTCTTCCGGCAGTTCGTCATCAAAATCGTAAATAGACATAGTCAATCCTGTTGAGTTAGGCAAAAGGGCACATTTGCCCGACATTGGGTCAATCAGCCCATATCCTCGTTACGGATAAAGGCGCGCCAGGAGCCGAGCACCTGGGCAAAATCTTCCAGCCCGCACATGGCCAGCTGTTCATCATCGTAGTAGGCGAGATCGTCAAGATCCTCACCCAGCTCGATATTGAGGGCGTTGGCTTTCACCTCCGCCTCTTCATGGGTCAGCAGCAGGGAGTAGTCACCGCCGTTGAGCCGGTATTCGACTCGGGTGCGGTTGGAGAGCTGATCAATGATGGAGAAGAGCTCGTCGAGCTTCTCCTCATCCTTGCCAACCTCGTCGATCAGCCACTGACCGATGGCTTCATGGCCCATGGAGAACCGGGCGCGATAGCCACCAAACGGGTCGCGGCGAAATTCATAATCCATAGCACAGTCCAGATCGGAGGGATGGGCCATCACGGGCAGGCGGGTGCAAGCACGCAATTCCTGCTCCATGGCGGGGCACACATCGGGTAAAGTGGCCTATTCTAGCGATCCCCCTCTCGCTTGTCTTGATGATGTGGCATCTTTGCGCCCATGTGCTCTGAATCGCCCCGTGGTGGCGCTGCCAGATCAGCCCCTTGTCCGGAGATGTTATGCAGCTAAACGATAACCTTGCCCGCCAGATCGTCGCACGGGCGATGAAGATCCTCTCCTTTTCGGTCAACGTGATGGACGAACATGGCCTCATCATTGCGTCCGGCAATCCGGAGCGGATCCATCAGCGCCACGAAGGGGCCGTGCTGGCATTGACCGAAAACCGGGTGGTGGAGATCAGCGAAGCGACAGCCCTGCAGCTCAAAGGGGTGCGACCCGGCATCAATTTGCCCATCTCCTATCAGGGGGAGCTGATCGGGGTGATCGGCATTTCCGGCGATCCGGAGGAAGTGCGTGCTTACGCCGAGCTGGTGCGAATGACGGCAGAGCTGATCCTGGAGCAGGCGGCGCTCACCGAGCAGTTGCAGTGGGACAAGCGCCACAAGGAGGAGCTGGTGTTGCAGCTAATTCGGGGCGAGGGGCGAGTCGATCAATTGCAGCAGGCGGCCCGCTTTCTCGGGCTGGAGTTGGCCCAGCCTCGGGTGGTGGCCGTGCTGGCGCTGGAGGAGGCGGATCCGGCGCGTCTGCGAGAGCTGGTTCATCAGCTGGAAAATCCGGAGCGGGACAATCTGGTCGCCATCAACGGGCTCGACGAGATAGTGGTGCTCAAACCGGCGCAATTGAGTGAGGGCGTCTGGCAATCGGCGCAGGAGCGCAGCCGGATCAAGCAACTGCTGGCGCGGATTCCCCACTTCAAGGTGCATATCGCGGTGGGCGATTACTTCGCCGGGATCGACGGGCTGGCTCGCTCTTATCAGACGGCGCGCGATACCCTGCGCCGTGGCATGCGCCAAGCGCCGCGCAAACAGGTCTACTTCTTTGAGGATTACCGTTTGCCGGTGCTGCTCGGCAGTCTGGCGGACTCATGGCAGGCGGATCAGCTGCGCACACCGCTGCAGAAACTGGCCCGGGAAGATGGCAAAGGGGCGCTGCAGAAGACCTTGCGCCACTATTTCTTGCAGGATTGTGATCTGCATCGCTGTGCCGAAGCCCTGTTCATTCACCCCAATACCCTGCGCTATCGGCTGGGGCGGATAGAGCAGATAACCGGGTTGAATTTCAACAAGTTAGACGACAAATTTTTGCTCTATCTCGGCCTTAATCTCGACTTGTGATTGTGAATTTAGACAAAAAAATACATTTACATGATGTGATTTTTGGCTATTCAGCCAAAGCATTCTGATTGCAGATCTCCATAATGGCGGCCATTTACTCCCATTGAAGGTGTCCGTCATGATCCCGGTTACAGCCCTTGGCGCCATCGCGGCGCTCTCCATCGCCATCATCCTCATTTTGAAGAAGGTGCCGCCCGCTTACGGCATGATCGTGGGTGCCCTTGCCGGTGGCCTGATTGGCGGTGCCGATCTGACCCAGACCGTCGCCCTGATGATCGGCGGTGCCCAGGGGATCACCACAGCTGTGATGCGGATCCTGGCGGCCGGTGTACTGGCGGGCGTGCTGATCGAATCGGGTGCGGCCACCACTATCGCCGAGACTATCGTCAAGAAGCTGGGTGAAACCCGCGCCCTGCTGGCACTGGCGCTGGCGACTCTGATCCTGACTGCGGTCGGCGTATTCGTGGATGTGGCCGTTATCACGGTCGCCCCCATCGCGCTGGCCATTGCCCGCCGTGCCGACCTCTCCAAGGCGGCCATCCTGCTGGCGATGATCGGCGGCGGCAAGGCGGGTAACGTCATGTCCCCCAACCCCAACGCCATTGCCGCGGCTGATGCCTTCCATCTGCCCCTGACCTCAGTTATGGCTGCGGGCATCATTCCGGGTCTGTTCGGTCTGGTGATGGCCTACTGGCTGGCCAAGCGGCTGAACAACAAGGGCAGCAAGGTTGCTGCTGATGAAGTGGTGAGCTTTGCCGGTGCCAAGTTGCCGGGCTTTGCCGCCGCCATCAGCGCGCCGCTGGTCGCCATCCTGCTGCTGGCCCTGCGGCCGGTCGCCGGTATCGTGGTGGATCCGCTGATTGCACTGCCGCTCGGTGGTCTGGTTGGTGCCCTGATGATGGGTAAATTCAGCAAGGTGAACCAGTTTGCGGTCTCCGGCCTCGCCCGTATGGCGCCGGTTGCCATCATGCTGCTGGGTACCGGTACCCTAGCGGGCATCATTGCCAACTCCGGCCTGAAAGATGTGCTGATCAGCGGCCTGACCGCCTCCGGTCTGCCTTCTTACCTGCTGGCGCCTATCTCCGGTGCCCTGATGTCGCTGGCAACCGCCTCGACTACCGCCGGTACCGTGGTGGCCTCCAACGTATTCAGCTCCACCCTGATTGAACTGGGGATCAGCAGTCTGGCCGGGGCGGCGATGATCCATGCCGGTGCCACCGTGTTTGACCACATGCCCCACGGCTCCTTCTTCCACGCCACCGGTGGCAGCGTCCACATGGGGGTGGGGGAGCGTCTGAAACTTATCCCTTACGAAACTGCAGTCGGTCTGACCATTGCCACTGTCTCCACCCTGATGTTTGGCGTGTTTGGCCTCGCCTAAGGAATTGATATGAAAATTGTTATTGCCCCCGATTCATTCAAGGAGAGTCTGAGCGCCATGGCGGTGGCTGATGCCATCGAGGCTGGTTTCAAACAGGTGTTGCCGAACGCCACCTACGTCAAATTGCCGATGGCCGATGGCGGTGAAGGTACGGTGCAATCGCTGGTGGATGCCACCGGTGGCCGCATCCTGCCGGTCGAAGTGACCGCCCCCCTTGGCAACAAGGTTCAGGGCTTTGTCGGTCTGCTGGGTGATGGCGAGCGCGCCGTCATCGAGATGGCCGCTGCCTCCGGTATCCATCTGGTGGCGCCCGAGCAGCGCAATCCGTTGCTCACCTCCAGCTTCGGCACCGGCGAGCTGATCCTGGCCGCGCTGGAGATGGGGGTGAAGCACCTCATTCTCGGTATCGGCGGCAGCGCCACCAATGACGGCGGTGCCGGCATGATCCAGGCGCTCGGCGGCAAGCTGCTCAAAGCGGATGGCTCTGCCATCGAGTTGGGCGGCGCAGGTCTCAGTGAGCTCGCGACCATCGATCTGAGCAGTCTGGATCCGCGTCTGAGCGATCTGGTTATCGAGGTGGCGTGCGATGTGAACAACCCGCTGTGCGGCCCGAAAGGTGCCTCCGCCGTGTTTGGCCCGCAAAAGGGGGCGACTCCAGAGATGGTTGTCGAACTTGATGCCAACCTCTCCCGTTATGCCGACTGCATCGAGCAGGCGCTCGGCAAGCAGGTGAAGGATATTCCGGGGGCGGGTGCTGCCGGTGGCATGGGGGCCGCGCTGGTCGGTCTGCTTGGCGCCGAACTCAAGCCTGGCATCCAGATCGTCATCGAAGCGTTGAAACTGGCCGAGGAAGTGGCCGATGCGGATCTGGTTATCACCGGCGAAGGTCGTATCGACAGCCAGACCATCCATGGCAAGACGCCAATCGGTGTCGCACGTTGCGCCAAGCAGTTCGGCAAGCCGGTGATCGGCATCTCCGGTTGCCTGACCGACGATTGCGGTGTGGTACACGATCACGGGCTGGACGCGGTATTCGCCGTGGTCAACCGCGCCATGTCTCTGCCGGAGGCGCTGGAGAGCGCCAGCACCAATATTCAACTCACTGCGCGCAACGTAGCGGCGCTCTATCAGCTCAAGGGCTGATCCGGTTCGGCCGATGCGCCCCATCGGCCACTCAATATCCCCGTTTGGGGCATCTCCCATCCCGCGAGATGTCTGACTGCCCTGGCACTTATTTGCCGATCCATCGTGATCGGCTCTTTTCTTTCTGTTCCTTTGTCTTGCCACACTTTTGACTCCATGGGTCAGCGCGGTTTTGATAGGCGCACATCTCCCTTTACGGCATAGTGGTCGTACCAAGTACAAGGAGAGACTCATGTTCCTGCTGACCCTGGGGGTTGCGCTGTTTACCCTGATCCATCTCTACCCCTGTTTTGCGGTGGCCCATCGGGCGCGGCTGCGCGAGCGGCTGGGTGAGAATCGCTACAAGGGGCTCTTCTCCCTGCTGGTGTTTGTCGCCATCGCCTGCATCATCGCCGGTTGGCGCTCGGCCAGCTCGCTGCCGCTCTACTTCCTGCCGGATTGGGGGCCGATGACCATGACGGTGATGATGCCCTTTGCGCTGATCCTCTTCTTCTCCGGCCAGGGGCCCAACCATCTGCGCCGTTGGCTGGTGCATCCCCAACTGCTCGGTACCCTGCTCTGGGCGGTGGCCCATCTGCTGGTCAACAGCGAGGCGCGATCTCTGGTGCTGTTTGGCGGCATCGGGCTCTGGGCGCTGGTGAGCATGGTCTGGATTTCGGTGCGGGACTGGCAGCGATATCCCCGTCCGGCGGCCAACTGGACTGGCACCGGCATCAGCGTCGGGGCGGGCCTGGCTGCCACCGCGCTGCTGGTGTTCTGGGGCCACGGCTGGCTGACCGGCATTCCCCTGCATTGAGAGTGAACTGCGGCTCTGGTAACCGCGTATGATGGACAAAACAAAAGGAGTCTTGGCGATGAAATGGTTCACTCTGTTGCTGTTATTGGGGGCCGGAGCGGCCTCTGCGGCGTGCCCCGATTATTTCAATGTGGAGATGCGGGAGCTAAACAACTCTCAGCGCCATAACCTCTGTCAGCTGACCGAGGGCAAGGTGGTACTGGTAGTCAATACCGCCTCCTACTGCGGCTACAGCGGCCAGTTCCGCGATCTGGAGCAGCTCTACCAGAGCTACAAGGATAAAGGGCTGATTATTCTGGGCTTTCCCTCCAACGACTTCTGGCAGGAGGCGGGCAACGAGACCAAGACCGCCGAGGTATGCCGCCGCGACTATGGCGTCACCTTCCCGATGTTCAATCGGGTAGCGGTGCGGGGCTCCGATGCAGTGCCACTGTTCAAGGGGCTGGCGGCGGCCGCTGATGGGGATGAGCCGAACTGGAACTTCCACAAATATCTGGTGGGGCGGGATGGCAAGCTGATCGCCAGCTACGGCGCCAACCAGAATCCGGCTGACGACCCCCTCAAACTGCAGATCACCCGGGCGCTGGGGCTCTGACCCTACCCCTTGGCGGGCGGCTCTGGAATAATGGGCTCCCGCCACTCAATCCGGTTATCCTGTGCTGCAACGTCTTCCTCAAATGGTGATCTTCGATGCGCTGGTGCGCGAGCAGGGGATCTCTGCCGCCGCCCGTCGTCTCGGGGTCTCCAAATCCCATATCAGCAAGCAGCTGGCGCTGCTGGAGACCACCCTTGGCGCCCAGCTGGTGCAGCGCACCACCCGCCGCTTCGTCCTGACCGAGCTGGGTCAGGAGTATGCCCGTCACTGTCATGCGCTGGTGGCGGTGGCGCAGGAGGCTGACTCCATGATCGCCGAGCGGCGTGGCAAGGTGAGTGGCGTGCTCCATCTCGGGGTGGGCCAATCTTTTGGCCGCTTGCACGTCATTCCTCATCTCAAGGCGTTTCAGGATCGCTATCCCGAGTTGGAGCTGGAGGTCTCGCTGTTCGACCACAGAACCAATCTGGTGGATGAGGGGCTGGATCTCTGGCTCACCACCTATGAGGACAAGCCGGAAGGGCTGGTGGGACAGCGGCTGGCCGACATTGGCTTCGTGGTGGCGGCTTCGCCGGATTACCTGCTGAGCCACGGCACGCCGCTTCATCCCAAGGATCTGGCCCAGCACAACTGCATCACTTACCAGAGTCGGGAGCGGCGCTATCACCAGTGGTCGTTTCGCCAGGGCAAGGAGCGCCAGACGGTGCAGGTGGCGGGCAACTATCGGGTGGATATGGCGGAGGCGGTGCGGGATGCGGCACTGGCCGGGCTCGGCATCGCCTATATCGCCAACTACTTGCTGGACAAGGAGTTACAGAGCGGCAAGCTGATCCCGGTGTTGCCAGGGTGGCGACCGAACCAGCAGATGGCGGTACACGCCGTTTATGCCCGTCGCGAACATCTGGATCCCAAGATCCGTCTCTTCATCGATTTCCTCAAGGCCCGCTTTGGCCCTGAACCCTATTGGGAGCAGCGACTGGCCCCCTGGCTCGGGGGGAAATTGTCCGGTGGTGAGGAATGATTGTTTCCATTTAAGAACTCTCGATTTCTCCTGATACTAAAATCGAACCAAATCAGCCAGTTGGCGCAACCGATATCGTGCAAACGTTTTTTCTAACAGGGTTGTAACCAAGCGGACTTGCAGTGACGTGGGGAGAGGCGCAGAATCCGCGCCCATCTTTTGCCCCACCTGATGGAGTCCCTATGATTGCCCTGCTCGGCATCCTGAGTATCCTGGCGCTTGCCGTCATCTGCTCTGATAATCGTCGTCGTATCCCGTTGCGAACAGTTGGTCTTGCCCTCTGCCTGCAAGTCATGTTTGCCGGTCTGGTGCTCTGGCTGCCTGCCGGTCAGCACGTGCTGAACGGGGTCAGCGAGAGCGTAAGCAGCGTGATCGGTTATGGTCAGGAGGGGATCGCCTTCCTGTTCGGTGATCTGGCCAAGTTCAAGCTGGGCTTCATCTTTGCCTTCAACGTGTTGCCGGTCATCATCTTCTTCTCCGCGGTGATCGCCATCCTCTATCACATCGGCATCATGCCGCGGGTGATCGCCCTGCTGGGTGGTGGTTTGCAGAAGCTGCTGGGCACCGGCCGTGCCGAGAGTCTTTCCGCGACCGCCAACATCTTCGTCGGCATGGTGGAAGCGCCGCTGGTGGTCAAACCCTACCTCTCCAAGATGTCCGATTCCCAGTTCTTCGCTGTGATGAGCTGTGGTCTCGCCTCCGTCGCCGGTGGCACCCTGGTAGGCTATGCCAGCCTCGGGGTTGAGCTGAAATACCTGATCGCTGCCGCCTTCATGTCGGCCCCTGCCGGTCTGGCGATGGCCAAAATCTTGGTGCCGCCGGGAGCTGAAGAGGTCGATCACCATCAGGATGTCGAGATCCCCCGCGCCACCAACGTGATCGAAGCGGCGGCCGATGGCGCCATGTCTGGCCTCAATATCGCGGTGGCGGTCGGTGCCACCCTGTTGGCCTTCGTTGGTGTGATCGCCATGCTCAATGGTCTGCTGGGTTGGGCTGGTGGTCTGGTAGGGCTGGATCTGAGCTTCCAGATCATTCTGGGCTGGCTGTTTGCCCCCATCTCCTGGCTGATCGGTGTGCCCTGGGATCAGGCGCAAGCCGCTGGCGCCCTGATCGGCACCAAGATCGTGGTCAACGAGTTCGTCGCCTTTATCGGTCTGGTGCAGGATCAGACCCTGAGCGAGTCGAGCAAGGCCATCGTGACCTTCGCCCTGTGCGGCTTTGCCAACATCTCCTCCATGGCGATCCTGATCGGCGGTCTGGGCTCCATGGTGCCGGAGCGCAAATCCTTCATCGCCCGTTACGGCATGCGCGCCATTCTCTCCGGCGTGCTGGCGAACCTGATGAGCGCCTGTCTGGCCGGTCTGTTCCTCGCCCTGTAACAAGACGGCGGCACGGACTGAATGCAACAAGGGCGCCCTGATGGCGCCCTTGTCATATGGATAACATGAAGCCCCGGCCTTGGTCGGGGCTTCATTTTGGTACTTAGTCGACGTAGAAGGTCTGCTGGAAGCTGAGGTTCTGTTGCTGCCCGCCGCCCATGATCTTCAGGGTGAACTGATAGGTGTCTTCGTTGCGGTAGGGGAGGGCCGCCAGATAGTAGATGGCATCCCCCTCTTTTACCTCCTGAAAGTTCAGGGTGCGGATGGTACCGGTCAGGTTCTTGGCCTCACCGGTGATCCCCACGGCTTGCGCCACTTTCTGCTTGTCCTGTACCGCGATATTGATGATGGCGTTGTAGCGGCTGCGCTCCAGTCCATACGCCTTGGCGACCTCGGGGGTGAGGAAGCTGGAGTTGAAGGCGTTGTAGTGCACCAGCCAGGGCCCCAGCTCCTTCATCTGTTCTGCCTTGAGCGGCAGGGTCATCAGCAGTGCCAGCAGGCCACTCATCCAGGCTGTTTTCATCTGTCATCCCTCTCATATCTACGGTTGGCGCAGGCCGATTCATTCAGCCTTGCGTGTCATTCAGCAGCGCACTCACTTCTTGCGGCAACTGTTTGGGGCTGTCGATGGCGACGGTTTTGTGTCGCCCCAGCTCGCCCCGCACTATGGTGATCTGTCCCTTGGCCACCTTGAACTGCTTGGCCAGAAACTTGATCAGATGGCTGTTGGCCTGGCCATCAACCGGCGGCGCCGTGATGGCCACTTTCAGCTCTTCGCCATGCAATCCGATGATCTGATCCCGACTCGCCTTGGGCTGGATCACCAGATGCAGTACCAGTTCATTCCCTTGTTGCAGGACGGCTGGCATCAAATCATCCACCACAGCTGGCCAAACAGGTCACCCAGCAGGTAGTTGATGGCTTGCAGGCCGATAAAGGCGACCAGCACCGAGAGATCCAGTCCGCCCAGTGCCGGCAGTACGCGGCGGATAGGGGCGAGGAAGGGCTCGGTCAGCTGATGCATCACGTATTCGATGGGGTTGCGGCCCTGGCTGACCCAGCTCAGGATGGCGCGGATCAGCAGTACCCAGAAGATCATCGAGCCCGCTTTTTTCAGCACAGTCAGCGCGGCGAACAGGCTGATGCTGAGCCAGTCCGCCAGCAGTACGTTCATGCTCTTGAGCAGGGCCAGCTTGAGGAAGGCGACAGCCAGCGCCAGCACCACGGAAGCGAGATCGATGCCGCCAAAGCCCGGGATAACGCGGCGCAGCGGGATCACCAGCGGATTGGTCAGCTTGACCACCATCTGGCTCATCGGGTTGTAGAAGTCGGCGCGGGCCCACTGCAGCCAGACGCGCAGCAGGATCACCATCAGGTAGAGATCGAAAACGGTGTTAATCAGAAAGTAAGCAGTGTTCATCTGGGCTCCTGTTAGAAGAGGGTTTCCATTTCGGTGGCACGAGCGACGGCCGCCTGCATGGCTTGCGCAGTCAGCGGCATCAGCCCCTGCTGCTGGAATGTCTTGATGGCTTCGGCTGTGGTGCCGCCCTTGCTGGTGACCTGCTCACGCAGAGTCTGCAGCGCCAGCTCCGGGTTTTGCTCCACCATGGCGGCTGCGCCCAGCGCGGTCTGCTGCACCAGCAGGCGAGCCTGATCGGGCGAGAAACCCATCGCCTCCGCCTCTTCGGCGATCGCCTGCATAAAGAGGAAGAAGTAGGCCGGAGCACTGCCCGCTGCGGCGATGACGCCGTTGATGCCGGACTCCTGCTCTACCCAGAGGGTCTTGCCGACCGCCTGCATCATCTGCTCGGCAAACTCGCGATCCACGGCGGCAATATGTTCGGGTGCATAGAGGCCGGTCATGCCCAGACCCAGCAGGGCCGGGGTATTGGGCATGGTGCGGATGATGCGGTCGTGGCCACCGGCCATCTCGCCAAGGCGCGCAACCTTGATACCGGCCGCGATGGAGATGAGCAGCTTGCCCTCAAGGGATCCCAGCTCTTCAACCAGCGCGGCCAGCATGCCGGCCATCAACTGCGGCTTGACCGCCAGCACGATCACTTCGGCGTCACGGGCCGCCTCGGCATTACTCTGGGTGATGCGAATGCCATGTTCGCTCGCCAGCGCCTCCAGCTTGGGCTGGCTCGGGTTGGCAGCAGTGATCTGCCCGGCGGGATAACCCGCCTTGACCAGTCCGGCGATGATACTGCGGCTCATGTTGCCCGCGCCGATAAAGGCCAGCGTTCTATGCTGCATCAGATGCTCCTGTTGCACATGGGGTCGCGGCGGGGTGGGTGCTGCCTGCACCACCTGACGCCAGAATTCGGTGTTCCATCAAACGCTCCTGTTGATGAAGTCGTGGCAAGAGGCGGACGTATGGGTTATCCGCTGGCCTTGCCTATGAGTAGTCACGGGCGCCGAAGATGGCGGTGCCGACCCGCACCATGGTGCTGCCGTGGGCTATCGCCAGTTCAAGATCCTCGGTCATCCCCATCGAGAGGGTATCCACAGTGGGGTATTGTCGCGCAAGCTCGGTGAACAGAGTCTGCATACGGGTCATTTGGGCGGCCAGTACGCTCTCGTCACTGGTGTGTTCGGGAATGGCCATCAGCCCCCGCAGCACCAGTCGGTCACTGTGGGAGACCAGCTCGGCAAGGCGGAAAATCTCTTGTTCCGACGTTCCGGATTTGCTGCTCTCTCCGCTAATATTGATTTGCAGACAAACATTTAGCGGTGCCATGCTGGCGGGACGCTGGTTGTTGAGGCGGTCGATCAGCTTGTCCCGATCCACGCTCTGCACCCAGTCAAACCGTTCGGCGACCAGTTTGGATTTGTTCGATTGCAAAGGGCCGATAAAGTGCCACTCTATGTCGCTATATTCCGGCTGCTGGCGCAAGGTATCGATCTTGGCCGCTGCTTCCTGAGCGTAGGATTCGCCAAAGCAGCGCTGACCTGCGGCATGGGCGGCCATGATGGCCTCGACAGGTTTGGTCTTGCTCACGGCCAGCAGGCGGATCTGCTGCAGGTTGCGGCTCGCTCGTTCGGCGGCTTGGGCAATACGTTCCTTTACCTGAAACAGGTGCTGGGCAATCTGGTTCATATTTCGTTAGTGATCTTGTGATGGGAGAATGACAAGTCTATGGATATCACAGAGTTATTGGCTTTCAGTGTAAAGCATAAAGCCTCGGATCTACACCTCTCGGCCGGGGTTCCCCCGATGATCAGGGTTGATGGTGAGGTTCGCAAGATCAATTTGCCCGCCCTGGAACACCGGGAAGTGCATGCCCTCATTTACGACATCATGAACGACCATCAGCGCAAGGAGCTGGAGGAGAACTTCGAGGTCGACTTCTCGTTCGAGGTGCCCAATCTGGCCCGTTTCCGGGTCAACGCCTTCCAGCAGGCGCGCGGCTCGGGCGCGGTATTTCGTACCATCCCCAGCACGGTGCTGAGCCTCGAGGATCTCGATGCGCCGGAGATCTTCCGCAAGATCGCCGAGTTCCCGCGGGGTCTGGTGTTGGTGACCGGCCCGACCGGTTCCGGTAAGTCGACCACCCTGGCGGCCATGGTCAACTACATCAACGAGAACTTCCATCACCATATCCTCACCATCGAAGACCCCATCGAATTCGTCCACGAGAACAAGCGCTGTCTGGTGAACCAGCGGGAAGTGCACCGTGATACCAAGAGCTTCAGCAACGCCCTGCGCTCGGCACTGCGGGAAGACCCGGACATCATTCTGGTGGGCGAGATGCGCGACCTTGAGACCATTCGTTTGGCCATGACCGCCGCCGAAACTGGCCATCTGGTGTTTGGCACCCTGCACACCTCGTCGGCGGCCAAGACCATCGACCGTATCATTGACGTCTTCCCCGGCGCGGAGAAGGACATGGTGCGTTCCATGCTCTCCGAATCCCTGCGGGCAGTTATCTCCCAGACCCTGCTCAAGCGTATTGGCGGTGGCCGGGTTGCGGCCCACGAGATCATGATGGGCATTCCGGCGGTGCGTAACCTGATCCGGGAGGACAAGATTGCCCAGCTCTACTCGGTGATCCAGACCGGGATGACCCACGGCATGCAGACCATGGATCAGAGCCTCAAGCAGCTGGTTAGTCGTGGCGTGGTGGCATCCCTTGATGCCAAGGCCAAGGCCGTCGATCCCAACAGCATTTAAGAGACTCGCACCCAGGGAGGGATAGATGATGAATCTGGATGATCTGCTGAGCGAGCTGGTCGAGCGAAAGGGATCGGATCTGTTTGTGACGGTGGGCTCGCCGCCCACCCTCAAGGTGAATGGCCATCTGGTGTCGCTGGGTGGGGAGGCGCTCGACAAGAAGGGGGCGCTGACGCTGGTCAGGGATACCCTCAGCAGCGATCACTTCGAGCGCTATATCCGCACCAAGGAGGCCAACTACGCGATCTATCGCGAGGCGCTTGGTCGTTTTCGGGTCAGCGCCTTCTGGCAGCAGGAGCTGCCCGGCATGGTGGTGCGGCGTATCGAGACCCGCATTCCCACCTTTGAAGATCTGCAGCTACCCAAGATCCTGCAAGAGGTGGCGATGGCCAAGCGGGGGCTGGTGCTGTTTGTCGGCGCCACCGGGGCGGGCAAATCGACCACCCAGGCGGCGATGATTGGCTATCGCAACCAGCATGCCGATGGTCACATTCTGACGGTGGAAGATCCGGTGGAGTTCGTCCATCAGCATGGTCGTAGTCTGGTGACCCAGCGAGAGGTGGGGATCGACACCGAGTCGTTCGATGTGGCGCTGAAAAGTTCGTTGCGTCAGGCGCCAGACGTGATCCTGATCGGCGAGATCCGAAGTCAGGAGACCATGGAATTTGCCCTGCAGTTCGCCGAGACAGGACACCTTTGTCTCGCCACTTTGCATGCCAACAATGCCAACCAGGCGCTGGATCGCATCCTCCATCTGGTGCCGCAAGACAAACACCGCCAGTTCCTGTTCGATCTCTCTTTCAACCTCAAGGCCATCGTCGCCCAGCAGCTGGTGCCGAGTATGGATGGCAAGCGGCGCTGCGCTGCGTTCGAGATCCTGCTCAATACCCCGCTCATCACCGACATTATTCGCAAGGGAGAGATGCATCGCCTCAAGGAGGTGATGACCAAATCCACCGAGCTGGGTATGCAGACCTTCGATCAGGCGCTTTTCAGCCTGTTCTGCGCCGGCCAGATTGGCTACAGTGAGGCACTCGCCCACGCCGATTCGGCCAACGACCTGCGACTGCTGATCAAGCTCTCCGGTCGCGAGCGGCTCGGTACCGGTACGCTGGACAATGTGACGCTGGATGAATGAATCATGGGGCCGCTCTGCCGTTCGGCCCCTCGCCATAAAGGAACGTTATGCTGATTGTGGTTTCCCCGGCCAAGACGCTGGATTACGAGTCACCGGTGGTGACACCCCGTTTCACCCAACCCGAGCTACTGGCTCACTCCGCCGAACTGATTAGCCGGGCCCGCCAACTGAGCCCTGACCAGATCGCCACTCTGATGAAGATCAGTGACAAGCTGGCCGGTCTCAATGCCGCCCGTTTTGCCGAGTGGCAGCAAGATTTCACCCCCGCCAACGCCCGTCAGGCGCTGCTGGCTTTCAAGGGGGATGTCTACACCGGTTTGGCGGTGGAGGATTTTAGCGAGGCCGATTTTGACTTTGCTCAGGCACACCTGCGGATGCTCTCCGGCCTCTACGGCGTGCTTCGCCCCCTCGACCTGATGATGCCCTATCGGCTGGAGATGGGGACCAGGCTCGACAATAGTCGCGGCAAGGATCTCTACCAGTTCTGGGGGGAGGTGATCACTCACCATCTCAACGACGCGCTGGCAGCGCAGGGGGATGAAGTGTTGATCAATCTGGCCTCCGACGAGTATTTCAAGTCGGTACGCCCCAAGAGCCTGAAAGGGCGGATTGTCACACCGGTGTTCAAGGATGAGAAGAACGGCCAGTTCAAGATCATCAGCTTCTACGCCAAGAAGGCGCGCGGCATGATGGCCCGCCACATCATCAAGCACCGTCTGACCGAGGTGGAGCAGCTGACCGGTTTCAACGCCGAGGGCTACTACTTTGTGCCGGAAGAGTCGGACGCCAATACCCTGATGTTTAAACGCGCCGAAAATTAATTACAAAAAGAGGGAACCAATCTTTCGACCCGCGGGTCTGAATAAGTGAATCCTCTGTTGTAAGCACTTTTTATTCGCCGACGTTTGATACGTCGGCTTTTTTATTGCCGTTTTTAGTGTCCATCGATTGCCTTCGCCGGGACTATGTGGTTCAGATAGACTCAAGACAGGGAGCGAGTCGTCGTGAGGTGAATATGGAACAGAAAAATGCCATTCGGCAGGTTGCCGTCCCTTGGGCTCCGTCCCGCCAGCTACCGCCCGGTCTGGTTGTGGCCGAGCTGCATCAGGATCTCTGGAGCGACTCCCTGACCATCATGCTGGGTCGGGCGCGCAGCATCGATCTGCCTCCGCAAATCCTCTGCCGGGTCTATTTTCGCCATATCTACGCCCTGCGGGTCATCGAAGATTGCGATCTGGCCGAGGGGAAGGATAGTCACGCCATCGAAGAGCAGATCCAGCTCATCACCCCATCCCGTTTTGCCAGCTGGTTCCATCAGGAGTCGGACGGCCTGCATCTGGATGAAGATCTGCAGCACTATCGCATATCGACCTGGGATTATTGCGCCGATGTGCTGACCTCCTCGGCGCCGGAGCTGCAGTTCCTGCCCCAGAGCGAGTAGCCAGCTATTACGTCAGAGGCGAAGGATGATCCTTCGCCTCTTGGTTTTTGGGCGGGGGCAGATTTTGTGGCGCTCAGGCCACTCAACCCGGGTGGTGGCCTGTTGTGTTGGCACAAAAAAAGCGCCTCAGAGGAGGCGCGGGGAAAAAGACAGATTGGAAGCGTCACATGGGTGCTACTTGAATCAGCGAATGAGCCGTGCCATTCAAGTATGGAGCCATCATGCCAAGCTCAATCTGAAGGTGTTCTGAGGCGATTCTTCATTTTCTGTTCATCTTGTCAGCAAAGCGTGGCACTGGCTGAAAGCCTTTTCATTCTGGTTGCGATATTGCCCCGTCCCTCTCCGAGGCGCTCATCGTGTCATGGGGCCAGCTCGAATGCTGTTCCTGCCTGTTCCAGTGCCAGCAACCAGCGCTTGATGGGAATGCCGCCAGCATAGCCGGTCAGCTCGCCGCTGCGTCCGATCACTCGATGGCAGGGTACTATGATGCTCAGCGGATTGCGGCCATTGGCAGCGCCCACCGCCCGCACTGCCTTGGAATTGCCTATCGCCTGGGCAATCTCGAGATAGCTCACGGTCTCGCCATAGGGGATATCGCACAAAGCGTTCCACACCGTTTGCTGGAACGGGGTGCCCTTCGCTGCCATGGGCAGATCGAACTGCTGCAACTTTCCGGCGAAATAAGCGTTGAACTGGGCAAGATAGGGAGCCAGCGCCTTGTCATCCCGTTGCCAGTCAGTTTGCGGCATGATGGGGCGCTCCCCGTGCATGAACTCCACGTGGCGCAAGCCATCCTGATCGATGGCGACCAGCAGGGGGCCGCGGGCGCTGTCGCAAAAACTGTATCTCATCGGCTGACATCCTTTGGAGGCTGGGGGGGCTCAGTCCAGCACCGGCTTGCCGCGGGCGGACTTGATATCACCCTTGCGCTTTTTGGCATCAACCCGTTTGCGCTGGGAGCTGCGGGTCGGCTTGGTGGCATGACGAGCCTTGGGGCGCCAGGCTGCTTTCTTCAGCAACTCCACCAGACGGCTCATCGCCTCCTTGCGGTTCATGTCCTGGCTGCGATGGCTCTCGACCCGGATCAGGATAAAGCCGTCGTGTACCCGGCTGTCGCTCAGCTTGTCGAGACCCTCCTTGTAGAGGGGCGTCAGGCTGGGAGAGTTGCGGTAATCGAAGCGCAGCCAGACGGCGGAGTCGGTCTTGTTGACGTGCTGTCCACCGTTGCCCTGTGCCCGCATGGTCTGAAATTGCAGCTCATGCCAGGGAATCGTGACGCTGTTGGAGATAACTAACATGCTGTTTTGCTCTTGTTTGGTGCATACCCGCTGGCCGCTGCAGCATGGTGCCTCATTATGGGGCGTGCTGGCCAGTTATGGGGATGTGCCGAGCGAATGGCGCCGACATTAAACTCTATCTATATGAAATAAAACAATAAAAATACTTGGCATAAGAATTGAAACCCGATTCATGACACACCATGGATTGGGAGCAACCAGATGAAGCTGATTAGTGCGATTATCAAACCGTTCAAGTTGGACGATGTCCGCGAGGCTATTGCCAACCTGGGGGTGGAAGGGCTGACCGTGTCCGAGGTCAAGGGATTTGGCCGCCAGAAGGGACACACCGAATTATACCGGGGAGCCGAGTATCAGGTCGACTTCCTGCCCAAGGTGAAGCTGGAGATTGCTACCGCCGATGATAACGTGGAAGGGGTGATCGAGGCGATCTGCAAGGCGGCCTATACCGGCAAGATCGGCGACGGCAAGATTTTTGTCTACGACTTGCTGCAAGCGGTGCGCATCCGCACCGGCGAGAGTGACGACGAGGCGCTGTGATGAACCGTATCAGTGACGTACAGATTTGTTGACCTCCCGACCTCGGGGAATCCCGATGGCGTGAGCGCTTATTGAAGCCTGATCAACATAACGTTTTGCTCAGAAGAGGCCGAATGGGATTCCATCCGGCCCTTTTCATTTATGGGCGATTAAATATGTGATGTGGCGACGGCGAGCTTTCTTGATCCGCCTATAAGATGTATGCAGAATGCAAACGGAAATCGTTATCACTCTGTATAGCTAATCAAGGAATGGATGATGAAAATGAAGATGTTGGCACTGGCTTTCTCTGCGTTGGCAGCTCAGTCGGCATTGGCGGCCGGGGAAGTGAATGTCTACTCCAACCGGCAGGATGAGCTGATCAAGCCCATCATCCAGCAGTTTGAGAAGGAATCTGGCATCAAGGTGAACGTGGTGTTCGCCAAAGAGGGGTTGAACGAGCGTCTGGAGCGGGAAGGCAAGCTCTCTCCGGCCGACCTGATGCTGACCGTCGACATCAGCCGTCTGACCGACCTGGTGGACAAGGGGCTGGTACAGCCGGTGGATAGCAAGATCCTGCAGGAGAACATCCCTGCCATCTATCGTGATCCGGAGAATCGCTGGTTCGCCCTGACCACCCGGGTGCGCGCCATCTACTCCAGCAAGGATCGCCTCGGCAAGCTCGACACCATCAGCTACGAAGATCTGGCCAAGCCTGAATTCAAAGGAAAAATCTGCACCCGCAGCGGCAAGCATGAGTACAATGTGGCGCTGGTCTCCTCCATGATTGCCCATCACGGCATGGCTGAGACCAAAACCTGGCTGGAAGGGGTCAAGGCCAACCTAGCGCGCAAGCCGCAGGGCAACGACCGGGATCAGGTCAAGGCGATCAAGGATGGTATCTGTGACGTGTCGCTCGGCAACAGCTACTATCTGGGCGCCATGTTGAAAGATCCTGCGCAGAAGTCCTGGGCGGATGCGGTCTATATCAACTTCCCGAACCAGGCTGACCGCGGTGCACACGTCAACGTGAGTGGCGTGGCCATGACCAAGTATGCCAAGAACAAGGCCGAGGCCCAGAAGCTGATGGAGTTTCTGGCTGGTGATACCGCCCAGCACATGTATGCGGATGTGAACGCCGAATATCCGGTCAAGGCCGGAGTCGAGCCTTCCGCCATGGTCAAGTCCTGGGGCAGTTTCAAGTCTGACGCACTACCGGTCAGCGATTACGCCAAGCACCGCAAGGACGCCTTGCAGTTGCTGGATGAAGTGAAGTTCGATTTGTAATCAGATGGGGCCAACGGCCCCATCAACATCTGTGGTCTCATGAAAAATTTTGGATGGATGACCGGCAGCTGGGCCATCGCCCTGCTGCTGGGTTTACCGGTTATAGCCCTGCTTTTCTCTGCCTTCTCGGCTGAGGGGGAGCTGTTTCGCCACCTCGCCGATACCGTGCTGCTCGATTATCTCGGTAATACCCTGGGGCTGGTGGTCGGCGTAGTATTGTTAAGCCTGCTGTTTGGCGTACCCACCGCCTGGCTGGTGGCCATGTGTCAGGTGCCGGGGCGCCGTGCCCTGCAGTGGGCCTTGATGCTGCCAATGGCCATGCCCTCCTATATCGTCGCCTACGTCTATACCGACCTGCTCGACTACTCGGGCCCGCTACAGGCCGGGTTGCGAGCACTCTTTGGCTGGAACAGCCCTGCCGATTACTGGTTTCCTGCCATTCGCTCCCTTGGTGGCGCCGCCTGGGTGCTGGCGCTGGTGCTGTTCCCTTATGTCTATCTGCTGACCCGCGCCTCTTTTCTCGAGCAGTCAGTCAGCCTGATCCACTCCAGCCGCCTGCTCGGCTGTACCCCGTGGCAGAGTTTTCGCCGCCTCAGTCTGCCGCTGGCGCGCCCCGCCATCATGGTGGCGGTATCGCTGGTGGCCATGGAGACGCTGGCCGATTTCGCCACCGTCCACTTCTTTGCCATCAACACCCTGACCACGGCGGTCTACGACACCTGGCTCGGCTACGGTAGTCTGGCCACCGCGGCCAAACTCTCCTGCCTGATGCTGCTGGCGGTGGTGCTGCTGATCGCGCTGGAGCGCCGCTCGCGCAGTCGGCAGCAGGTGTTCCAGAAGTCCATGGGTCATGAGCAGCCGCTGCGCTATCCGCTTAAGGGGATGAGTCGCTGGCTGGCTGGTCTCTGGTGCTGGTGGCTGGTGCTGGCCGGTTTCGGCCTGCCGTTCGTCATCCTGCTCGATTACGGGGTGCGCTACTTCGAGTTGTCGTGGACGCCGGAGTTTGTCCGCTTCGCCGGCAACAGCTTGGCTATCTCGGCGCTGACCGCTCTGCTGGCGATGGGGATTGCCCTGCTGCTTGGCTTCTTCCGCCGTCTCGATGGCGGGATAAAGAGTCTGCTGCCTCTGCGCATCGCCGCCATGGGCTACGCCATGCCGGGTACCGTGCTCGCCATCGGGGTGCTGGTGCCGCTCACCGCCCTCGACTTTGCCATCAACGATCTGGCCGAGTGGCTCGGGCGTCAGGGGCCGGGGCTGCTGCTGACCGGCACCATCACCGCCATCGTGTTCGGTTATCTGGTACGCTTCGTGGCCATCGCCATCGGCTCGGTGGAGAGCAGCATGGGCAAGATCTCCCCCAGTCTCGACATGGCTGCCCGCTCCCTGGGGCAGGGGGATGGCGGCATGCTGCGCCGGGTCCATCTGCCGCTGGTGCGCCGCGGTCTGTTTGCCGGTGCCATGCTGGTGTTTATCGAATCCATGAAGGAGCTGCCCGCCGCCCTGCTGCTGCGGCCGTTCAACTTCGATACTCTGGCGACCCACGTCTATCAGTTTGTCTCGGACGAGATGCTGGAGCGTGGCGCGCTGGGGGCTATCGTCATTGTGCTGGTGGGGCTGTTGCCGCTGATCTGGGTCAACCGCAGTCTGGACAGTCCGGGCCACTGAGTCGCCGCGTCGGCCAATGAAATTGCATGCGGTGTGCTGAACCGAAAGGCAGCGCGCCGCCAGAAACGAGAGGAAGTCAGCCTTGTCCTGTTTGCAGGTTGAAAATGTCAGCTGCCGTTACAACGGCCGCAATGTGCTGGAGCAGCTCTCCCTGGCGGTGGCAGACAACGAGATCGTCTGCCTGCTGGGAGCCAGTGGCTGCGGCAAAACCACGTTGCTCAAGGCCATCGCCGGGCTGCTGCCGTTGGCAGAGGGCTCGATTCGCCTCGGCGATACCCTGCTCGACGGGCCCGGTGCCAGTGTGCCGCCCGAGGCGCGCAATATCGGGATGATCTTTCAGGATTACGCCCTCTTTCCCCACCTGACGGTGGCCGACAATGTCGGCTTTGGCCTGACTAAACTCGATCGCCGCGCCCGCCAGCAGCAGGTGGACGAGGCGCTGGCGCTGGTCAATCTGCAGGGGCTGGGGGATCGTTATCCTCACCAGCTCTCCGGTGGCCAGCAGCAGCGAGTGGCTATCGCTCGGGCGCTGGTGTGCAAGCCGCGGCTGATGCTGCTGGATGAGCCCTTCTCCAACATCGATACCCAGGTGCGGATGAAGCTGATCCTCGAGATCCGCACCCTGCTCAAGCAGCAGGGGATTGGCGCCATCTTCGTCAGCCATAGCAAGGAGGAGGCGTTCGCCTTTGCCGATCGGCTGGCGCTGTTTCGCGCCGGTCACATCGAGCAGGTGGGCCAGCCGGAGCAGCTCTATCGCCGCCCGCAAAATCGCTTCGTGGCGGAGTTTCTCGGCGGGGTCAACTATCTGGCTGCCGAGGTGGTGGACAGCCACTGCGTGCAGACGGCGCTCGGGGTCATCTGTGGCAGCGAGCCTCATGGCCGCGCGGTGGGCGAGCCGTTGCAGCTGATGCTCAGACCCCAGCAGTTGTTGCTGGAGAGCGCCGCAGATGGGGAGCTCAAGGTGGTGGAGCAGCAGTTCCTCGGCCACCACTGCCGGGTGCTGTTCGAGTGTGGCGATCTGCAGCTGGAGGCGAGCATTGGCGAGCCCCTTGATGGGATGCGGGCACGGATCAAGGTTGCCCCCCATGGGTTGGTGTTGTTTGACCCTTTGCCCTGAACGCGTGATATCGTCGTGAAATCAAAGAACTGGATCCACTCTGGTTTATAATCGCGCAACGCAAATAGCCCGTAACGCTAACGCCTACTCAGGGGAGAGATATATGAAAGCCCAAGCCGGGATCTGCGCAGAGCCGAATCTGCACGCCCTCTATCTGATGTTCAATCGTACCGGCGATGCCGCCGAACTGGTCTGCCGTCTGGCCAAACTGCCCGCCCTGTGGCAGGCGGTCGCCGCCGATTTCCCCGATGCCGGTTTCAGCGGTCTGGTTGCCGTTGGCGCCGATGCCTGGGATGGTCTCTACCCTGCCGCCCGTCCGCCCCAGTTCCGCAGCTTTATGGCGCAATCCGCCAACGGTCAGGAAGCCCCCAACACCCCGTTTGATCTCTTTATTCAGCTGCGCGCCGATCGGGTGGATGTGCTGCACCACGCCGGTCACCGCGTGATGGCGCTGCTGGCCGGACTGGTCGAGCTGGCCGAAGAGGTGCGTGGCTTCCGCAATCTGGATTGCCGCGACCTGACCGGTTTCGTTGATGGCACCGAGAACCCGCAGGATGAGCACCGTGCCGAAGTGGCGCTGGTGGCCGATGGCGAGTTTGCCGGTGGCTCCTACATCCACGTTCAGCGCTGGGTACACGCCATGAGCGACTGGGAGAAGCTGGCGCAGAAAGAACAGGAAGACATTATCGGTCGAACCAAGCCCGACAACATCGAGTATGAGTCTGCCGCCAAACCGCTGACCGCCCACATCAAGCGGGTCAACCTCAAGACGCCGAAAGGGGAGTCCATGGAGATCCTGCGCCAGAGCATGCCCTGGGGCACCATGACCGAGCAGGGACTCTACTTCATCTCCTGCTGCCGCACTCCGCAGCACTTCAACGCCATGCTGGCCAGCATGTACAAGGGGGAGGGTAGCCACTTCGACCATCTGCTGCGCTTCACCAAGGCAGTAACCGGCGCGGCTTTCTTCGCCCCATCTGAAAGTTTTTTGATGGCGCAGGGCAAATAAGCCGGCCTGACGAAGCTGCAGAAAACAAAAATCCCGGCCTTGGCCGGGATTTTTCGTTCTGGCTTGACCGCTATGACGCGGTAGCGGCCATTACGGCGTCTGTTCGAACAGCTCGAGGGCGGAGAGGTAGAGCTCTTCGATATCGGTGTCGCTGGTCGGGGTGATGAAGATGGTGTCATCACCGGCGATGGTGCCCAGGATCCCCTCTGCCTTGCCAAGGGAGTCGAGCAGGCGGGCGATCAGCTGGGCTGCGCCCGGGCTGGTGTGGATCACCACCAGTGCGCCGTTGTGATCGACGTCCAGTACCAGATTCTTGAGCGGGCTGGAGGTGGTGGGCACGCCCAGTTCCACCGGCAGGCAGTAGACCATCTCCATCTTGGCATTGCGAGTGCGAACGGCGCCGAAGCGGCTCAGCATACGCGATACCTTGGACTGGTTGATATTCTCGAAGCCCAGCTCTTGCAGGGCGGTGACGATTTCTGCCTGGGAGCCAAAGCGCTCTTCTTTCAGCAAGGCTTTAAAGGCCTTGGCCAGTTTTTCTTGCTTGTCGTTGTGTTTCATCTTGGTCTCACGAATGAGGAGGTGTGGCGGCCTGTGCGATACAGGCGGCAGATACGAACAGCGGGGCCATTTTGCATTCATATGCCGTTTTTTGCAAGGAAGCGGCGCTTGTTCTGCATATTGATTCAAAAATGGCTTGCATCAACCTTTATTAGGGATAGAATCGGGATGAAATTTTGAAAACTTATTCAATTGGGCTGTATGGGTATTGAATTAATAGGTATCGAGAAGTCCTGGCACAAGGTGCCGGTTCTGCAACAGGTCAGCTTTCGGACATCCCCCGGTGAAACCTTGGTGTTGCTGGGCCCGAGCGGTGCTGGCAAGAGTTCCCTGCTACGGATGATGAACCTGCTGGATACCCCGGATGCGGGTGTTCTGCGAATTGGTGAAAGTGAATTTTCTTTCCCGAGCTCCCTCTCTGCTGCCGAATTCAACCGCCAGTCCCAACTGCTGCGTCGCAAGGTGGGGATGGTGTTCCAGCAGTACAATCTCTGGCCACATCTCACTGTGATGGAGAATCTGATTGAAGCGCCGGTCAAGGTGCTCGGCATGAGCAAGGAGGCTGCCATCGAGAAGGGGGCCTATCTGCTGGCCCAGCTGCAACTGGCCGACAAGCGCGATGCCTGGCCGGCCCGTCTCTCCGGCGGTCAGCAGCAGCGGGTGGCCATTGCCCGTACCCTGATGATGGACCCGGAAGTGCTGCTGTTTGACGAGCCGACAGCTGCCCTCGATCCCGAGATCACCAAAGAGGTGGCCGAGATCATCCGCAACCTGAGCCAGACCGGCATTACCCAGGTGGTGGTGACCCACGAGGTCGACTTTGCCCGCAAGGTGGCCAGTCAGGTGATTTATCTGGAGAAGGGGCGGATCATCGAATCCGGCACCGCTGCCATTTTCCAATCCCCGCAAACCAGCCGGTTTGCCGAATTCTTGATGCATTGATATTGAATCGATAAGGAAGCTGTCATGAAAAAGAGTCTGTTGTTGGTTGCTGCCATGGGCCTGTTGAGTACCTCCGTCATGGCCAAAGAGATCAAGTTCGCCACCGAGGCCACCTACGCGCCGTTCGAATACCTGGATGACAAGAACGAGTTTCAGGGTTTTGACATCGATCTGGCGCGCGCCATCTGCGAGCAGGCCAAGCTGGAGTGCAGCTTCCACAACCAGGCCTTTGACAGCCTGATCCCCAGCCTCAAATTCCGTCGCTACGATGCCGCCATCGCCGCCATGGACGTAACCCCTGAGCGGGCCGCTCAGGTCGATTTCTCCGACATCTATTACGAGAACTCGGCAGTATTCGTCGCCAAGAAAGGGGCCTTCAAGGGGCCGGAAGAGATGGTCGACAAGACAGTCGGCGTGCAGAACGGCACCTCCCACCAGTCCTATCTGGTGGATAACTGGGTGAGCAAGGGTCTGCTGACAGTGCCGTACGCCAGCTACCAGAGCGCCTTCCTCGACATGATGAATGGCCGTACCGACGGTGTCTTTGCCGATACTGCCGTTGCTGCCGACTGGCTGAAGCAGCACAAGGAGTATGCCGTGGTGGGTACGCCAGTGACGGATGCCAAGTACTTCGGTACCGGCTTTGGCATCGCGGTCGCCAAGGGCAATCAGGAGCTGCTGACCCAGCTGAACAAGGGGCTGGCCGAGATCAAGGCCAACGGCACCTATCAGAAAATCTTCGACAAATACTTCGCGCAGTAAGCCATGTTGAGCCTGTTGTTGGATGCAGCCTGGATGACCCTCGGGCTGGCCTTGGCATCACTGGTCGGGGGCATGGTATTGGCACTGGCGTTCAGTGCCGCCGAGCTCAGCAAGCAGCGTGCATTGGTGTGGCCGGTGGCCACCCTGACCACGCTGATCCGTGGCCTGCCCGAGTTGCTGGTGGTGCTGTTCATCTACTTCGGTTCGACCCAGGTGCTGTTCCTCCTCACTGGCGAGTATGTGGAGTTCAGCCCGTTCGCCTGTGGCGTGCTGGCGCTCTCCCTGCTGTTCGCCAGCTATGCGACCCAGACCCTGCGGGCGGCGATCAATGCGGTGCCTTCAGGTCAACGGCTGGCGGCGCTGGCGCTGGGTTTGAGCAAGAGCCACATCTTCTTTCGCATCGTGTTGCCGCAGGCGTGGCGCCATGCCCTGCCGGGCCTCGGCAACCAGTGGCTGGTGTTGCTGAAAGATACCGCGCTGGTGTCGCTTATCGGGGTGAACGAGATGATGCGTCAGGCCCAGATGGCCTCGGCCAGTACCTATGAGCCTTTCACCTGGTATGCCGCCGCCGCCCTCATCTATCTGGCCATCAGTCTGGTGAGTGAATATGGCCTCGGGCTGGCTGCCCGCTACACCCGCCGCTACGGAGGCTAACTGATGCAAGAGTATCTCGTTACGTTGCTGGGCGGTCTGGTCACCACGCTGGAACTGACCCTGTTCAGCCTGCTGCTGGGAATTGTGCTGGCGGCCCTGATGACCTGGGTGCTGGAGCTGCGCCTGCCGGTGGCGACCCAGCTGGTGCAGCTGTGGGTGCTGCTCTTTACCGGTACGCCGCTGCTTATCCAGATCTTCCTGATTTACTACGGGCCGGGCCAGTTCGAGTGGCTGAAAGCCAGCCCGCTCTGGCCGCTGCTCAAGCAGCCCTGGTTCTGCGCCGTGCTGGCGCTGGGTCTCAACACGGCGGCCTACTCCACCCGGTTGTTCAAGGGGGCGCTCGATGCCATCCCGGCCGGTGAAGTAGAGGCGTGTCGTGCGCTTGGCTTTAACGGCCGCCAGACCTTGTGGATGAAGGTGCGCCACGCCGCCCGTCATCTGGTGCCTGCCTACTCCAACGAGGTGATCCTGGTGCTCAAGGGGAGCTCCCTCGCCAGTACCATCACCATCATGGACATTATGGGGCTGGCGCAGGGGTTGAACGCCCAGACCTACGATACCTTGGCGGTGTTCGGGGTGGCTGGCGGGCTTTATCTGGCGATGAACGGATTGTTAACAATTGGTTTTCGCTGGTGTGAAAAACGGGCGCTGGCATTCCAATCCTGAGACCCTCAAATCTACCTCTTTATGGTAAGGATAAGTGCAGAAAAACTGTGCTTCTCCTCCAACTTTTTGTATTTCCCTCCAATTTTTGCTCCCGCATGTTTCGTGGCTCACAGAACCCGTGACTGCAACTGTTATCAGATTGTTTTTTATGGGGGGATCCATTAAGGTTGGGCGCACAACAACAAACAACCTTAAACCTACGCTTAAACATGGAGTTGATCATGAAAGTTGCCGTTCTGGGTGCCGCTGGTGGCATCGGTCAAGCCCTCGCTCTGCTGTTGAAAAACCGTCTGCCGGCTGGCTCCGAGCTGAGCCTGTATGACATCGCCCCGGTCACCCCGGGTGTGGCCGTTGACCTCAGTCATATTCCTACCGACGTCGCCATCAAGGGCTTCTGCGGTGAAGATCCGACTCCTGCGCTGGTTGGGGCCGATGTGGTGCTGATCTCCGCCGGTGTGGCACGCAAGCCGGGGATGGATCGCTCCGACCTGTTCAATATCAACGCCGGTATCGTCAAGAATCTGGTCGAGAAGTGCGCGGCCACTTGCCCGAAAGCACTGATTGGCATCATCACCAACCCGGTCAACACCACTGTGGCTATCGCCGCCGAAGTGCTGAAGAAAGCCGGTGTCTATGACAAGCGTCGCCTGTTCGGTGTCACCACCCTGGACGTGATCCGCGCCGAGACCTTCGTGGCCGCTGCCAAAGGGTTGAACATCGACAAAGTACGCGTCAACGTGATCGGTGGTCACAGTGGCGTCACCATCCTGCCGCTGCTCTCCCAGATTGAAGGTGCCTCCTTCACTGCTGAAGAAGTGGCAGCCATGACCAAGCGCATCCAGAATGCCGGTACCGAAGTGGTGGAAGCCAAAGCCGGTGGCGGTTCTGCGACCCTCTCCATGGGTCAGGCGGCTTGCCGTTTCGGTCTCTCCCTCATCAAGGGTCTGCAGGGCGAAGCCAACGTTGTTGAGTGCGCCTACGTGGAAGGCAACGGCGAGCACGCCACCTTCTTCGCACAGCCGGTACTGCTGGGCAAGAACGGCGTCGAAACCGTACTGGATTACGGCAAGCTGAGCGCGTTCGAGCAGGAAGCGATGGAAGGCATGCTGGCTACCCTGAAAGCCGATATCCAGCTGGGTGTCGATTTCGTCAAGTAAGCGGGTCAACCGTGCCAACAAGGGAGCTTCGGCTCCCTTTTGTATTGATGAGATCCGCCCGGAAGGCTAAGGCTAAGGGGATGGGGCTTGGTGCCGATAACAGAGTGCAGCAGGAGATCCTTATGATGAAACCCCTTACCCTACTCATTCTTGTCGGTGCATTCACCGCGCCCCTCTATGGTGCCGAGGCGGTATCGGCTGCCGTATCGAGCGATGCGCCTGCAGCAAGTGCATCGGCACCGACCGCAAGCAGTGCTGCGGTGGCGGCCCCTGTCTCTGCTGCTACGCCAGCACCCTCTGAGGCAGTCCCCGTCTTGCTTCCGGCTGAGCCGGTCACACCCGTTGCCAGCAGTGGCGAGGGGGCCGCGCCGCTGCCAAAACCGGCTGAGCCTGTCGCTGTGGTTGCGCCTCCCGCGCCTCTGGCCGCTGGCGAGTTGCAGGCGGTGCCGCTCTATCGTCAGGACGAGCTGCTCAACTGGATTGAGCAGGGGCGTCACCTCACTCAGGTTAAACAGGATCGCTGTCAGCTGACTCAGGATATCGAAGCGCGCGCCTCGGTGATGAAGATCCCGGCCTATCAATTCCTCTGGGGGGATATGCTGGCGTGGGGTGTCTGCACCAAATCCAATGCTGAGCTCGGGGTGCAATATATGTGGGAGGCGGCCAATCAGGGTTTGGCGCCGGCGCTGGAGCAACTGGGTCGCTACTACTGGAAAGGAACTTTGGTGCAGAAGGATTTGGTGCGAGCCGAAACACTGATGCGCGAGGCGGCCAGCCTCGGTTTTCTGCGGGCTCGCATCGAGTGGGTCGAGATGCTGTTGCAGGGGATGGGCAGTCCGCTTGATTATGAGGATGCTTACCGTTGGCTCCATGGCGCTGTCATAGGTGACAAGGCGCTGCACCAGAAGGCGGCGAGTCTGCTCAACCGTCTTGGCAACCGGATGCCGGCCAACGTGGTGGCCCGCGCCAAGGCGATGCACTGATCCAAAAAAATGACCCACAGGTCTGCACCTGTGGGTCCGGTTCCAGCCGCCGTGCCATGACAGGCCGGAACCTCCCTCTGTTATATGGCTGCCCGCGCCTTAGAGATCTTGATGGGGGCCAAAAACTTCGTAATGGAGCTGCCCCGTTGGTACCCCAGCAGCCAGCAGCTGCCGCTTGATCTCTTGCATGAAGCCGACAGGGCCACAGAAGTAGTAGTGGGCCTCTGGCGTGATGCGCTCCTTCACGGCAGTCAGATCCATGGTGCCGGCCAGGTCGTAATCTTCGCTCTGCACATCACTGGCCTCCGGCTCCCTATACCAGACCCGGCTCAGCAAGTTGGGATGCTGGCGGGATTTTTGCTGAATATCCTCCCGGAAGGCGTGTACAGCGCCCTGTTCGCAGGCGTGCAGGCAGGTGACATCAGCCTGATGGCCGTTCGCCAGCAGCTGGTTGAGCATGCTCATCATCGGCGTCACGCCGACACCGGCGGAGAGCAGTACCACTGGGGTCTGGCTGTCGGCTTTCAGGTAGAAATCGCCGGTAGGGGGCATCACCTCGATCTTGTCACCCGCCTGCAGGTGATCGTGCAGCAGGTTGGAGACCTGACCCTGCGGCTCACGCTTGACGCTGATGCGGTAATCCTGCCCGTTGGGGGCATCGGAGAGGGAGTATTGGCGGATCTCCTGATATTCCAGCTCGGGGTGAACCAGCTTGATGCTGAGGTATTGGCCCGGTTTGAAGGTCAGTACCGGCTTGCCATCTTCCGGCGCCAGCAGGAAGGAGGTGATGAGTTCGCTCTCGGCTCGCTTCTCCTTGATGATGAAGGTGCGGGTACCTTGCCAGCCGCCATCCTGATTGGCCTTCTCCTGATAGATCTCTCGCTCGCGGCCGATGAAGATGTCTGCCAGCACGCCATACGCCTTGCCCCATGCCTCCAGCACCTCGTCGGTGACCGCACTTCCGCCCAATTCTTTGAGCGTGGCCAAGAGATGACTACCTACAATGTGATATTGTTCCGGCTGGATCAGGAATCCGGTATGTTTGTGCGCAATCCGCTCGACCGCACCGGCGAGCGCTCCCAGATTGTCGATATTCTTTGCATACGCGGCGACTGCATTGAACAGGGCCAGCGGCTGGCCGCCACTGCGTTGATGGGCCAGGTTGAAGATATCTTTCAGCTCCGGGTTATGGCTGAACATCCGCTGGTAGAAGTGCTGGGTGAGGGCAGGGCCTGCCGATTCGAGCAGCGGAATGGTGCTTTTGATGACGGCAACGGTGGTTTGATCTAGCATAGGGGCCTCGTTCTAATTGAACATATAAAATGTCATTTAATAAGTGGCATCCTAGATGTTTATTTGATTTGAATCAATACTCCACTTTTCGCATCGCGCTAATCAGGTTTTATGAGACTAACCAGTTATACAGATTTTGGATTGAGAGCCCTGCTCTATCTTGCCACCCTGCCGGAAGGGGAGTTGTCGAGCGTTGCCAAGGTATCGGCCCTGTATGGCGTTTCCCGCAACCACATGGTGAAGGTGGTCAATCAGCTGGTGAAGCTGGGCTATCTGCAATCCCAGCGTGGCAAGAATGGCGGTATTCGTATGGCTTGCGATCCCGCCACCATCAATATCGGGCAGGTGATCAGGGCGCTGGAAGGCAATCTGGACGGCATTGACTGCGGCTCGCCCGCTTGTCACATCGTCTCTGTCTGTCTGCTCAAGAGTGCGCTGAAAGAGGCGATGGATGCGTTTCTGGCGGTGATGGACAGCTATACGCTGCAAGACCTGCTGGCCAACCGCGACGAGTTGCAACGGGTGTTTGGCGAGTTGATCCCGACGCTGGTGCTGGAGCCGGATGATGAAGATGAACAGTGACGATGAGCAATAGAAAAGGGCTGCCACTGGCAGCCCTTTTTCAATCTTGCGAATCCGACTCCGCTCGGTACGATGCCGGCATAATCCGCGCCATCTTGACCATATTGTTCTCCACATCGAGGATCTCGATAGGATAACCGGCCAGCCGGATCCCGATGTTGGGCTGGGGGATCTCTTCCAGATATTCGAGGATCAGACCGTTGAGGGTACGTGGGCCGTCGATGGGCAGATGCCAGTTCATCTCCTTGTTCAGCTCACGAATATTGGCTGAGCCTTCGACCAGATAAGAACCATCTGACTGGGGGTGGATCTCGTCGCTCGGCGCTGGCGTCATGGAGGTGGTAAAGTCGCCCACGATCTCTTCCAGAATGTCGTCCAGAGTGATTAGCCCCTGAATATCGCCGTATTCGTCGACGATCAGGCCAATTCGCTCCTTGTTGCGTTGGAATTTGGCCAGTTGCACGTTGAGCGGCGTTCCTTCCGGAATGAAGTAGATCTCGTCCACTTCCCGCAACAGGCTCGATTTGTTGAACTGATCCCTGGCTACCAGTCGCAGGGCATCGCGCGCGTGCAAAAAGCCGACAACGTCGTCGATATTGTCGCGATAGAGCAGGATCTTGGTGTGAGCGCAGTGGGCCAGCTGGCGCTGGATGCTCTTCCAGTCATCGTTGATGTCGATGGCGTAGATATCGCTGCGTGGCACCATGATGTCCTCGACCAGCATCTTGTCGAGATCCAGAATGCTCAGCAGCATCTCTTGATGACGCTGGGGGATCAGGTTACCCGCCTCATTGACGATGGTGCGCAGTTCCTCGGTGTTGAGGGAGTCATCCTTGTTAGGATTGATCTTCAGCATCTTGAGCAGGCCGCTGGTGATGCCGTTGATCAGCCAGACCAGCGGCGAGAGCGGCACCATCAGCCCTTTGAGGATCCAGGAGGCGGGATAGGCGATCTTCTCCGGAAACATGGCTGCCAGGGTCTTGGGGGTCACTTCACCGAATACCAGTACCACCAGCGTCAGGCCGAAGGTGGCAATGGCGACCCCGAGATCACCAAACAGCCGGATACAGACGATGGTGGCGATGGCGGAGGCGAGGATATTGACCAGATTATTGCCGATCAGGATCAGTCCCAGCAGGCGATCGGGGCGGGCGAGCAGTTGCTCGACGCGACGTGCGGCTTTGTGTTTGGTCTGTGCCAGATGCCGCAGTTTGTAGCGGTTGATGGACATCAGGCCGGTTTCGGCACTGGAGAAAAAGGCGGAAAGAAGGATCAAGATAACGAGAACAATCAGTAATGTACTCGTTGAGATGCTGTCCAAAAAGGGCTCCTGTTGGATGGTATGGCTAAAAGAGTATAGGTGTCAGCTCAACAGCACTTCTTTGACGAAGCGGCTGCCAAAGTAGGCAAGAGTCAGGATGAAGCTGCCGATCAGACTGAGCGTGATGACTTTGCGGCCGCGCCAGCCATAGGTGTGATGACCCCACAGCAGCAACACGTAAACACACCATGCCAGGATGGAGAGTACTGCCTTGTGAGACTTGCCCTGGGCGAACATATCTTCGAGGAAGAAGAGGCCGGAGGCGATGGATAGTGTCAGCAGCAGCACCCCTGCAGAGATCAACTGAAACAGCCGTTTCTCCACCGTCATCAGTGGCGGCATGGCTGGCAGATTACTGATTTTTCTCGATTTAAGCTGCTTGTCCAAACAGGCGAGCTGCAGCGCAAACAGACAGGCGATCATCAATACCGAGTAGGCCATCAGGGCGAGGCCGATGTGCAGCAACAGCTGGGGGTGGGCCTCCAGATGGGTTATGTAGCGACTCGGGATCAAGGCGCTGGCAGCCAGCAACAGGGCCGAGAAGCTGTAGACCACCGGCAGCAGGATCCAGCCGTTGAAGCGGCGGGTCACGCAGGTCATGAAGCAACTGATGATGAGGCTGACCAGCGAGGCAACGTTTAGCATGCTCAGGTTCTGGCCGTAACTCTGCAATACCTCTGAACCGAGGGCGCTGGCGTGGGCGATCAGGGCCAATCCGATACAGGCAAACAGGGAGCGCTGTCCCACCGGCTTGGCGCTCAGTAACAGATGCAGGGAGGCGATGATGGCCAGCAGATAAAACGCCAGGGCCAGAACAGAGATTACGATCATAACCAGGTCGTTGTTGCACAAGCTTTTGAGGGTAAGAGGGGCAGTATACCTTGCACGAGAAGTGCTCGCCAGTTGTGCAACGGCCGATCTGCCCATATATAAGGAGAAGGTCCCTGCTGCTGCGGTGCGGTGAATAATCGTCCTCGCGCCCGCTCTGGGTTATAATGCCCCCAATTTATTACGCCAAGAACCGGAATCCGTCATGTTTGAGAATTTGACTGAACGACTCTCGCGCACCTTGCGCAATGTCAGTGGCCGTGGTCGCCTGACCGAAGACAATATCAAGGAAACCCTGCGTGAAGTCCGCATGGCGCTGCTCGAGGCTGATGTCGCCCTGCCGGTCGTGCGTGATTTCGTCGCGCGTGTCAAAGAGCGCGCAGTCGGGCAGGAAGTGGCCAAATCCCTGAGCCCGGGCCAGGCATTCATCAAGATTGTGCACGGTGAACTGGTTACCGTGATGGGGGAGGCCAACGAACAGCTCAACCTGGCTGCCCAGCCGCCCGCCATCATCCTGATGGCCGGTCTGCAGGGTGCAGGTAAGACCACCACAGTTGGCAAACTGGCCAAGCTGCTCAAAGAGCGCAGCAAGAAGAAAGTGTTGGTGGTCAGTGCCGACGTCTATCGCCCTGCGGCGATCAAGCAGCTGGAGACCCTGGCCAGCGACATCGGCGTCGACTTCTTCCCGAGCGATGCCAGTCAGAAGCCGGTCGACATCGCGACCGCTGCCATCGATCAGGCGCGCAAGAAATTCTATGACGTGGTTATCGTCGATACCGCCGGTCGTCTGCACGTTGATAGCGAGATGATGGCCGAGATCCAGGATCTGCATGCCACCATCAAGCCGGTCGAGACCCTGTTCGTGGTGGATGCCATGACAGGTCAGGATGCCGCCAACACCGCCAAGGCATTCAATGAAGCGCTGCCGCTCACCGGTGTCATCCTTACCAAGGCGGATGGCGATGCCCGTGGTGGTGCTGCACTGTCGGTGCGCCACATCACCGGCAAGCCGGTCAAGTTTATCGGTATGGGTGAAAAGACCGATGCGCTGGAGCCGTTCCACCCGGATCGTCTTGCCTCCCGCATCCTCGGTATGGGCGATGTGCTCTCTCTGATCGAGGAAGTCGAGCGCAACGTCGATAAAGAGAAAGCGGCCAAGCTGGCCAGCAAGGTCAAGAGTGGCAAAGGCTTCGATCTGGAAGATTTCCGCGAGCAGCTGGCCCAGATGCGCAACATGGGCGGCATGATGGGGATGCTCGACAAGCTGCCCGGCATGTCCGGTCTGCCGGATAACGTGAAAGATCAGATGGATGACAAGCTCACCGTGCGGATGGAGGCCATCATCAGCTCCATGACGCCGAAGGAGCGCGCCCACCCCGATCTCATCAAGGGTTCCCGCAAACGCCGTATCGCCGCAGGTTCCGGCATGCAGGTGCAGGATGTGAACAAGCTGCTCAAGCAGTTCACCGAGATGCAGCGCATGATGAAGAAAATGTCCGGTAAAGGCGGCATGCGCAAGATGATGAGCCAGATGAAGAACATGATGCCCCCCGGTTTCGGTGGCGGTCGCGGCCCGTTCTGATCCGGCCTGCGTGTTGATGGGGGTCTGCTGCGGTAGGCCCCTTTTCATTGCAGCTCTGCGCAAAAAATGGCTGGCTTGGTTGCAATTATTACGAATCCAAGTAGAATTACGCGGCTTATTTTAAGCTAGGGTCCGCGTGTTTGCGGGCCTTGTTCATTAGATGTTAATGAGGACGATATGGTAACCATTCGTTTACAACGTGGTGGCGCGAAAAAGCGTCCGTTCTACCAGGTAGTAGTTTCTGACAGCCGTTGCGCCCGTGACGGTCGCTTCATCGAGCGCGTTGGTTTCTTCAACCCGGTTGCTGCTGGTCAAGCTGAAAAGCTGAACCTGGACCTGGCTCGTATCGAGCATTGGGTTGCTACTGGTGCCGCTGTTTCTGACCGCGTTGCCAAGCTGATCAAAGACGCTAAAAAAGCTGCTTAATCAGCCCAACGGTAAGGAGTTAAGGTGGATAAACCTGTAGTTCTGGGCACCCTGGGTACCGTTTATGGCATCAAGGGCTGGCTTAAAGTGAACTCCTTCACCGATGTTGCCGAAGCGATTTTCGATTACAACCCTTGGCTGATTAATCAGAACGGGGCGTGGCGTGAAATTCGGGTTTCATCCTGGAAACGTCACAACAAGGGTCTGATCTGCAAACTCGATGGTATCGATGTGCGCGAAGATGCCCTGGCATTGACCAATGTCGAGATTGGCGTACCCGCCGATCTGTTGCCTGCGTTGCCTGAAGGTGAGTTCTACTGGCGTGACCTGATTGGTTGCTCCGTGGTGACCACCAAGGGATACGACCTGGGCAAGGTGACCGAATTGATGGAAACCGGCTCCAACGATGTGTTGGTGGTTGAGGCCAATGTAAAAGATGCCTTTGGTGCAAAGGAGCGGTTGATTCCGTTCCTGGAAGAGCAGGTGATCAAGAATATTGATCTGACTGCTCGAACAATCGAAGTTGATTGGGATCCTGGTTTCTAGTTTCCCGCGCTAACACGGGTGCCGGAGGTTTCTTATGTGGATTGGGGTCATTAGCCTCTTCCCTGAAATGTTCCGAGCCATTACCGAGCACGGGGTAACGGGTCGGGCCGTCAAGAGTGGCCTGCTGCAGATTGAGTGCTGGAACCCCCGGGAGTTTACCCACGATAAACACCGTACGGTCGATGATCGTCCTTATGGTGGTGGGCCCGGCATGTTAATGATGGTTCAGCCGCTGCGTGACGCGATTCATGCAGCCAAGCAAGCGGCGGGAGACGGGGCGAAAGTCATCTATCTCTCTCCTCAGGGACGCAAGCTGACTCAAGCGGGCGTAACCGAGTTGGCGACGAATCAGAAACTGATTCTGGTAGCCGGTCGATACGAAGGTATCGATGAACGCGTGATACAAACCGAAGTCGACGAAGAGTGGTCTATCGGGGATTACGTGTTAAGTGGTGGCGAGTTGCCTGCCATGACCCTGATCGATGCGGTTTCGCGTCTGGTCCCCGGGGTTTTGGGCGATCAGGCCAGTGCCGAGCAAGACTCCTTCACGGATGGCTTGCTGGATCATCCCCACTATACTCGGCCGGAGGTGTTGGATGGATTGGCGGTGCCCGAGGCGCTGACAAGCGGCAATCACGAAGTGATTCGACGCTGGCGTCTCAAGCAGTCGCTCGGACGAACCTGGCAAAGAAGGCCGGAACTTATTAACAACCTAGCTCTGACTGACGAGCAAGAATCACTTCTTGCCGAGTATGTCCGCGAAGTGCGTGACAGCGTTAAGTAGAGTTTTCAGTTTATCCTAGGTAAGGAAAGACAATGAGCAAGATTATTCAGCAGCTTGAACAAGAGCAACTGCGTACCGACATCCCGGCTTTTGCCCAGGGCGACACTGTACGTGTTCAAGTTCGTGTTAAAGAAGGTGGTAAAGAGCGTCTGCAGGCTTTCGAAGGCATCGTTATTGCCAAGCGTAACCGCGGTCTGCACTCTGCTTTCACCGTTCGCAAGATCTCCAACGGCGAAGGTGTTGAGCGTGTATTCCAGACTCACTCTCCGCTGATCCACAGTGTAGAACTGAAGCGTCGTGGTGATGTTCGCCGCGCCAAACTGTACTACCTGCGCAACCTGTCCGGCAAAGCTGCTCGTATCAAAGAGAAGCTCAACTAATTCGATTCGAATTGGTGTCGGTATGTCGGCAAATAGCTCGACAGGTAGTGAAAAGGCTCGCCAATGGCGAGCCTTTTTTGTATCCGTCTATTGGCTATCTGGGAGCCGTTACTGGATGACCCGAACTACCGAGTTGTCTCGCCCGAAGGGGCCAGGCACATAGTCGTCCGCAGCCCAGTCATTCTCGTAGAGGGTTTCCCCTGCCGGAGTGATGAGCTGGTAGCAATATTCAAAGTACCCCGGGCCGTCGGTCGGCAGATTGAGGGTGGCTTTGAACTCGCCGCTCTTCATGCGTTTCAGCTCGACCGGTTGCCACTGGGTGAACTCGCCGATCAGCATCACCTGTTCTGCCCCAGCAGCCGCCTCTTTCTCTACGGCAAAGGTCACCTTGACCTCGGGCTTGGACTTCAAAAACTGTTTGATCAGTGGCATGACGCCTCCTTGTCTGTGAGTTAAAAATGGCTCCTGTCTATTTTTATACCACCATATGACAAAGATGTTGATAAGGCAGATCAAGTCGGCAAGGCAAAATAGCGTTGCAGCAAACTGTGGGTGAAGTCGATCTTGAGATAGAAGCCGCGGGGCAGGGTCATGATGGGTTGACCATCGCGGCCGATGGCACGAGTCAGCGCCTTGTTGTTGGCCGCCTTGGGCCGCAGTTGCATCACCTGGCCGTGGCGTGCGCTGATCTGCTCCACTTCTCCCAGCACTATCATGTCCATCAGCTCCTCCCAGTCCTGACGCAGTAGTCGATCTTCCTCTTCATTCGGGCTCCACATCAGCGGCATGCCGACCCGCCGCTCGCCAACCGGGATCTCGCGACTGCCTTCCACCGGGATCCAGAGCACCCGGGAGAGCTTGTTGCGCACGTTGGACTCCTCCCAGCGCTGGCCGCTGACGCCGATCAGCGGGGCAACGCAGACGAAGGTGGTCTCCAGCGGTTTGCCTTGAGGATCCACGGGGATCGTCTTGAGTTCGATCCCCAGTTCCGGGAAGTCCTGCTCTGGCTTGCTCCCGGCGCTGGCCCCCAGTTGCAGCTCGATCAACTGACCGACCCACCCCTTGTCACGGCGCAGGTCTTTGGGCACAGCGACGCCAGCCTCGGCGGCCAGCTGCGCCAGCGTGAAGCCGGCCATGGCATAGGCGCGGCTCAATAACTCCTGCTCGGATTGGGGATTGCTTGGCATAGTTGGCTCCATCTTGCTCGCCATATTCTAACAGGGGAGGATCCCGAGAAGGATCGCTGTTTTTATAACCGATCCTGAGTGGATAAGATCAAATGCAGAGAATTTGGGGGCTATCAGCTCATCGTGATGATTTTAAAGGGTTTTGTCTGTTTTATCGAGCAGTAAACCAGGTCTGGTTTGACCTCGAAATAGTTGTCCAAGGGTTTGTGCATGATGTTACACACAGTTATCCACAGAAATCTTGGATAAGTGGATGAAAGTGGGTGGAGTCGCTGATATGTTACAAAAAATTGTGAATGCCACCCCATTTTTACAGGGTAAACGGGGTAGATATTGTGCCACTCCTGTGGATAATTTCGCCGCGGTGGATCTTTGAGCAGTTGAACTTGTTCACAATCAGGATCATGGATCTGGCTCTTGGTGGAACATGGATCTAGATCCAGTTGTTTTATCTCAAGCTTATAAAAAATAATGATTTTTTATATTTTATGTCGCGTGGTGATACGGAGAGGCACTTTTCGCGTACAGTTAAAAAGTACTGTATATACCCGTTTGCTAACAGCTTTATGCACAGCCTGGGTGGGCAACTTGGGGGCGCGGATCCTTGGATTTGTTTATAAGTATGTTTGAAATTGAAAGTTATTCATGAAACAGGGGATTCACTCCTTGTTTGCTGCCACGGAGTGAATGTGGAACAATCTCCTTATAGATTCAGCCTTTATAAGGTGATCACGTGATTGATGGCGACGGATTTCGTCCCAATGTCGGTATCGTGATCTGTAACCGTGAAGGACAAGTGTTGTGGGCTAAACGCTATGGGCAGCACTCCTGGCAGTTTCCGCAGGGGGGGGTTGATGATGGTGAAACGCCAGAGCAGGCCATGTATCGAGAGCTTTATGAGGAGATTGGCCTCAAGCCCGAAGATGTGACCATCATGGCCACCAGTCGTAACTGGCTAAAGTACCGTTTACCCAAACGTCTTGTCCGCTGGGACAGTTCACCGGTCTGTATTGGCCAAAAACAAAAATGGTTCCTGTTACAGCTGAATTCGGGCAAGGAGTCGCGGATCCAGTTCGGCTGTCATGGCCATCCCGAATTTGACGACTGGCGTTGGGTCAGCTTCTGGTACCCGGTGCGTCAGGTCGTTTCGTTCAAGCGGGAGGTTTACCGCCGGGTCATGAAAGAGTTTGCCCCGCTGGCGATGCCAGTGCCGGCAGTGCAGGTCAACAAGAAGGATGGGCGGCGCAACCGCGCCCGTTAAGGAGCACAGATTAGTTGTTAACGGAACTGAGACGTATCGTCGAGAGCATGACCGAGGCCAATACCCTCGAACAGGCCTTGCAGGCATTGGTGAGCCAGACCCGGCACGCCATGGCAGTGGACTGCTGCTCCGTCTATGTCTCGGAACCCGAGGTGCGCCGCTATCGCCTGGCGGCTACCGACGGCTTGGCCCCGTCCGCGGTCGGCAAGGTGACCCTGCCTTACGAGCAAGGCATCGTCGGTCTGGTGGGTCAGCGGGAAGAGTTGATCAACCTGGCTGATGCCCCCGCGCACCCCAGCTTCAAATTCCTGCCCGATGTGGCCGAAGAGGCGTTTCGCTCCTTCCTCGGTGCCCCCATCATGCATCAGCGTCAGGTTGTCGGCATTCTGGTGGTGCAGCAGAAGGAGAGTCGCCGCTTCGATGAGGGGGAAGAGTCCTTCATGGTCACCCTGGCGGCCCAGCTGGCGGCGCGGATTGCCCAGGCGCAGGCCAAGGGGTGGTTGCAGAAGACCGACTGGAGCAAGCCGCTGCGCGGTATTGCCGGTGCCAGCGGTATCGCCATGGCCAAGGCCTGGGTGTGGCGGCCCCGTAAGGCGCTCTCGTCCATTACCCCGCGCAAGGATGAAGACCATGCCAGCCAGCTGGCGCGGCTGGAGCTGGCGGTTGAGGAAGTGCGGCACGACTTGGAGAGTCTGGCGCTGCGTTTTCGCGAGAGCTACAGCCAGGATTCGGTTGCCATCTTCGATATCTATCTCCATCTGCTGAACGATCCCGGCTACATCAAGCCTATTCGCAACAAGGTGAGCAAGGAGCACTGGACTGCGGTCTCTGCGGTCAAGCTCATCAGCGATCGCTTGATCGAGCAGTTCAAGGGGATGAAGGATCCCTACTTGCAGGAGCGCTCCACCGACGTGAAGGATATTGCCCAGCGGCTGATCAGCCGACTGGTGCAGAATGAACCTGAACATATCTCCATCGGTGAGCCGGTGGTGCTGGTTGCCGACGAGGTGACCGCCACCATTCTGGCGGAAGTGCCCCGCGAGTATCTGACCGGGGTGGTCTCGCTCAAGGGGGGGACCAACTCCCATGCGGCCATTCTGGCCCGCGCCATGGGGGTGGCCGCCATCATGGGGGTAGATCTGCCCCTTGGCGACATCGGCGGTCGCATGCTGGTCGTCGATGGCTACAGCGGCGATCTCTTCATCGAGCCCAATCAGGTGATCCTGACCGAGTATCGTCAGCTGCTGAGCGAAGAGCGGGCCCTCGATACCCTGGTGCGCAGTGTCGACAATCTGCCATCCGAGACGGCCGACGGCACCAAGGTCTCCCTGCTGCTCAATGCCGGTCTCAGCGCCGATACCGAGATCTCCCTCAATCAGCTGGCGGACGGGGTCGGGCTCTATCGCACCGAGATCCCCTTTATGCTGCAGGAGAGCTTCCCCTCCGAGTGGGAGCAGACTGCCCGCTATCGCGGCATTCTGGAGACCTACCGCAACCGGCCGGTCTGCATGCGGACGCTGGATGTGGGCGGCGACAAGCCGTTACCCTATTTCCCCATCGTCGAGGAAAACCCCTTCCTTGGCTGGCGGGGGATCCGGATCACCCTGGATCACCCCGAACTGTTTCTGGTGCAGCTCAAGGCTATGCTGCGGGCCAGTGAAGGGCTGGACAATCTGGCCATCATGCTGCCGATGATCAGCAGCGTCAGCGAAATCAAGGCCTCCCGTCGTCTGCTGGATCAGGCGTGGCGAGAGGTGTCGGAAGAGGCGGCGAGCCGCGATGCAGTGATCCGCTACCCCAGCCTCGGGGTGATGATCGAGGTGCCCTCAGCCCTCTTTATCTTGCCGGAGATGGCGCCGCTCATCGACTTCTGGTCGGTGGGCAGTAACGACCTGACCCAGTACCTGCTGGCGGTAGATCGCAACAATTCCCGGGTTGCCAACATCTACGATGCCTTCCATCCTGCGGTGATCCGCGCCCTGCAAAAGCTGGTTGATGCTTCCCACCGTTACCAGAAGCCGGTGTCGGTGTGTGGCGAACTGGCCGGTGATCCGGTCGGTGTATTGCTGCTGCTGGCCATGGGCTATCGCCGCTTCAGTATGAACACCCACAACATCGCCCGGATCAAGTACGTGCTGCGTCAATCCACCCTGAGCGAGTTGACCGAACTGATGGCCGATGGCCTCAAACATGACAACCCCCACGTACTGCGCGGCCTGTTTGCCCGCTATCTGGAGGAGCATGGTTTGGGCGGTTTGCTGCGAGCCGGTCATAAATCGAAACAGAGTGATTGATAATCATGCCTTGTCCCTGCTGACGAATGATCGGAAAATGCGGCTTTTATTTTGACTGGGGCCGCATATGCAGCACGATGGATATTGGGTTTTCTCGCAGATTGATCCCGTAGCATTCAGTTTGGGACCACTATCGGTACGCTGGTATGGTCTCATGTACCTGTTCGGTTTCGCGTTTGCCATGTGGCTTGCCGGCCGTCGCGCCGATGCGCCGAACAGCGGCTGGACCCGCAACGAGGTGTCGGATCTGCTGTTCTACGGTTTCCTCGGGGTGATCCTCGGCGGCCGTGTCGGTTACGTGCTGTTCTACAACTTCGATCTCTTCCTCGCGGATCCCACCTATCTGTTCAAGATCTGGACCGGCGGTATGTCGTTCCACGGTGGGCTGATCGGGGTGATCACCGCGATGATCTGGTTTGCCCACAAGACCAAGCGCCACTTCTTCACCGTGGCCGATTTTGTGGCACCGCTCATTCCGTTCGGTCTCGGCGTTGGCCGGATCGGCAACTTCCTCAACGGCGAGCTGTGGGGCCGGGTCACCGATGTGCCCTGGGCCATCATCTTTCCGGAGGCGGGTCCCGAGCCGCGTCATCCCTCCCAGCTCTACCAGTTCGCACTGGAAGGGGTGGTGCTGTTCATCATCCTCAACCTGTTCTGGCGCAAGAATCCGCCGCGCGGCGCCATCTCCGGCATGTTCCTGCTGTTCTACGGCCTGTTCCGCTTCCTGGTGGAGTTTGTGCGCCAGCCGGACAGCCAGCTCGGTCTCTACTTCCAGGAGATCAGCATGGGCCAGATCCTCTCCACCCCGATGATTATCGCCGGTGCCCTGATGATCTGGGCCGCCTACAAGCGTCCGCAGTTGTTCGGTAATGCCGTGAAGGAGGCGAAATAATGCGAGCTTATCTCGACCTGATGCAGAAAATCCTCGATGAGGGCACCGTCAAGTCAGACCGTACCGGCACCGGTACTGTCTCCCTGTTCGGCCATCAGATGCGCTTCAATCTGGCGGAAGGTTTCCCGCTGGTGACCACCAAGAAGTGCCATCTGCGCTCCATCATTCACGAGCTGCTCTGGTTCCTCAATGGCGATACCAATACCGCTTATCTGAAGGAAAACGGCGTCAGCATCTGGGATGAGTGGGCCGACGAGAATGGCGATCTGGGGCCGGTTTACGGCGCGCAGTGGCGCTCCTGGCCTGCGGCTGACGGGTCTGTCATCGACCAGATCCAGAAGGCGGTGGATGACATCAAGCACAACCCGGATTCGCGCCGCATCATCGTCTCCGCCTGGAACGTGGGCGAGCTGGACAAGATGGCGCTGGCTCCCTGCCACGCCTTCTTCCAGTTCTATGTGGCGGACGGCAAGCTCTCCTGCCAGCTCTACCAGCGCAGTTGCGATGTGTTCCTCGGCCTGCCGTTCAACATCGCCAGCTACGCCCTGCTGACCCACATGATGGCCCAGCAGTGCGATCTGGAAGTGGGTGACTTCGTCTGGACTGGCGGTGATGTGCACCTCTACTCCAACCACATGGAGCAGACTGCGCTGCAGCTCTCCCGCGAGCCGCGCCCGCTGCCGACCTTGGTGATCAAGCGCAAACCTGACTCCATCTTCGACTACAAGTTCGAGGATTTCGAGATCGAGGGTTATGACCCCCACCCCGGCATCAAGGCGCCCGTCGCCATCTGATAGCAAGGCGCCTCAGGGCGCCTTTTTTATGCAGTTAAATAATTGAAAATTCATTTTATTGATTAATAAGACGGTAGCCAGAGACGAGGAAAAACCTGCTTATAGCAGGTATGTTCTATTTTGCCTTCGGTTTTTTCGTTGTATTGAGCAGCAAGAAACGATTTTCCATTGGTTGTTGCAGGAGATAGACTCAAACCAAAGCAATACGGTGGAAAATTTAACCATGAGTGACGTAATCAAAAAGTTCCTGAAGCTGGAGGCCGCCTCCGGAATTATTCTGATCATGGCTGCCATGCTGGCAATGATTTTAGCCAATACCGCGCTGGCTGGCGGGTATCAGGCGTTTCTCGACACGCCGGTGCAGGTGCGCATCGCGGCCCTCGACATCAACAAGCCGCTGCTGCTCTGGATCAACGATGGCTTTATGGCGATCTTCTTCCTGCTGGTTGGTCTGGAAGTGAAGCGTGAAATGCTGGAAGGGGCGCTCTCGACCCGGGTTCAGGCGACCTTCCCGGCTATCGCTGCGGTGGGCGGCATGCTGGCTCCGGCCTTGATCTACGCCTTTTTCAACTATTCGGATGAAGTGGCGCGCGCTGGCTGGGCAATTCCGGCTGCGACCGACATCGCCTTTGCCCTCGGGGTGATGGCGCTGCTTGGCAAGCGGGTGCCGGTGAGCCTCAAGGTATTCCTGCTGGCGTTGGCCATCATGGATGACCTCGGCGTCATCATTATCATCGCGCTCTTCTATACCCAGCAGTTGTCGCTGGAGGCGCTGGCCATCGGTATTCTGGCAACCCTCACTCTGCTTTGGATGAATCGCCGTGGTGAGGACAGGATCAGCCTCTACATGCTGGTTGGTCTGGTGCTCTGGGTTGCGGTGCTCAAGTCTGGCGTCCATGCGACCCTGGCGGGTGTAGTGGTGGGCTTTATGGTTCCGCTTAACGGCAAGCGTTACGCCTCGCCGCTCAAGTATCTGGAGCATCAACTGCACCCCTGGAGTGCCTATCTGATCCTGCCTCTGTTTGCCTTTGCCAACGCCGGGGTATCGCTGGAAGGGATTGGTCTCTCCTCCCTGCTGAGTCCGGTACCTATGGGGATCATGCTGGGGCTGTTTATCGGCAAGCCGCTCGGGGTGTTCACCATCAGCTGGCTGTCGGTCAAGCTGGGCATCGCCCAGTTGCCGCCCGGGGTCAACTTCAAGCAGATTTTTGCGGTCAGCATCCTCTGTGGCATCGGGTTCACCATGTCGATGTTTATCGCGTCGCTCGCCTTCGAGCACGGTGGGCTGGATTACGGCAGCTACTCTCGCCTCGGGATCCTGGTGGGCTCCACCATGGCGGCGGTAGTCGGCTATCTGGCCTTGCGCATGGCCCTTCCCAAGGGTGAAGGGGAACAGAGTACGGAGGGACTATGAAGCTGCATACAGGGTTGTTGATGCTGTTGTTGAGCCCCGCGGCCTGGGCCGGCGGGCTGGAGGATTGCAAGCAGGACGCCACTTCGGCGAACTGCTCTGCCTATCTCAACGGGGTGGTAGACAGCGCCCTGCTGCTGGGGGACAAGCAGGCCAAGGCGCGCTTTGGCGAGACCTTCTCCGAGCGGGCGCTGAGCAGCCGGGCTGGCGAGATGGTAAAGCGTTCCAACAAGCGTTATTGCGCTGACCGGATGCCTGACAAGGCACGCCTCAAGGCCAGTCTGATGGAGCAGTTTGGCGCGAACAAGGTTGACTCGGTTAGCGACATGTATGACATTCTGGCGGTTGAACTCAGCTGCTACCGGAGTCCGCGTCAAGCGGGAACCCCATCGGATGTCACACCTTAACTACAACCATCTCTACTATTTCTGGATGACTCAGAAGAAGGGCTCCGTTACCCAGGCAGCGGAAGCCCTTTTTTTGACCCCGCAGACGGTCACCGGCCAGATCAAGCTGCTGGAGCAGCGCCTCGGGGGCAAGCTGCTCAAGCGCAAGGGGCGCTCTCTTGAGGCGACCGAGCTGGGCCAGCTGGTGTTTCGCTATGCCGACAAGATGTTCAGCCTCTCCTACGAGATGCTCGATATCGTCAACTACCGCAAGGAGAGCCAGATCCTGTTCGACGTCGGCATCGCCGATGCCCTCTCCAAGCGTCTTGCCAGCCGCGTGCTGCTCTCTGTCATCCCCAATGATGGTTCCATCCATCTGCGCTGTTTCGAATCGACCCACGAACTGCTGCTGGAGCAGCTGAGCGAACACAAGCTCGATATGATCCTCTCCGACTGTCCAGTGGACTCCAGCCAGCATGCGGGGCTGCTCTCCAAGCGGTTGGGCGGCTGTGGCGTCAGCTTCTTCTGCAAGGCGCCGCTGCCTGAAAAGCCCTTTCCCGCCTGTCTGGAAGAGCGCAAGCTGCTGATCCCCGGTCGCCGTACCGCCATGGGGCGTCAGCTGACCCAGTGGTTCGAGCAGCAGGGGGTTTCTCCCAGCATTCTTGGCGAGTTTGATGATGCCGCCTTGATGAAGGCGTTTGGCTTCTTCAATCAGGGTATCTTCATGGCTCCCACCATCTATCGGGAGGAGATCCTCGAGGGGGAGGGGGTGATGCTGATCGGGGAAACTCAGGATCTGATGGAGGAGTATTACGTCATCTTCGCCGAGCGGATGATCCAGCATCCGGCGGTGAAGCGGGTCTGCGAGAGCGATTTTACCTTTCTCTTTTCCGGGCAGGAGAACTTCTCCGCCATCCAGCCGGCCACCCTGTCGTTTTAAAACGGCCCGTCACCACGTATCATCGGCGATGAGTGGTAGAGGAGAGATGTGATGCAACTTGAAGAGATGGAAGCCAATGCGAGTAAAGCGGTGGCCTTGCTCAAGGCGCTGGCCAACGAACGGCGACTGTTTATTCTGTGCCAGTTGCTGGAGCGCGAACTGTCGGTGGGGGAGCTCAACGAGCGACTGGGATTGAGTCAGTCGGCCTTGTCACAGCATCTTGCGCTGCTGCGGCGGGATGAGCTGGTGACGACGCGCAAAGAGGCCCAGACAGTCTACTATTCGCTGCGCAGCCATGAGGTGCGTGAAATGATCAGTTTGCTGCATCGACTTTATTGCAGCGCAGATAAATAAAAAACCGGCACTAAGGCCGGTTTTTTCAGCTTTGATCAGCAGAAGCTGATTAAGCCATAGCTTTGATCTGGGCAGACAGGCGGCTCTTGTGACGAGCAGCTTTGTTCTTGTGGATCAGGCCTTTGGTCGCCATACGATCCATGATCGGCTGAGCAACAGCGAAAGCGGCAGTCGCAGCAGCTTTGTCGCCAGAGGCGATAGCAGCAATGACTTTCTTCAGGTAGGTACGGGTCATGGAACGACGGCTGGCGTTGTGCTGACGGCGTTTTTCTGACTGAAGAGCGCGCTTCTTAGCAGATTTGATGTTAGCCAAGGTAAAACTCCTAAAACTGTCTTAGCGAGTGTATTGAAAAGGCCCGGAAATATGCCCTTCCAACCACATATTGTCAAATGATTTGTGCAAATAAACACCGCCTCCCGGTGGTGTGTCAGTTGGGAGACGGTTAAACTGTCGGCCGATTCTAGCAGCATTCTTTTCATTCTGACAGTTCCAGAGGCCTCGTCTTGAGTAAGAAATTGATCAAATCCGGCATGATAGTGTCCGGAATGACGCTGGCATCCCGCGTAATGGGCTTGGTTCGCGATGTAGTCATCGCAAATCTGCTTGGTGCCGGGGTGGCCGCCGACGTCTTCTTTTTTGCCAATCGCATTCCCAACTTTCTGCGTCGTCTGTTCGCCGAAGGTGCCTTCAACCAGGCCTTTGTTCCCGTGATGACGGAGTACAAGAAAAATGGCGACGAGGGGGAAGTGCGTGAATTGCTGGCGGCGGTGGCGGGCACGCTGGGGGGGATAGTGACTGTGGTCACCCTGCTCGGTGTGCTGGGGTCGGGTGTGCTGACCGCGCTGTTTGGCTGGGGCTGGTTCTGGGACTGGCTGCATGGCGGCCCTGCGGCCGAGAAGTTCGAGCTCGCCAGTCTGATGCTCAAAATCACCTTCCCCTACCTCTGGTTTATCACTTTTACCGCCATGGCGGGAGCCATCCTCAACACCTTCGGCCGCTTTGCGGTCTCGTCGTTCACGCCGGTGTTTCTCAACATCACCATGATTGCGGCGGCCTGGTGGATTGCACCGCTGATGGACAAACCTGAGATCTCGCTGGCGATTGGTGTCTTTTTGGGTGGTTTGGTGCAGTTTCTGTTCCAGTACCCCTTTTTGCGCCAAATCAACATGCTGGTATGGCCCAAGTGGGGATGGAATCACCCGGGGGTGGTGAAGATCCGCACCCTGATGCTCCCGGCCCTGTTCGGGGTCTCGGTCAGCCAGATCAACCTGCTGGTCAACACCATGCTGGCTTCCTTCCTGGCGACTGGTGCCATCAGCTATCTCTACTACTCGGATCGCCTGCTGGAGTTCCCCCTCGGGCTGTTTGCGGTAGCCATCAGTACCGTGATCCTGCCTGCGCTGGCGAAAAAGCATGTGGATGCCGATCCGGCCGACTTCTCCCGCACCATGGATTGGGGGGTGCGGATGGTGATGCTGCTCGGCCTGCCCGCCATGATAGGCATTGCGGTGATGCGCGAGCCCATTTTGCGAGTGCTGTTCATGCGCGGCGAATTTGGCCTGCATGAAGTGGCCATGTCGAGCGCCAGCCTGCTGGCCTCCACTACCGGTCTGCTTTCCCTGATGCTGATCAAGGTGCTGGCGCCCGGTTACTACGCCCGTCAGGACACCAAGACGCCGGTGCGGATCGGGGTGATGTCGATGATTGCCAACATGGTCTGCAACCTCATCTTCATCTACCCGCTCGGTTACGTGGGGCTGGCGCTCTCGACCGCCTGCTCGGGCACTCTGAATGCGGCCTTGCTGTTCAAGGGGCTGTACCAGCAGAGCGTCTATCGTCCCTCCCGCCATACCGGCGTGTTCTGCCTCAAGCTGCTGGTCGCCAGCGTGCTGATGGGGGGCGTGCTCGCCTACCTGTCGCCGGATCTGGCCCAGTGGGGGGAATGGAGCATGGGCAAGGCCAGTTTGCAGCTGACCATGCTGCTGTCGCTGGGGGCTGCGGTCTATGCCGTGGTGTTGCTGCTGTTGGGCATTCGGCCGCATCACCTTAAATCGGGGCAGCAGTAGCCGTGATCCTGCGGCGTCATGGGGATAGTGCCCCATGGCGCCGCCAAGGGGCGGGATTGGGCCCGGATAGTTGAAATCAGGCTATGAGGGCTGACCCTGCCTGCTGCCTGATATATAATCCGCCGATTTCCATGGCAGCAACGCACAAGGCACTGATGGAGCTTATTCGCGGCATTCACAATCTCAAGCCCCGTCACCGGGGATGTGTATTGACCATTGGCAACTTTGATGGGGTTCATCAGGGTCACCATGCGGTATTGGCACGTCTCAAGGAGAAAGCGGCCCAGCTGGGATTGCCCGCCTGCGTCATGCTGTTCGAGCCGCAGCCGCTGGAGCTGTTTGCCGGCTCAGCTGCGCCCGCCCGGCTGAGCCGCTTGCGCGAGAAGTACGAAGCGCTGCAGGGGCTGCATATCGATCGCATGCTCTGCGTGCGCTTCAGCCACCGCTTCGCCGAGCAGGCGGCTTCGACCTTCATCGAGCAGTTGCTGGTGGAGAAGCTCGGGGTGCGCTATCTGGTGGTCGGCGATGATTTTCGCTTCGGCAAGGGGCGGGAAGGGGATTTCCACCTGCTGGAGGAGGCGGGTCATCGCTTCGGCTTCGAGGTGATCAGTACCCAGAGCTTCCAGCTCGAACGGCAGCGGGTCAGCAGCACCCTAGTGCGCGAAGCACTCAAGGTGGGCCGGATGGCGGAGGTGGAGCTGATGCTTGGCCGTCCCTATACCATCAGCGGCCGGGTGGCCCACGGCGACAAGTTGGGGCGCACCATAGGTTTTCCCACCGCCAATCTGGCCCTCAAGCGCCAGGTGATCCCGGTCGGTGGCGTGTTTGCGGTGGAAGTGATATGTTCCGGCAAGACCTTCCCCGGTGTAGCCAATGTGGGTGTACGGCCGACCTTGAGCGGTACACAAGCCAGATTGGAAGTACATCTGTTTGATTTTTCTGGTGATCTATATGGTCAGCAGGTCAAGGTGCTGCTTCGCCACAAGCTGCGCGAAGAGCAGAAGTTTGCCTCTTTCACTGCCTTGAAAGAGCAGATCGAACGAGATGCCCTGGCGGCCCGAGCCTGGTTCGGGCTGCCACAATTCAATTTACCCAGCACTCTTTTAGAAAAGAAGGGAACCCAGGACTGATGAGCGACTATAAACACACCCTGAATCTTCCGGAAACCGAGTTTCCGATGCGTGGCGATCTGGCCAAGCGCGAACCCAACATGCTGAAACGTTGGTACGATCAGGATCTCTACGGCGCTATTCGCCGCGCCAAAGCGGGCAAGCCTTCTTTCATTCTGCATGATGGCCCCCCCTATGCGAACGGCAACATTCACATCGGTCACTCGGTCAACAAGATCCTCAAAGACATCATCATCAAGTCCAAGGGCCTCTCCGGTTTTGATTCCCCTTATGTGCCGGGTTGGGATTGCCACGGTCTGCCTATCGAACTGAAAGTGGAAGGCATGGTCGGCAAGCCGGGCGAGAAGGTCTCCGCTGCCGAATTCCGCGCCGAGTGCCGCAAATACGCCAAGACCCAGATCGAAGCGCAGAAGACCGACTTCATCCGTCTGGGTGTGCTGGGCGACTGGGAACACCCCTACCTGACCATGGATTTTGGCACCGAAGCCAACATCATCCGCTCCATGGCCAAGATCGTTGAAAACGGCCACCTGCACAAAGGCTCCAAGCCGGTGCACTGGTGTACCGATTGCGGCTCCGCGCTGGCTGAAGCCGAGGTGGAGTACTACGACAAGAACTCCCCCTCCATCGATGTGCGCTTCAAGGCTGTTGATGAGGCGACCGTTGCCGCCAAGTTTGACTGTGCCGAAGGCCACACCGGCAAGGGCACCCTCTCTGCCGTGATCTGGACCACCACTCCGTGGACCCTGCCAGCCAACCGCGCCATCGCCATGCACGCCGACCTCGACTATGCGCTGGTGCAGGTTGAAGGGGAGAACCCCGAGCGTCTGATCCTGGCCGCCGAGCTGGTCAAGGATGTGATGGATCGCGCCGGTATCGAGAAGTTCCACAATCTGGGTTACGCCAAGGGCGCCGCGCTTGAGCTGCTGCGCTTCAACCACCCATTCTACAGCTTCGACGTGCCTGTGGTTCTGGGTGATCACGTCACCCTGGATGCCGGTACCGGCGCTGTACACACCGCCCCTGGCCACGGTCAGGAAGACTTCGTGGTCGGTCAGAAATACGGTCTGGAAGTGGCCAACCCGGTTGGCAGCAACGGTGTTTACCTGCCGGATACCGAACTGTTTGCCGGCCAGCATGTGTTCAAGGCCAATGCCTCAGTGATCGAAGTGCTGACCGAACGCGGCGCCCTGCTGCATCACAAGGTGTTCAACCACTCCTATCCGCACTGCTGGCGTCACAAGACCCCGATCATCTTCCGTGCCACCCCGCAGTGGTTCATCAGCATGGAGCAGAAGGGTCTGCGCAAGCGCGCACTGGAAGAGATCGAGCGCATCGAGAAAGACGGTATTGCCCAGCAAGGCCAGAGCGGCTGGGTACCGGCCTGGGGTAAAAACCGCATTCAGGCGATGGTCGAGAACCGTCCTGACTGGTGTATCTCCCGTCAGCGTACCTGGGGTGTGCCCATCTCCCTGTTCGTCCATAAAGAGACCCAGGAACTGCACCCGGAATCCGTGCGCCTGATGCACGAAGTAGCCAAGCGTGTCGAGCAGTCCGGCATTCAGGCATGGTGGGATCTGGACAAGGCCGAGCTGCTGGGTGCCGATGCCGACATGTACGACAAGGTGCCTGACACTCTGGACGTCTGGTTCGACTCCGGTTCTACCCACGCTTCCGTGGTCGATGCCCGTCCCGAGTTCAACGGCAAGCCAGCCGACATGTATCTGGAAGGTTCTGACCAGCACCGTGGCTGGTTCATGTCCTCCCTGATGATCGGTGTGGCCATGAAAGACAAGGCTCCCTACAACCAGGTGCTGACTCACGGCTTCACCGTGGATGGTCAGGGTCGCAAGATGTCCAAGTCCATCGGCAACGTGGTCAGCCCGCAGGACGTGATGAACAAGCTGGGTGCCGACATCCTGCGTCTGTGGGTAGCGAGCACTGACTACACCGGCGAGATGACTGTCTCCGACGAGATCCTCAAGCGCTCTGCCGATGCTTATCGTCGTATTCGCAACACTGCCCGCTTCCTGCTGGCCAACCTGAACGGCTTCAATCCGGCGACCGACATGGTGGCGCCTGCCGACATGGTGGTGGTGGATCGTTGGGCTGTCGGTCGTGCCAAAGCGGTACAGGCCGAGATCGTGGCTGCATTCGACGAGTACAACTTCCACGGCGTAACTCAGAAGCTGATGCAGTTCTGCTCCATCGAGATGGGCTCCTTCTATCTGGATGTCATCAAGGATCGTCAGTACACCGCCAAGGCTGACAGCCTGGCCCGTCGCTCTTGCCAGACCGCCCTTTATCACATCGCCGAGGCCATGGTGCGCTGGATGGCGCCGATCATGAGCTTCACCGCCGACGAGATCTGGGCTCTGCTGCCGGGCGAGCGCGGCGAGTTCGTCTTCACCGAGGAGTGGTACGACGGCCTGTTCGGTCTGGAAGCGGGTGAATCTCTCAACGACGATTTCTGGGCCGAGATCCTCACCGTGCGTGGTGAAGTGAACAAGGCGCTGGAAGTGGCCCGTGGCGAGAAGCGTATCGGCGGTTCCCTACAGGCCGAACTGACCCTGTTCGCCAAGCCGGAGCTGGCTGCACGCCTGAACGCCCTGGCTGATGAGCTGCGCTTCGTGCTGCTCACCTCCAAGGCCAAGGTGGTCGTGGCTGACTCTGCGCCGGAAGGCTCTGTGGCGACCGAGCGTGATGACCTGTGGCTGAGCGTGGCCCAGTCTGCCGCCGCCAAGTGCGACCGCTGCTGGCACCATGTCGAAGATGTGGGCACTATCGCGGGTCACGAAGAGATCTGTGGTCGCTGTGTGACCAACGTTGAGGGTGACGGCGAAACGCGTCAATTTGCCTGATGAACATGACTCAACATAAAAGCGGCCTGCGTTGGCTGTGGCTGGCAGTGCTGGCCTTTGTACTGGACCAGGCGAGCAAGCTCGCCGTGGTCAAGTTGCTGCCATTTGGTTACCCGGGGGTGGAGATCACCCCCTTCTTCAACCTGGTTCATGTCTACAACAAGGGCGCCGCATTCAGCTTTCTGGCTGATCAGGGGGGCTGGCAGCGCTGGTTCTTCGCGGTGCTAGCTTTTGCCATCTGTGGATTGCTGATCCACTGGCTGCGCAAGCAGTCGGTGACCCAGCGTTGGAGCGGTATCGCCTATTCACTCATCATCGGCGGCGCCCTCGGCAACGTCTTTGATCGACTGGTGCTGGGCCATGTGGTCGATTTCCTCGACTTCTACTGGCAGCGTGCGCACTGGCCGGCATTCAATCTGGCCGACAGCTTTATCTTTATCGGGGCCGCCATGATTGTGCTGGACGGTTTCCGTGGTGAGAAAAAGGAGCAGGCATGAGCCAGCAGATCACCGCTAACAGCAGCGTGCTGTTCCACTTCTCCATCAAGCTGGAAGATGGCTCGGTTGCCGACAGCACGGCGCTGCACGGCAAACCTGCCCGCCTGCGGATGGGCGATGGCAGCCTGACCCCCACCTTTGAGCAGTGTCTGCTGGGGCTGAGCGAAGGGGAGAGCAAGAGTTTTACTCTGGCGCCGGAAGAGGCCTTTGGCCTCTCCAACCCCGACAACATCTACCATCTCGACCGTGCCAAATTTGGCGCCGATGTGGAGCCAAAAGTCGGCACCATCATCCTGTTCGATCAGCCCAATGGCAGCGAGCTGCCGGGCATCATCCGGGCGGTAGCCGGTATGTCGGTCACGGTCGATTTCAACCACCCGCTGGCCGGTCATACCGTCACCTTCGAGGTGGAGATCCTGGGCGTTGATGATGAGGAGAAGGTGCATTAATGGATATTCTGCTCGCTAACCCTCGCGGTTTTTGCGCCGGTGTCGATCGCGCCATCAGCATTGTCGAGAGCGCGCTGGAGAAGTTCGGTGCCCCCATCTATGTCCGCCACGAAGTGGTGCATAACCGCTATGTGGTGAACAAGTTGAAAGATGCGGGCGCTGTCTTCGTCGAGGAGCTGGACGAGGTGCCTGACGACAGCATCGTCATCTTTTCTGCTCACGGCGTGGCCAAGACAGTGCGCGAGATGGCCAAGTCCCGCGCCCTCAAGGTATTCGATGCAACCTGTCCGCTGGTGACCAAGGTTCACATGGAAGTCCATCGCGCCAGTCGCAAGGGCTCCGAAGCCGTGCTCATCGGCCACGCCGGTCACCCCGAGGTGATCGGGACCATGGGGCAGTACGAGAATCGCGAAGGCGGCATGTATCTGGTGGAGACGCCTGAAGATGTGGCCAAGCTCAAGGTGAAGAATCCGGATGACCTCTGCTTTGTCACCCAGACCACCCTGAGCGTGGATGAGACCTCTGACGTCATCGATGCGTTGCGCAAGCACTTCCCCAAGATCCAGGGGCCGCGCAAGGATGATATCTGCTACGCCACCCAAAACCGTCAGGATGCGGTGCGGGAGATGGCGGGGCTGGTGGACGCCATGCTGGTGGTGGGATCTCGCAACTCTTCCAACTCCAACCGTCTGCGCGAGCTGGCCGAGAAGGTGGGTGCCAGAGCCTATCTTATCGACGATGCGTCGATGATCGAGGCGAGCTGGCTGGAAGACGTGAAGGCGATTGGCGTCACTGCAGGTGCATCCGCCCCCGAGGTGCTAGTGCAAAACGTGATTGCCCGCCTGCGCGAGCTGGGAGGCAAGGTGGTTGCCGAGCATCCTGGCCGTGAAGAGAACGTAGTCTTTGAGGTTCCTCCCGAACTTAGAATAATTTGAGTGCAGCCAGGAAGGCTTAAGAATAAAGTGTGTTGATAATGACGCCGGGTTTGTTCAAGAGACAGGCTCGGCGTTAAACTTATGAAGCAGTCTGTCACCAAGGATGGGATATGATTGGATACTTTCGTGGCTTTTCTCTTATTGAGTTGATGATTGTCATCGCCATCGTGGCGATTCTTGGCACCATCGCTTATCCCGCCTATCAGCAATATGTACTGACCAGTCATCGTGTCGAAGCCAAGAGCATGCTGTTGAATGCGGCCAATCGGCAAGAAACCTATTTTATGGATTTCAATCAGTATGCATCCTCTGCTGCTGCTCTTGGTATCAGTAGTGCATCTGAGAATGGCCTGTATCAATTATCTATTGCCGTATCAGGCAACACCTACACCTTGTCAGCCAGTGCTGGTGCGACGACGGCCCAAGCCAAAGATACCGATTGCACAGTGTTTTCCATTAATCAGTTGGGTGTCAAAAGTGCTTCCGGTGCAGCTAGCAATAGCTGTTGGGAATAACCCATGGCCAGTCATGTTTCATCACATGAGAGAGGATTCAGCCTGCTGGAGGTGATGATCACCGCAGTCATCCTGTCGTTGGGGCTGCTTGGTCTGGTTGCTTTGCAAACCCATTCCAAATTTGCCAGTTATGAAGCTCGTCAGCGCACGATTGCCAGCTGGTTGGCTAACGATATGGTTGAACGGGTACGGATAAATCGCGATAGCTGGACCGCATCCGGTGCAGTGAGCGTTAATCTTGCAGCCAACTTGCCACGTCCGACATGCGCCGCCGCAGATGGCACAATCAGCGCGTGCAGTGCTGCAGATTTACGTAACGCCGACCTTCACTACTGGCAACAAGCCCTGCTTGGGGCCAGTGTGTCGGGGGCGGCATCTTCCTTGAATTCACCGATAGGCTGCGTGGTGCGGCGGGCCAATAATGTATTGGCTGTCGGGATATTCTGGGCTGGCAAACAAGAGATATCTGATGGGGGGGCTGCTGCCGCCGCAGCAACGCTGATCAATGAGTGTCAACTCTCGACAGCAAATAATCTTTCGAGGCGCCAGTTTATTCTGACGACGACTTTATGAATTCTCGCGGTTTCACGCTGGTAGAGTGGCTGGTCGCTATGCTGCTCGGTCTATTTTTGTTGGCGGGGGTATTCACAGTTTTTGTGATGTCTCGCTCCAGCTCTGAAGATGCCTTTGATCAAAGTGAATTACAGGAAAATGGTCGATTGGCCATTCGACTGATTAGCCAGGATATCAAATGGGCTGGTTTTTTTGGAGCTTATACCGGCCAGTCAACACAAGTTGGCTCCTCACTGTCGCTGAGCACTGGCAGTACCATTTTATCAGCCAGTGATTGTCTGGATGAGCGCTCTGTCGGTAGTTTGCCATCACCTCTTGGGCCAATTCGCGGGCTTTGGGTTTCACGGGTTTCCGCAAGCAAGGGATTGAGTGGTTTTACTTGTATTGATGCCAACGACCGAGTGGCAAACTCGGATGTAATCAGTATCAAGCGACTGGTAGGGCGTCCTATACCAGCATCAGAGGGATTGGACACAAACCGCTTTTATATGGCAGCCAATAGTCAGGAGGCGAGAGTCATCAAGGGAAGCGAAACCAGACCACTCTTTGGTGCCAATAATGAGAGCCAGGTCTGGGAATACCAGCACTATATTTATTACCTGTCACAAGAAGATGGTATTCCTGTCTTACGCAAGCGCTATTTGACCGTCAATGGTGGTTCTTCTCTGATTGGTGGTGCTATGGCCGAAGGCGTTGAACAGATGGTGCTGATGTATGGAGTTGACGATTCCTTGATACCTGATGGACGTATAGACAGATATATGTCAACGGACCAAATGACAACACAGCGCTGGAATGAGGGGCGAGTATTGGGGGCTCGGCTTTTCTTACTGATTAGAGCCGCTCGGGAATCAAGTCGCTATAAGAATAACAATAGCTATCAACTCGGTAATATTACGGTTAATGGTGGTGGTGATGGTTATCGCCGTCTGCTCTTGGAAAGCAGTATTGCATTACGCAATCAACAAATAACCACCCGAGGTGGAACATGAGATTGGTTAAAAAAAACCAGGGTGTAGCATTGATTGTTGCACTGGTTATTCTGGTTCCCTTGACTCTGATTGCGGTAGTCGTCATGCAATCCAGTGGTATGAGTCTGAAGATGGCGGGTTCTAGTGCCAGTTTGCAACGAGCGGAGCACGAAGTTGAAGGTACTCTGGAGTCTGCATTGAGCGATACTTCTCTCTCAACACAAATTGCAACGCAGGCAATTGGTACTTCGGCGGCAATAGGCACTACCACTCCTGCTACTACTTTGACAGTCAATACAGAAAGTGTATGCAAACGAAAATTTGAAGCCAGTAGCCAGAATGTAACGCCAGCTTGTCGTTATGCTGAAGCCACCACATCCAGTGCTTATGGCAAGGTGAATAGCCAAATGACCTTTACTGCCGGGGTAGAACAACCCTTGCTCAGTGCCAATTAGGGAGCGGGTGATGAACATAAGGAACTGTTTGTTTACAAGCTTGCTGGTATTGTGTTGCGGAATATCAGGGGGATCTTTGGCGGTAGGTACTGGTTATTCCGACGATACCGAGTTGTTTATTTATGACTTTGCCAAAGCCGGGGATTTTCGGCCAAAGGTTCTATTTATATTCGATAACTCAGGCAGTATGGGCGAAACAACTTTGCTAGGAAAGGAAGAGTATGACCCTGAATTTCCTTATCCAAGATTGGCATATGATGATGGGAGTAACAGTTTTCTCTATTACTCAACAAATGGAACTCCCCCTCAAACGTTAGATAGTAACAATACCAGACGGTTCTCAACGAGTAAAAATGCTTGTGCCACATCTCGGGAGCCTCTTAACCAAATTGGACTATTCTCATCTGTCTATTGGAATTATGAGGTGTCTGGCACTGGAGCTAAAAGGAAAGGGGAGTGGAAGCCATTAAAGAACTATGCGTCCAACACAACCAATATAGTGGATTGTCAACAGGACATTTCAGCAAAAAACAATGATAATAGCGGTTTTACCGGCTCATATCAGTCTGTCTCAGGAACTACTAAAGGTTACCCTGTAAATAGATCAAACAACACTAATATTAACATACCATGGGTTGATAGTGCTACTCCTGTCGTCCCGAATACGGGTGGGACAGAAGTGCTGACCATATATACCGCAAACTATTTACGTTGGTATTATGCACCTTCCACCATTACCACATCGAGACTAAATGTAGCTAAACAGGCGTTGAGGGAGTTGGTTCGATCTACGCCAGCGGTAGATTTTGGCCTTGCGGTATTTAACCAAAATGATGGCAACAGCAGTACCAATAAAAATGGTGGTCGTATCATTAGGCACATCATGGGTAATGACGCCATCTTGGCTGGCGGTAAAACCGGCGCTCAGGATCTTATTGACAAGTCAAATAGCCTTTCGGCGGAGACATGGACGCCTTTGTGCGAAACAATGTATGAAGCCTATCGCTATTTTGGTGGGCTTGACATCTACTTTGGCGATGATGATGTGAGTCGCAATCCTCAGCGAGACCCTAATGCCGAAATTCTCACCGCTAATAAGTATAAATCGCCATACGATAAGTGTTCCGATAATGGCTATGTCATTTATATGACTGATGGTGCCCCAACGTATGATGCTGCCGCGGATAGTTTGGTGGCAGGATTGCTCAACAGCTCAACTGATCCTAATAAGCCTAGTTATAGTGGCACGGTCGGTTATGGGACAGGCAAAGATAAAAGTTACCTTGCTGCACTTGCTGGTTATATGAAAAACAATGATATCAATACGTCAGTTAAAAATAAGCAAACCGTCACTACCTTTACCGTCGGGTTTGGTGATGATGCAATTAAGGGGGCTGGCGTTCTATTGGCTGAAACAGCACGTCGTGGTGGCGGTAAATATTACCCCGCTACCGATGCAACCCAACTTAACGAAGCGTTAAAGTCATCATTGCTGGCTATCTTGAAGATGAATGCCTCGCTGGTCTCTCCTGCCATAGCCACTAATAACTTTGACCGAACTCGCAGCCTTAATAATATCTACTACGCTATGTTTGAACCCGGAGCAGGCCCGAGATGGAAGGGTAACCTGAAGAAACTGGTTCTTGCGCCGGAGAAAGGTTACGTGGTTGATCAAACAGGCTTGCCTGCTATCGCTGGTGATGGAACCATCCTCAAGTCAGCTAAAACCTATTGGTCATCCACTAGTGATGGTAATAACGTTGCCGAGGGTGGGGTACAAGAGATGCTGGCAGCTAAAACCAATCGCAATCTTTATGTTATTCCCCCTTCCACTAATACATTAACTCCCTTTAGCAAGTCTGCTCTTGAGGGCATGGCAGGCGGGGCGACGCAGCTACGCACTGCCATGAAGCTTGATAGTGCTGATAGCATGGATGACCTGCTTAATTGGACCAAGGGGATTGATGCGTTTGATGAGAATCAGGATGGTGATAGAACAGATAATCGGGAGCATATTCTTGGTGACCCGTTGCATTCACGGCCATTAGTGATCAACTACGGTTGTACAACGTCGACAGGACAGACTACATGTACACCTGACTTGCGCCTTGTGATGGGAAGTAATGCCGGCTTCTTGCATATGTTTAAAGACAGCGGCGCCACGGTTGATGAAAGCTGGGCCGTTATGCCTTATCAATTTATCGCGAATCAGAAAGCACTGCGAGAGAACATGGACTCATCAGTGCATCTCTATGGTGTGGATGCATCGCCTACAGTGCTGGTCAATGAGCAAGTAAAAGATGGTCATATCAAGTCGTCACAAGGTGACAAGGTGTGGTTATTTACCGGGCTGCGGGGTGGTGGCAAAGCCTATTATGCGTTGAATATATCCAATCCGGACTCCCCTTCGCTGATGTGGCGGTTGGATAAAAACAGCGCCGGTTTCAGCAAACTGGGCGAGACCTGGTCGATCCCCGAGGTTGCGTTTATTCCCGGTTATTACACAGAAACCAATGGTAAAAAAACCTATAAGCCAGTCCTGATATTCTCCGGAGGTTATGATCAGGCCAAGAGCTATTTGGGCCAGGGGGCTGAAGACAGTGAAGGGTTGGGTATTTATATCGTGGATGCTGAGGCTGGCACGCTGTTGTTCAGCTTTACCCCGGATGCGGCCAGTGCAACCAACAAACAGGTTGCAGGCATGGTTTATAGCATGCCAGGCGCTGTTTCTGTGCTGGACAGCGATGGAGATGGTGTATCTGACCGGGTTTATGCGGGTGATACCGGCGGTCAGATCTGGCGTATCGACATGAAGGGGACAGAAAAATCCAAATGGACGGCCATCAAGTTTGCCAGTTTGGGAAATGCACATTTAAGTGGAACAGCCAAGAAGCTGGAAGATGATCGCCGTTTCTTTACACAGCCCGTATTGGTGCGCACCATCAATAAAGGCTGGAAGTATGATGGGACAAACTATCTTTACAGTGAGCGCCCGTTTGATGCTGTATTGATAGGCAGTGGTGATAGAAACCGCCCCTCCTCGGAGGCGACAACCCAAAATGTGTATGTGATGCTACGTGACTACAATGTTAATCCAACCTTGTTTGGGGCAACGTCTGAACCAGCGGTGCCATCAAGTATCACACTGAACGATCTCTACGATGTGACCAGCGATCCCTTTACGGGTTTGAATGAAGAGCAGATTGTAAACACCACCAAGGCGTTGACCAGCAAGTTGGGATGGAAATTCTGGCTCAATGAAAGCGGTGAAAAATCAATGGGGGCTGGTTTGGTGTTGCAAGGCAAGCTCTATTTCACCTCCTTCTTGCCTCAGGTACAGGACTTCCAACAATGTACGATTCAATCGATCGGTGCCATGCGCCAATATATGATTGATATGCACTATGGCACTTCGTTCAAATATGTGCTGGATAGCAACAATCAGGAAGTTATTCAGCGTTACGTAGAGGTGCAAAATAAGGTTGCTGATGATCTGGTTATTCATGGTGGGGATGATGGCCGGATCAGGATTATAGGTGGCGCTCCGGGCAAGGAGGTCATCCTCAAAGATGATGGACAGGGAGAGTCAGAACGTTGTACCGGCGAAGGAGAATGCTCACAAGGTGCGGAGGAGGCAACAATGGATATGTCTCCCAAGAAAATTTATCTCTATGAAGGAGAACAGGGATGAAACGCATGCTGCTCTGGTGTTTGGGCTTACCCTTGTTGGTTCAGGCTCAAACGGAAGACATTAAATGTTATGTCACTCTGGAAGGTGGCATGCAGATGGTGTTGCAGCAACCGGTTGTTGATACGAGCAAGGCAAATCTTGTCAGGGTGTTTAAACAGAAAGGTTATGAGATTGATGGGGTGGTGCATCTTGTGACAGAGGTAATCGAGTGCGTTCCTTTGGCGGCCACCTTTTCGCTGGCTGATGCAAAAAAACAAGATGAAATCCAACCCAGATAACGTTGGTTATTGAGTAGGGTAAAGGGGCTAGGAACAACTCAGCCCCTTTTTTTCGCTTCTGCTTCTGCCGGATGGGGAAACGATGATATCGACTCGAGGTGCCTGGTCGATACAAAACCGGAGTGTCATGTTGGTGCCAATCGCAGTGCCATCTGGACTAAATCGCACAAATTGTCGATTGGCCGTCACGGTATGTTTTTCAAGAAAGGGTTCTGTTGCTGATAACAAGATATCGCCATTTGCAATATCGAATTGGCGATCCTGATTGATGTCGAGAAAGACAAGCATGCGCTGGGCGCCGGTTTGATTTGCGAGTACACAGCCTTCTTTTGTGGAGTTTCTGACAGGCATGGCAAGACATGCTGTGACGGGTTGCTGCTGTGTGATGGCTTGCCGTTGGCCGAAGATCAGGTGGTCCAGCAGGTTTCTTGTGTAGATGTCGCTGTCGGTAGATGTCAGCAGATTTGCCAATGACGGCAGTCCTAAGGTCAGCAGGATGGTTGTCAGGCTTGCCGATATCAAAAACTCAAGCAGGGTAAATCCATTTCGTGCCATAGCGTATGAGTCCTTATGCAAAGGAGACTCTAAGCATAGCTATTGGATTGAAATGGATCCTTTTGTGCTCGTGTGTGTTTCGCGGTAGTTAATGCTGGTCATGGACATACAGCACCACTTGCCTGGCTATGGGCACGCCCGGCAGGCATAACTTCAATCTGAACGCCCTTTTCGCCGCTTACACAGAGTGAAAAGATGACCTCGCTGTCAGACGTAATGGTGCCATCTGGGGTGAAGCGCAGCGCCTGTGCATCCGCAGAAATGGCCAGATTTGCGGGAAATTCGGGACTTGCCGCCATCGTGGCCTCACTGCCATTAAGCTTCAGGTCGCTATTGCTGTCGATAAATGCGAGTAGTCGGTTAGCTCCACGCTGATTGGCTGGGATACAACCTTCGACTGCCATGTTATTACTCAGTGTCACGGTGGTCAGGCAAAGCGTGACGGTCTGCTGGTTGGAGATAGCCTGTTGTCTCGCATAGTTTAAGTGGTTTAGCAGACTCTTTTCCTGGGTCGCCAAATTATTGCTGCCAAGCAGGTTAGAGAGGGAAGGAATACCAATCCCCAACAGAATGACGCCCAGTGCAATGGCTATCATCAACTCCATCAGGGTAAATCCGGCGTTTTTCATATCTGCGAAGGCCTGTCGTTCCGTGACTATCTACAGCTTATCCTTCTCACTGGTTGCTGTCACACGGTTACGCCTGTCTTGAACTGGCAGATTGCCCCCCTTTTCTTTATCATTCCCCATCATTTTCGAATTCAAGATGCATCGCCATGGCAAAAGCCCTCTCTCTGATGCTTGCCCAGTTGAATCTGACGGTAGGCGCCATCGAAGATAACACTGACAAAGTGCTCGCTGCGGCGGCTCAGGCCGAACAGCAAGGTGCCGATCTGCTGGTCTGCTCCGAGCTGGCCCTGACCGGCTATCCACCGGAAGATCTGCTGCTGCGTGCCGACCTGATGATGCGGGTCGAAGCTGCGTTGGCTCGTGTTGCCGAATGGCAGGGCAACTGTGCCATTTTGGTCGGGCATCCCTGGCGTGAAGGGGAGGCGCTCTACAACGCGGCGTCACTCTATGAGCAGGGCAAGCTGATTGCTCGTTACTTCAAGCAGGACTTGCCCAACTACGGTGTGTTTGATGAGAAGCGCTACTTCACCGCGGCGACCGAGACCTGCGTGGTGCCGTTCCGTGGTCACCAGCTGGGCCTGCTCATCTGTGAAGATCTGTGGCAACCGGGTCCGGCGCTGGCCGCCAAGGCGGCGGGGGCCGAGCTGCTGCTCACCATCAATGCGTCGCCATACGATCAGGAGAAACCCTGGATCCGCCGCGAGCTGATGGCGGAGCGCTGCGATCAGACCGGTCTGCCGCTGGTCTACCTCAATCAGGTCTGCGGTCAGGACGAGCTGATTTTCGACGGCTGCTCCAAGGTGTTCAGCAGCCAGGGCGAGTTGACTCACAAGCTGGCCCCGTTTGCCGAAGAGCTGGCGCTGGTACGTTTTGCTGATGGCCAGCCGGTGAAGGAGCGGGAACCCGCTGCGCCGCTGGAGCCGTTTGCCGAGACCTATCAGGCGCTGGTGCTGGCAGTGCGCGACTACGTTACCAAGAACGGTTTCCACGGCGCTGTGCTGGGTCTCTCCGGCGGCATCGACTCGGCGCTGACGCTGGCCATTGCGGCCGATGCCATCGGTGCCGACAAGGTGCAGGCGGTGATGATGCCGTTCCGCTACACCGCTCAGATGAGTGTGGAAGATGCCAAGGAGCAGGCCGAGCGGATGGGGGTTGAGTTCAACATCATCTCCATCGAGCCGATGTTCGAAGGGTTTATGACCCAGCTGGCGCCGCTGTTTGAAGGCACCGCCCGCGATACCACCGAAGAGAACCTGCAGGCCCGCTGCCGCGGTGTGCTGCTGATGGCGCTCTCTAACAAGCGTCGTCGTATCGTGCTGACCACCGGTAACAAGAGCGAGATGGCGGTCGGCTATGCCACGCTGTACGGTGACATGGCCGGTGGCTTCGACGTGCTGAAAGATGTGCCCAAGACGCTGGTCTTCAAGTTGTGCGAATATCGCAACTCGGTTGACTATGTGATCCCGCAGCGGGTTATCGACCGTCCTCCTTCAGCGGAGCTGGCACCGGATCAGGTGGATCAGGACAGCCTGCCGCCATACGACATCTTGGATGCCATCCTCAAGCGTTACGTGGAAGAGGATGCGTCCGTGGCCGACATGGTGGCAGAAGGGTTCGAGGAAGCGGTGGTGCGCAAGGTGATCCGGCTAGTGGATCTCAACGAATACAAGCGCCGTCAGGCGGCGGTCGGGCCCCGCATTACGGCTCGCAACTTTGGTAAGGATCGCCGTTACCCCATTACATCCGGGTTCGGCAAACAGAACTGGTAAGGAGTCACCATGAAGAAGATTGAAGCCATCATCAAACCGTTCAAGCTGGACGATGTGCGCGAGGCCCTGGCCGAGATCGGCATCAACGGCATGACCGTATCCGAAGTAAAAGGCTTCGGCCGCCAGAAGGGCCATACCGAGCTCTATCGCGGCGCCGAATATATGGTCGACTTCCTGCCGAAAGTGAAGGTGGAGCTGGTGGTGCAGGACGAGGATCTCGATGCCTGTCTGGAAGCGATCCAGAACACCGCCCGCACCGGCAAGATTGGTGATGGCAAGATCTTCGTCTGCGAGGTGGAGCGTGTCATTCGTATCCGTACCGGCGAAGAGAACGAAGACGCGATCTGACCTTGGCTATCTCTTTACCTGACCAGAGGCTTGAAGTGTGGCCTCATTTGATGGGGTGGATGCGCTTCGTGGTGGTCGCCAGCCTGTTGGCGGGCCTGACTGCTTGCAGTACCCGTCCACCGGCTCAGCCGGAAAATCTGTGCCAGATCTTTCGCGAGAAGCCGGAGTGGCACAAGGCTGCGCTCAAGATGAACGAGAAGTGGGGGACGCCGATCCATGTGGTGATGGCCATGATGTATCAGGAGTCCTCTTACGTACATGATGCCCAGCCGCCGATGCAGTATTTCCTTTTCATCCCGACCGGGCGGGCCAGTTCGGCTTATGGTTATGCTCAGGTCAAAGATGAAACCTGGGCGGATTACCAGCGGGAAACCGGCAACAGCTGGAGTGACCGCGATGATTTTGCCGACGCCATCGATTTTATGGGTTGGTACACTAACAAAGCCCAGCGGCTCAATGGCACCTCCAAGTGGGATGCCTATGGCCAGTACCTCAACTATCACGAAGGGTGGGGTGGCTACCGGCGTGGCAGCTATCGCAGCAAGGGGTGGTTGATGAAGACCTCGCGCAAGGTGGAAGCTCGCGCCCAGCGCTACGGCGCCCAGTACCGTCAATGCAAGGATCAGCTCTCCCGTGGGGGCTGGTTCTGGTAACCAAATCAGGAGTCAGAAATGCCGTTATTGGACAGTTTTACCGTTGACCACACCCGTATGGAAGCACCAGCGGTGCGTGTGGCCAAGACCATGCAGACCCCGAACAAGGACACCATTACCGTGTTCGACCTGCGTTTCTGCGTACCGAATCAGGAGATCCTCTCCGAGCGCGGTATCCATACGCTGGAGCACCTGTTCGCCGGTTTTATGCGTGATCACCTGAACGGCAATGGAGTGGAGATCATCGATATCTCCCCCATGGGTTGCCGTACCGGTTTCTACATGAGCCTGATCGGCGCGCCGGACGAAGCCCGTGTTGGCGCAGCCTGGCAGGCGGCCATGAGCGACGTGCTGACCGTGCAGGATCAGGCCAAGATCCCCGAACTGAACGAGTATCAGTGCGGCACCTACAGCATGCACTCGCTGGAAGAGGCGCACGCCATCGCCCGTCATGTGCTGGAGCGCGGTATCGGCGTCAACCACAACGACGAGCTGGCCCTGCCGGAAGAGAAGCTGAAGAGTCTGTGAGGCTGATGAGCTGTCGCTCATCGTGTAACCTCTTCAGGGAATCTTAAAAGAGCCGGTCAGCCATGCTGACCGGCTCTATTTTATTCAGCCCGATCGCGGTTATGGGGATGACTTGCTCCCCTTGTCGACTCTGATTAGGATGGTTTTTGACCTGAACCTGTTGGCGGAGGTGTGACGATGAAAGGGGTATTGCTGCGTTGGTTGGCCCGTTATGACGCGTGGTGCGAGGAGTGGGGGCTCACTCAGGAGAACCGGCGCTGCTGTACGCCGGTTCGTTATGATGATGATTCAAGCAAAGAGCGAGCTTGCGCAGAAGAGGCTGAGCTCAATCAAAATTGCGGGTCACGGCACCGGTAACGCTGTTGTACTCGAAGCCGAGGCCGTTGGGGTGATCCGGGAAGCGGCCGATAGAATCGCGAAGAATATAACGGCAGTTATCGTGACGTAGCCCCCCGTCAATTTGGTCATCTGCAGCAATGATCTCAGAGGTGTAGTCTGTGTCCGTATTTTTGTCTGCTAGGTCAGGAACGGTTTGATTGGTATCAAGTAATCCAGTGAAAAGTAGTTTGCAGTCATCCGGGCTACTGACCGATATCTGGTCACTTGTGCCTCCGGGGAAAACAATATCAACACCTTGATTACCCTGATCCTCTTTTGTCCCCACAGGCCAGCCGTAGTGGTTGATATCCAAATCTTTATTGCCCATCCCACTGAAGTTATACAGTGCGAGGTCTTGCCCCTGTACTTTCACCGTCCACCCAGCATGAGCCAGCTGAACTGCACTGGCAAAGCTGCCAGCGGTCGCCGAGACCGTGCTTTTCAGGGCATCATCCTTGATATTGATAAAGCGGGGCAGGGCGGTGACGGCCAGGATCCCCAGCACTATGATCACTAGCACCAGTTCAATCAGGGTAAAGCCGTTGTTTCTGTTGTTCATCATGTTCAATGACCCATTAAATACCGCAAACAGGTGTGAGTGATATGCAGCTGATAGATACCCATTGCCATCTCGACTTTCCGGTGTTCGACCAGGACAGGGAGGCGCTGCTGGCCCGTTGTCGGGCATTAGGAGTGACGGAGTATATCATTCCTGCCATCGCAGAAGATAACTGGACTCGTGTGATGGCACTGGCAGCTCAGCATGACGGCCTCTTTTATGGTCTGGGCGTTCATCCCTGGTACGCCGGTGAACAGCGTGAGGGGGTGATGGATCGGCTGCGAACGCTGGTGATGAGCCAACCTGCCGGGCTGGTAGCCATAGGCGAGTGCGGGCTGGACCTCCGTTCTCACGTGCCGCAGGAGGGGCAGCTTGCGCTGTTTGAGGCTCAGATCCGGCTGGCTGCCGATGTCGGGCTCCCCCTGATGATCCACTCGGTGCGCGCCAATGACACTGTGGCCAAGCTGTTGCGCCGCTTCAAGCCGCCTCGTGGTGGGGTGATCCATGCTTTCAGCGGTTCGTTGCAGCAGGCGGAGGCTTTCTGGCAACTGGGCTTTCGACTCGGGGTGGGCGGGGTGATCAGTTTTGAACGGGCGAACAAGACGCGAGAGGTATTTCGGGCTATGCCGCTCGAGGCTCTGGTGCTGGAAACCGATTCGCCCGATATGCCCTTACAAGGTGAGCAAGGCACCCGGAATACCCCGGAAGCGCTGCCGAAAATAGCGGAAATATTGATGACATTGCGGGATGAATCATCGGCAGATGTTGCCAAGGTGTTATTTGAAACTGCCCGGCATATTTTCCATCACGACCAATAGTCATGAAACAAATTCGCAACACCTGATTTAGTTGTCAGGAAAAAAAATGAGCGTAAAAATCGTTTGCTGTCTAATTTTGTGACACTTGGACATTTTGATAACGATAAAATGTGACCAGCATTCTATTTTATCGGACTTTAATTAGTATAATGCGCTCCCCTTGATTAGTTGGGTTTAATAACAACTCGCTAACAAGCCAGGTGCTACTAGAGGAAGATAATAATGAATTTGTTCATGGGTCTGGTAGGGATGGCGACGCTCGTCCTTATCGCGGTGCTGTTCTCCAGCAATCGCAAGGCAATCAACGTCCGTACCGTTGTCGGTGCGTTCGCAATTCAAGCCGGTCTGGGGGCGTTTGTTCTCTATGTTCCGGTTGGTCGCGATATCCTGGTCGGCGTGTCCGACGCGGTATCCAGCGTGATCAGCTACGGCCAGAACGGGATCGACTTCCTGTTTGGCGGTCTGGTCAGCAACAAGATGTTTGAAGTGTTCGGTGGCGGCGGCTTTGTCTTTGCCTTCCGTGTTCTGCCGGTCATCATCTTCTTCTCTTCCCTGATTGCAGTGCTCTACTACCTGGGCATCATGCAGATGGTCATCAAGTTGCTGGGCGGCGGTCTGCAGAAAGTACTGGGTACTTCCCGCACCGAATCCCTGTCTGCAACTGCCAACATCTTCGTCGGTCAGACCGAAGCGCCGCTGGTGGTTCGTCCCTACATCTCCAAGATGACTGACTCCGAGCTGTTCGCCGTCATGTGTGGTGGTCTGGCTTCCGTTGCCGGTTCCGTACTGGCCGGTTACGCCTCCATGGGCGTGAAGATGGAATACCTGATTGCTGCCTCCTTCATGGCTGCACCGGGTGGTCTGCTGTTCGCCAAGCTGCTGGTTCCCGAGACCGAGACCCCGAACTACGACGAAAGCTCTGCCGATGCCGAGCTGGATGACAAGCCTGCCAACGTCATTGACGCTGCTGCTGCTGGCGCCTCTGCCGGTATGCAACTGGCCCTGAACGTCGGCGCCATGCTGCTGGCCTTCATCGGTCTGATCGCCATGATCAACGGCATCTTCTCCGGTGTGGGTGGCTGGTTCGGTTATCCGCAACTCTCTCTGGAACTGCTGTTGGGCTGGATCTTCTCCCCGCTGGCCTTCCTGATCGGTGTGCCTTGGAATGAAGCAGTGGTTGCTGGTTCCTTCATCGGTCAGAAGCTGGTAGTGAACGAGTTCGTGGCTTACCTGAACTTCGCTCCGTACCTGAAAGACGAAGTGCTGATCAACGGTGTGGCCATGTCCGATCACACCAAGGCTATCATCTCCTTCGCGCTGTGTGGTTTTGCCAACCTCTCCTCTGTTGCCATCCTGCTGGGTGGTCTGGGGTCCATGGCGCCGAACCGCCGCGGCACCATTGCACGCTTTGGTCTGAAAGCCGTACTGGCTGGCTCTCTGTCCAACCTGATGTCTGCCACTATCGCAGGCTTCTTCCTGGCACTGTCCGGCATGTAATCGCCGCCTGACTGACAGGATATAAACACGAACGCCACGGCATCTGCCGTGGCGTTCGCGTATGGAGCGGTGACAACCGTTTTCCTATCTAAACTAATAATAAAATGAGTCAAATCGGAGGTTATATGAATGAAGTGCTACTGGCGATGGTGGCCGGCTTTATAGTTGGTTTGTTGTTTTCTTTCCTCAAATTGCCGATCCCGGCGCCTCCCGTTTTGTCCGGGGTAATGGGGATCGTCGGGGTCTATCTGGGGGGATTGGCCTACTCCTGGATCCTGACCCGTTTCTTTTCGTAAGGCTTTTTTAGACCTGGATTTGCCAGATGTGAGGTACCTCTGAAATTGGCAAATCCGGCTTGCAAACAGGGGGTATCTCGGCTGAAATAGGCGTTGCCAGCAGGGTGCTGGCAATGACTAATACTCGATGAAATCGGGTGTTGGCGGTCAAATGGAATTGATTGGGAAGTCGGGTCAGATGTTGTCGGCCTTTCTCAAGTCTTCATGGAACCAAGTCCGCACTTTTGTAAGAAAGTGACAGGGCTCTTGCCTTATTTACAGTCGCAGTGCCTGCAGGGTGTTTTGAATAGCATCCCGATAGTGCCGGTGCCTTCGCACTGTAATTCCATTCCCGTATAGCTGGGGATTACTGCCTGTGCATCCATCGCTGGATGGTCTGGTGGTGCCCGGTTATCTGGATTAAATCGAGACTTTGGAGAACAGAATGACTGATCTGAAAGTGGCCGCTCAGCGCGCCCTGAACCTGATGGACCTGACCACCCTGAACGATGACGACACTGATCAGAAGGTGATCGACCTGTGCCATAAGGCCAAGTCACCGGCTGGCCTGACTGCCGCCGTCTGCATCTATCCCCGTTTTATTCCTATCGCTCGCAAGACCCTGCGTGAGATCGGCGCTGCCGACGTACGCATTGCGACCGTGACCAACTTCCCCCACGGCAACGACGACATCGAGATCGCCGTGGCCGAGACCCGTGCCGCTGTCGCCTACGGTGCTGATGAAGTGGACGTGGTGTTCCCGTACCGCGCCTTCATGGCTGGCAATGAACAGATCGGTTTTGATCTGGTCAAAGCCTGTAAAGAGGCCTGTGGTGCCAACGTGCTGCTGAAAGTGATCATCGAAACCGGCGAGCTGAAAGAAGAGGCGCTGATCCGTCGCGCTTCCGAAATCTGTATCGATGCCGGTGCCGACTTCATCAAGACCTCCACCGGCAAGGTGCCGGTCAATGCGACCCCGGAAGCGGCACGCATCATGATGGAAGTGATCAAGGCCAAGAATCCGAAAGTCGGCTTCAAGCCTGCTGGTGGCGTGAAAGATGCCGCCGTTGCCGGTCAGTATCTGGCCATGGCCGAAGAGATCCTCGGCAACGACTGGGTATCCGCCCGTACCTTCCGCTTTGGTGCATCCAGCCTGCTGGCCAGTCTGCTGGCCACTCTGGGGCATGGCGACAAGCCGGCCAACACCAGCGGTTACTAATAGGTTGATGAGAGGGCGGACTGCTGTCCGCCCTGTTAGCCCCCACCATGCGGTGTGCGGGCAAGGATTCAGGCTTGTGTAACGCCAGCAATGGCGGAGGGAATGAAAGATGTTTTTGCCTCAAGAAATTATTCGCAAGAAGCGCAACGGTGAAGCGCTCAGTACCCAAGAGATTCAATTCTTCGTTCAGGGCATTACCAACAACACCATCGGCGAGGGGCAGATCGCTGCACTGGCGATGGCGGTCTACTTCAAAGATATGACCATGGATGAGCGGGTTGCTCTGACATGCGCCATGCGCGACTCCGGCATGGTGCTAACCTGGGATCACCTCAATCTGGGTGGCCCGATTGTCGACAAACACTCCACCGGCGGTGTCGGTGATGTTGTCTCCCTGATGCTTGGCCCGATGGTCGCCGCCTGCGGCGGTTTCGTGCCGATGATATCCGGCCGTGGCCTGGGCCACACCGGCGGTACCCTCGATAAACTGGATGCCATTCCCGGTTACCAGACCTCGGTCGACAACGACCGTTTCCTGAAAGTGGTGAAAGAGGCGGGTGTCGCCATCATCGGCCAGACCGGCGATCTCGCCCCCGCTGACAAGCGTATCTATGCAGTACGGGACATCACCGCCACCGTCGAATCGATCGCGATGATCACCGGCTCCATCCTCTCCAAGAAGCTCGCCTCCGGGCTGGAAGCGCTGGTGATGGATGTGAAAGTGGGCTCCGGCGCCTTTATGCCGACCTTCGAAGCGTCCGAAGAGCTGGCCAAGAGCATTGTGGCCGTGGCCAACGGTGCCGGTTGCCGCACCTCTGCGCTCTTGACCGATATGAACCAGGTGCTGGCCTCCAGCGCTGGTAACGCGGTGGAAGTGCGAGAAGCGGTGCGCTACCTGACCGGTGAATACCGCAACCCGCGGATCCACGAAGTGACCATGGCGCTGTGCGCCGAGATGCTGATCTCCGCCGGTCTTGCCAGCGACGAGCGCGATGCCCGCACCAAGCTGCAGGCGGTGCTGGATAACGGCAAGGCAGCCGAGATCTTCGGTCGCATGGTGACTGGTCTCGGTGGCCCGGCCGATTTTATGGAGCGTTACGACGCTTACCTGCCCAAGGCTGCCATCGTGCGCCCGGTCTTCGCGGCCAACAGCGGTTTCGTGACCGCCATGGATACACGCGAGCTGGGTCTGGCTGTGGTGGCGATGGGCGGTGGTCGCCGCGCTGCCGGTGACAAACTTGATTATGCGGTCGGTCTGACCGACTTTATCCGCCTGGGTCAAAGTGTTGATGCTGACAAGCCGATCGCGATGATCCACGCTCAGACTGAAGAGCAATATGCTCAGGCTGCCAGCATGGTGCAGGCGGCTGTCCGGATTGGTGGCGAGCGGCCGGAGGCACTGCCTGAAGTGTACCGCCGTATCACCCTGGCCGATTTGTAACAAGGGGAAGACCCATGAAACGTACCTTTATTCTGATGATGGACTCTTTCGGTATTGGCGCTGCTGCCGATGCCGACAAGTTCGGAGATGTGGGCGCCAACACCCTTGGCCATATCGCCAAGGCGTGTGCGGCAGGTGAAATTGAAGGTCGTGGCGCCCTCAATCTGCCGAACCTCAACAAGCTGGGTCTGGGCCACGCCTGCGAGCAGGCTTCCGGCTACTTCCCGGAAGGGCTGAAGAAAGATATCGAGGTGGTCGGCGCCTACGGCTTTGCTCAGGAGCTCTCCTCCGGCAAGGATACCCCGTCCGGTCACTGGGAGATCGCCGGCGTGCCCGTGCTGTTCGAGTGGGGCTACTTCAAGGATCACCACAACAGCTTCCCGCAGGAGCTGCTGGACGCCATCGTCGAGAAGGCAGGTCTGCCAGGTTATCTCGGCAACTGCCATGCCTCCGGTACACAGGTGCTGGATGATCTGGGCGAAGAGCACATGAAGACCGGCAAGCCGATCCTCTACACCTCTGCCGACTCCGTGTTCCAGATTGCCTGCCACGAAGAGACCTACGGTCTCGAGAAGCTCTATGAGCTGTGCCACATCGTGCGCGAGCTGCTGGAGCCCTACAACATCGGCCGCGTGATTGCGCGTCCGTTCGTAGGTACTGGCAAGGGCAACTTCAAGCGTACCGGCAACCGTCACGACTACTCAGTGCTGCCGCCGGCGCCGACCGTGCTGGATTACATGAAAGATGCGGGCGGTCAGGTAGTCTCCATCGGCAAGATCGCCGACATCTATGCCCAGCAGGGCATCACCAAGCAGGTGAAAGGGACCGGTCTGACCGAGTTGTGGGATCGCACGCTGGAAGAGGTGAAAGCGGCCGGTGACAACACCATCGTCTTCACCAACTTCGTCGACTTCGACTCCTCCTACGGCCACCGCCGTGACGTTGCCGGTTATGCCGGTGCGCTGGAGTATTTCGATTCCCGCCTGCCGGAGCTGTTTGATCTGCTGCAGGATGGTGACGTGGTGGTGCTGACTGCCGACCACGGCTGTGACCCGACCTGGGGTGGGACCGACCATACCCGCGAATACATTCCGGTGCTGTTCTTCGGCAAGCCGGTCAAGGCCGGCTCCGTCGGTCGTCGCGAGACCTTTGCCGATATCGGCCAGAGCATCGCGGCTTACCATGGCTTGCCGAAACTGGCGTACGGTACCAGCTTCCTGTAATTTACCCGCCCGCCACTTCGGCGGCGGGCAATTTATAAAACAATAAAACTCAACCTAGTGTGAAGGAATCAAGAGAATGGCAACTCCTCATATCAATGCGAAAGATGGCGCCTTTGCTGATACCGTGCTGATGCCGGGCGACCCCCTGCGCGCCAAGTATATCGCTGAAACTTTCCTGGAGAACGTCGAGCAGATCTGCGACGTGCGTAACATGTTCGGCTTTACCGGTACCTACAAGGGCCGTCGTATCTCCGTCATGGGTCACGGCATGGGTATCCCGTCCTGCTCCATCTACGCAAAAGAGCTGATCACCGATTACGGTGTGAAGACCCTGATCCGTGTGGGCTCCTGTGGTGCTGTGCGTGAAGATGTGAAACTGCGTGACGTGGTGATCGGTATGGGTGCCTGCACCGACTCCAAAGTAAACCGTCTGCGCTTCAAGGATCACGATTTCGCTGCCATCGCCGACTTCGACCTGGTTGCCAATGCCGTGCAGGCCGCCAAGAACAAGGGCGTTGCCGTGCGCGTCGGTAACATCTTCTCCGCCGACCTATTCTACACCCCGGACCCCTCCATGTTCGACGTCATGGAAAAATACGGTATCCTGGGTGTCGAGATGGAAGCTGCCGGTATCTACGGCGTGGCAGCAGAGTACGGTGCCAAGGCGCTGACCATCTGCACCGTCTCCGACCATATCCGTACCGGTGAGCAGACCACCTCTGAAGAGCGTCAGCTGACCTTCAACGACATGATCGAAATCGCACTGGATTCCGTCCTGCTGGGCGACAAGTAATTCCTTTGCGAATAAGAAACGGCGGCCTTCTGGCCGCCGTTTTTGTATCTGCTCTCTGGTTGCGCCATCAGTTTTCCGGAGGCGGCGCGGGGGGCGTACTCTTTTTCTTGTGCTTGCGCACCCGCATGTAGTTGCGGCGCACGCCATAGGAGATGAGCACCCCGGCCAGCAGGGCGACCAGCAGCATCAGGCGCTGTTTCTCCTGCACCACCTTGAGCCGGGTGTCCTTGTCTGCCAGCATCTGCTGTTCTTCCAGGGTGATGCGCAGGAAGCCGATGGTCTGCTCGCCATCCCGGATCTCCTGTACGAACTGGATCCGCCCCTTGCCCTGCTCCGGCAGTGACTTGTTATCGCTGCCGATGGGCAGCAGGCTCTCCAGCGGTACCGCCTGCTCAGACTGGGCGAGGGGAATGCCGCGTCCGTCGTAGAGGGTGGCATCGAGGATCTCCGGCTCCGCCGCCAGATCCCGCGCCAGCCGCTCCAGCTCGCTGCTCTTCTCCTCCTTGATCCAACGTTTCATGTCTCGGGCGGCATAGGCGACCAGCGCCTGCGCACGGTTGCGCGCTTCGCTGTGCAGCGAGGCCTGGCTTTCACCCTGCATATGAATAAGCACACCGAGCACCCAGCATCCGAGCAGGATACCGGCACCCAGGCTGAGAACACGTTTGATGGGAAGATGACGCTGCAAGCGCGAGACCTCATGGTAACAAGGAGTGGCGGGATCTTGGCGCTTGCCTGTACAAAAAGCAATACGCTACTCTGGGCCAGCACTGTTAACCCCCTGATCACCAAGGAAGGCGTATCCCTTATGTTGTTGTCCCGGCTCCCCCCTCTGTTATCCGATTGGCCCGCGTTGTTGTCCGGCTCACCCTGTTGGCAGCTCAGCGCAGATGCGTTGCAACCGACAGAGACTCCGCAGGCTGGCGGCTGGTTGGTGCTGTTTGGCAAGGGACTGGGCGCCTCCCATCTGGCGCGTCTGTCGTCACTGTTGGCTGTACAGGAGTTGGCGGCCACCCTCTATCCTCCCACCGAGGTGGCGGGCGTGCCGTTGCTGCTGCTTGGCTGCGATCGCTTCTCTTCCGAGCTGGTGGCCGAGCTCAAGAGCGGTGAGTGGGAGATCGATCTCTGCCATCTGCCCGCGCTACCGACCCTGAACGAGCCCGGCCTGCTGGTGATGGACATGGACTCCACCGCGATCCGCATCGAGTGCATCGACGAGATTGCCCGGCTTGCCGGGGTTGGCGAGCAGGTGGCGGCAGTGACGGCCGCAGCCATGCAGGGCCAGCTGGAGTTTTCCGACAGCCTGCGCAATAGGGTGGCCCTTCTGGCAGGGGCGCCGGTCACCATTCTCGACGAGGTGGCGGCATGGATGCCCTGGATGCCGGGCTTGCAGCTGATGGTCGATACCCTCAAAGGGGCGGGTTGGAAGGTGGCCATTGCCTCCGGCGGTTTTACCCGTTTTGCTGGCCAGTTGCAGCGCGATCTGGGGCTCGATGCCATCTTCGCCAACGAGCTGGCGGTGGAAGGGGAGCTACTGACGGGCAAGGTGAGCGGGCGCATTGTTGATGCCAGCGTCAAGGCCGAGGTGTTGCAGCAGCTTGCTCAGGAGTACGGCATTGCTGCCGCCCAGACCGTGGCCATCGGCGATGGTGCCAACGATCTCAAAATGATGGGGATCGCGGGCCTTGGCATCGCCATTCACGCCAAGCCGCTGGTGCGGGCGCAGGCGGCGGCCACCCTCAATCATCACGATCTGGAGGGGGTGATCTGCCTGCTGGCGGCGCGGGCCTGCAGCGAGCAACGTTGGGACAAGCGCTGACAGTGTTTCAAGGAGGAAACCAATAAAAATGGAATTGTTGCAGCAGTCTCTGTTTATCCCCTGTGGTGGCCATCAATTGCATGTTCGCCACATCAAACCCCGGGTCGCCGTGCATGGAGAGCCGATCCTGATGGTGCACGGCGCCATCGAGAATGGGCGGATTTTCTATACCGAATCGGGCAAGGGGCTGGCCTGCTTTCTGGCCCGCCACGGCTATCAGGTCTATGTGGCTGATTTGCGGGGGCGGGGGCTCAGCACTCCTGCCATCGCCGAGCAGGCAGAGCACGGTCAGCATGAGCTGATCACCGAGGATCTGCCCGCCCTGCAGCGCTGGATTGCCGAGCGCCATCATGGCTTCAAGGTGCACTGGGTGGCCCATTCCTGGGGCGGTGTCATCATGGCCTCGACCCTGGTGCGCTTCCCCGAGCTGGCGGAACAGGTGGCCAGCCTGCTGTTTTTTGGCACCAAGCGCGGTGTGTCGGTGCACAATCCCGAGCGCTGGCTGAAGGTGGATCTGATCTGGAATCGGCTGGCCCCTTGGCTGGCCCGCCGCCGTGGTTTTCTGGCTGCTCGCACTCTGAAGATCGGTGCTGACGACGAGCCGCTGCGCTATCTGCAGGAGACCATCCCCTGGGTCAAGTGCGGCCCCTGGCAGGATCCTCACGACGGTTTTGCCTATGACGAGGCGGCGGCACGGGTCAACTGGCCACCGCTCTGGATGATTTCGGCCAAAGCGGACAAGGTGCTGGGTCACCCGACCGATGTGCGCCGCTTCAGCGACGAGATGGGTTCGGCAACTCGTCACACCCGATTGGGGCGGGACAACGGCAACCGCCTCGATTACGACCACATCAATATGCTGACCGCCCCGCAGGCCCAGGAGGATCACTTCCCCCAGATCCTCGACTGGCTGCTCAACCCGCAGGCGGCATGACAAAAAACAGGGCGCCTCGAGCGCCCTGTTTCATTTTTGTCTGTTTCCGGATCTTCAGTTCAGTGGTGGCGTGATGCCAAAGCGGAACAGAGTGGCCTGGGTGGTATCGGTCAGTTCGCCCACCCCCACCACGCTCCATAGCTCCTCTTCCAGCTTGCGCGCCTTGTGGATGGCGAACTTGGCGATGTAGTCCAGCTCGTTGGCGATGAAGTTGGTGTCGGGCCGTCCGGTACGGGAGATACCGACCAGCACCGAGTAGAACTCCCCCTGCTGCTGCGCCAGCTCGATGAACTGACGCTTCTCTTTGAGGTTGGCAAAGCTGCTGGCCAGCCGGCTGCTGAAGATGGGCAGGCCGGCCTTGGTCTGGATGCTGGCGATATAGACCTCGTCCTCTCTCGGTTTGTCCTCCCGCTCGATGGCACGCAGCGGGTTCATCAGCAGCTCCTTGAGCAGCTCCCCCTGAAACAGCGGGTAGAGGTTCTCCTGCTCCGGCAGCTCGGCACAGGCTTGCAGCAGCCGCTGCAGACTGCGCGGTTGCAGAGACTTGCCGATGGAGGCCGGTTTGGGCGCGCCTTTCAGCTTGTTGACATAGACCGGCGAGTTGAACAGGTGGTGGGTATAGATGTTGCGCAGTGCCCGCGCCAGCCCACGATAGCGGCGCTGCTCCTGCGCCGCCTTGAGCTTGTTCTGGTTGCTCTCGATCAGCAGGCTGAAGAATTGGCGGCCGGTATGGCGATCCGAATCCCCTTCGATGCAGAGGTGCAGCACGGTGCGGGTCATGTTGAGACTGACCAGCCGGTAGGAGAGGCGCTGCAAATCCATGCTCTTGGAGAGCTCCTGCAAGCGGGGCAGGGCGATGGTCACCACATCGTTCTTCTCGCCGATAAAGGCATCTTCCAGCTCGATTTGCAGGCCGTGGATCGAGATGTCGCGGGTCCAGCCGATCCAGGATTTGCCGTTGTGATGGATGGCGACCGCCGTCTTGTGGATGTAGCGCGACTCCTTGCGCAGCTGAACATAGTGCAGGGTCTCGATCTCGAACGGGGCAACCCCCTGCTCGTGACCAAAGCGTTGCAGCTCGTTGGCGTTGTTGCTGACCCCTTCCTGATGGAACTCTTCCCGCTGGGATTCCAGGCCGATCTCCTGCAGCAGGCCGCAGTAGCCGATCTGCTTGAGCCGCTCGAGCAGCAGGATATCTTGCAACTGCGGGTTGTCCTGCCCTTGCAGTTGCCCCACATCCGCTTCGACCAGATCGCACGCCTCCAGCGTGAACTTGTAGACTCGCCAGCTGGGGCGGCGGGAGCCCACCTGGAAGAAGAGGGCGGTGAGGCCACTCTGGCGCAGCTCCTCGGCAGTGGCGGAGAAGAAGTAGATGTGGCTGCGCACCGTGTGGGTAAAGCAGTAGATGATGGTCTCGGTGGTGGTGCCGGGGGCCGGGCAGAGCCGTTTCATCCGCTCTGCGCTGAAAAGCCCCGCGAGGGCATCGCGGTTTTTTTCATCGCGCCAATACTCCAGCAGGTGCTGGTTGTTCTCGGTACGCAGGGCAATCTCGAGATTGGGGCTGTCGCCAGTGCCGAAGAACAGCGGCATACCGGTCATCCGTGGCAGATAGAACTGCTCATACCCCTTGATGATGGCGGCGGAGAGCAGATAGTCGACACTGACCCGATAGCGGATCTTGTTGGCATCGATAAAGTCGCTGAGGAAGGCATCGAAGGCGGGCTGTTCGCCGGAGCGCACCAGCCGCAGCCAGTATTTCCCCTCTTTGCTCTCTTCGCCGAGGATCTGATAGCCGACTGGCTGGTGCAGCACCGGATTAGGGGTGTCCCGCTCCAGTCCGGTAAAGAAGACCTCCACCTGGGCGCCGGTGTGATAGTTCGGCAGATAGGGAACCGAGACCCGCATGCCACCCAGCGAGAGATCGGAACTCTTGGCGAACAGCTTCTCACCATCCTGGAACTTGATCAGCACCGGCGAGCTGAAGTGCATCCGCTCCTGACGGCGGCCGTAGTAGCTGGCAAAGGCAATGGTGTTGACATCATATTGCCGGAAGGGGCTGGCCGGCGGCGACAGCTGACCATCCACGCGGGCGTTGTGGTGCTGTTTTTGCCACTGTTGCAGCGCCTCGTAGACACCGAGGGTATAGATATCGCGGTAGAGATAGCACTGGGACTGGAACAGGGCAATCGCATCGGCGGGCATGAAGTGAGTGATGCCGTCGAACTCATGCACCAGGCACTCATCCTCCAGCTCATCGCGCATGTCGATGACCCTGCGGCAGGGGGAGCACTTGCGCTTGAGCTCCATCTTGATCAGAAAACGGCTGTTGCTGTTTTCCTCCTGAGTCATGCGGTTGAAGATCTCCTCGAAATCTTTCTCCCGCAGCAAGGGGACGAGTTGTTCAATCAGATGTTGCTGGTGTTCTGAATCCATTTGTTCCTGCCACGGAAAGTCACTTTTCCGATTCTGGGTTTGATCTGTCGGTCGCAAACAAGTATATCAAGCAGGAATTCATCCTGTCCCCGAGTTATCAATGGCCAAAAATAAAACTGCTTATGTTTGTTCCGAATGTGGTGCCGACTTCACACGCTGGCAAGGTCAATGCAGCGAGTGCAAGGAGTGGAATACCATCACCGAGGTGCGCCTCGGTTCGGTGAGCCCCGCTGGCAAGAGTGCCCGTTACACCGGTTATGCCGGCGCGGTCGGCAGTCAGGTACAGACACTGGCAGAGATCGCCACCACCGAAATTCCCCGTTTTACCTCAGGTTTCAAGGAGCTGGATCGGGTGCTTGGTGGCGGTGTGGTGCCAGGCTCAGCCATTTTGATCGGCGGCAACCCGGGGGCGGGCAAGTCGACCCTGCTGCTGCAGACCATGTGTGGTCTCGCAGAGCGGATGAAAACCCTCTATGTCACCGGCGAGGAGTCGCTCCAGCAAGTCGCGATGCGGGCCAACCGCCTTGGGCTGCCCACCGACAAGCTGCGGATGCTTTCCGAGACCAGCGTCGAGCAGATCTGCCTGATTGCCCAGCAGGAGCAGCCGCAGATCATGGTGATCGACTCCATTCAGGTGATGCATGTGGCGGATGTGCAATCGTCCCCCGGTTCTGTCTCTCAGGTGCGTGAAGCGGCGGCGCTGCTGACCCGCTACGCCAAACAGAATCATGTGGCCATCTTTATGGTGGGTCATGTGACCAAGGATGGCAGTCTGGCTGGTCCCAAGGTGCTGGAGCACTGCATCGACTGCTCTGTGCTGCTCGATGGTGGCCATGACTCCCGTTTTCGGACTCTGCGTTCCCACAAGAACCGCTTCGGTGCGGTCAACGAGCTGGGGGTCTTTGCCATGACCGAACAGGGGATGCGCGAGGTGAGCAACCCCTCCGCCATCTTCCTCAGCCGGGGGCAGGAGCAGGCGCCCGGTTCCATCGTCATGGTGATCTGGGAGGGTACCCGACCGCTGCTGGTGGAGTTGCAGGCGCTGGTGGACTACTCCCAGCTCTCCAACCCGCGCCGGGTGGCGGTTGGGATGGATCATAATCGGCTCGCTATGTTGCTGGCGGTGCTGCACCGTCACGGCGGGTTGCAGATGGCGGATCAGGATGTCTTCATCAACGTGGTCGGCGGGGTCAAGGTCGAGGAGACCAGTGCGGACCTGGCGCTGCTGCTGGCGATGGTCTCCAGCTTCCGAGATCAGGCGCTGCCCAAGGATCTGGTGGTGTTCGGCGAAGTGGGTCTTTCTGGTGAAATTCGCCCGGTGCCGTCCGGTCAGGAGCGGTTGCAGGAGGCGGCCAAACACGGTTTTCGTCGCGCAATCGTGCCGCACGCCAATGCCCCCAAGCATCCCATCGAAGGGATGGAAGTGGTGCCGGTCAAGAAGCTGTCTGAGGCACTCGAGGCGCTGTAATTCTCCTGCATTCCAGTCAAGACAACAGCACAACGAAAAAAGAGCGCCTCGGCGCTCTTTTTTATGGGCTGGAACCTGCCATCAGGGCTGGCTATGTTCCAGATGTTCGCTCAGCAGTTGTTCCAGCTCGCGGTGGAGTAGCTCTTCGTCACCGACGTTGAGCTCGATCATCCGCTTGAGGTGAGTGGCGCTGTCGATATCGATGTGGTGGCAGTAGAAACCCAGCTTCTTGCTGGCTTCGTGGGTCAGCTCGACCTGCATTTTGATCTCGATATCGCTACCGCTCAGGATAAAGCTGAGCTGGTACTCCTTGTTGTCACGGCTCTCCCAGTCGTCGGGGCGGATCAGCAGGGCTCCCTGCAAGGAGACGTCGACAAGCTGGGTCTGCCACTTCTGTTCCCCCTGGGTGAGTTCTGCCATGGTCAAGTAGAGGATCCGTGCAAAACGGCGGCGCTCAGACATGCTCATCTCCTGTATGCAATAAGTGTGGACGCTAGGGTCATTGCTCTGAGTGTAATCCACCTTGGTTGCCAGTATCTTGAACTTGCTCCGAAAATGGCATTCAGGCTTGCTGGGTACTCAAGGATTCCACCACATGAAGCGCCTTGACCAGGCGGTCTTCCTGTTTGAACCGCTCTTCCAGAACTGGGCCCAACTCGTTGAGATCATCATCCAGTAGCAGCAATTGGGCCTCGTCGGCATCACTGTATTTGTCGTTGAACTCGAGGGCGAATTCAGTGCTGTTACGAATATGGGGATAGATGCGCTTGGCCAGCTCCAGTGTTTCGCCGCTGGCTTGCTCGAAGGCGGTGACGACGTGGTGGTAGATCTCGAAATGGCCTGCACTGACATAGTCGACCAGGCGGTCGCAAAACTGATGCAGCTCTTCTGTTTTGGGCAGGCTGCGTTGCTTGGTCCGCGCCGGAGTGAGGCCTGCCAGCTGCATGTATCCAACCAGCAACGCTTGCCTTGCATCCAGCCAGTCGTCGATAGCCTTATGCTTGCCTGCCAGCGCCTGCTTGGTCTGTTCCAGTTTCGTCAACATAATCCCTATCCCTCCGTGGGGCAAAGGCTGGCCGATTGTTCGGTATTCCGAGCCGTTTGAGCAGTGACACAACCTATAACTAGGGAAAATCTGGGCAAGCGTCAATAGCCATGGGGGGATAATGTTAAGTGGCGAAGAAATAGTCAGCGGATTGTGTCTGCGTGCTAGCAGGTTTCAGGCCTGCTCACGGTTTTTCGCGTGTGGAATGTGACTATTTCCGCAGATCTTGATGAAAACCCCAGCGTTTGACGCGTTCGGCTCGATAAAGGCTTTGCCTGTGCGTTTTTTTTTGCATAGAGTGACCCAGCGCTAAATGCCCGATCATAAAGGAAATGTTATGAACAAAGCTCAACTTGTCGATGCGATTGCCGCCAAAGCAGATCTGAGCAAAGCTCAGGCCAAAGTGGCTCTGGAAGAGATCATCAATGGTATTACCCAGAGCTTGAAAGAAGGCGATGCTGTGCAACTGGTCGGTTTTGGCACCTTCAAGGTCACCCACCGCGCAGGCCGCACCGGTCGTAACCCGCAAACTGGTAAAGAGATCCAGATTGCTGCTGCCAACGTGCCTTCATTCGTGGCTGGCAAGGCTCTGAAAGACGCCGTCAAGTAAGTCCGAAAGTCTGTTTTGTCCAATGCCAGTCAGCTTGCTGACTGGCATTGTTTTTATGGGATTCTCACATCCTTCCTATTGGTCCTTCCTGACTTTTCCTTCTGTCAGCCTTATTGCGGCTGAGGCCTTATGCCGTCTGCGGGTTGGATAGCAGCGGCCAGATCCGCTCATAGGCCCAGGTAAAGACCATGATGTAGACGAGGTAGAAGGCGACGAAACCGAGATCCAGCATCAGGGCGTCCCACACTCCCAAATCGAGCCAGAACATGACGCAGGGGAGGGAGAGCATCATAAAGCTCGCCTCATAGCCAAACGCGTGCAGGAAGCGGTCCAGTGGTCGCTTGGTGGTGCGCCCGCAAAGTTTGAGTAACCCCTTGTCAAACAACAGGTTCCAGCCATAGGTCCAGGCGGTGGCGACGATGGAGAAAAAGATGGCCAGCGAACCGACCTCGGCGACGCCCTGACCGAACAGCTGGCTGATCAGCGGTGCGACCAGTGCCAGCCCGATGCCTTCGTAGAGAACCAGATAACGAAGTCGATCCGGGGTGGTGCGTAGTTGGGTACTACTCATGGGTGATGTGCCTCCTGTGGGAGGCGCATTCTAATCAGGGAGTGGTTAAAAGAGAAGCATCGGCCCGTCATGACTGACGTTGAGGGGCACGATGATGCCCCCTCATTTGCGATACTTCGCTATTGCCAATTTGGGCGTTAGCCCTGAGTGGTCAAGTCTGCGACTCAGGCGCCGGTTGGCGTGACCTGAGTCAGCATGGCAAAGCCCTCTTCCACTTGAGTGAGCTCTACCTTGACCTCTCCCAACTCGGCGAGCGAGGCAACATGGGTGCCACCACAGGGAATGGTCACCTCCTGGCCTTCCAGCATGCAGTGCCAGTAACGGGAATCGATGATCGCCTCGCCAGCGCGGCTGCGGCGGATTTCGCCTCCGGCTGCAATCCAGTCGGCCAGCTGCTGGTTGACCTTCTCTTCAATCAGCGCCAGATCTGCCAGCAGCGCCTCGCTGTTGACCCCTTTCTTGCGCAGGCTCTTGCCGATGCGGTACTGCTCCCGTGATCCGCAAGGCTCGACCCGAGAGCTTTGAATAGCCAGACGGTCGAAGTCGGGCTGGCCCAGAGCATCACGCTCGCTTACCACCTTGCGCCAGTAGGGAGTTAGTACTCGATTGAGCGCCAGCGCGGCCAGATGGCAGCCGCTATGGCCAAGGCTCAGGGCGTGGCGGGCAGCGCTATCTACTTGCAATTCGACCTGGCTACCAACGGCCAGCGCGTGGTCTCCGGTCAGCGGGTGGACCACCACGAAACGCCACCCCTCTGCGCCCCGCTTGACCGGAATGGCAGTATCGACGAACAGCTCGTCATCCGGGCTGATGGCTCCCATTCGGCAAGGGCCAATGGTTGCTTCGCCCCCTTCCCAGCGAACATGGCCCACATCCCCCGGCTGATCGGGCCAGAGGTGGCTCTGGGGATGAAAGGGGGTGAGGTCGGTGACCAGCAGCGTGGTGTCACCGCGCTGGCAGCAGACCACGCTGGCCTGCTCTTGATGATGGCCCAGTACGAAGCTGGCTCGGGTATGTTCCATGGCAAGGCTCCCGCAACGATAAATGAGAAGAGAAAGCGGCAGCATACGCCAAAGTGCGAAGAGGCTCATTAACCAGAGTTAATGAGCCTCTATTCTCGGTTTTACGGTTCGCTAGATCATGGCGACCAGCAGATAGGCATTGAGCCCGATCACCAGCGCAACGATAAGGCGGCCGACGGCTTGTGTGACCGGATGGTTGCGATGTTGCCCCATCAGCGCCCGATCGCCGGTCAGCATCAACAGCGGGATCAGGGCCAGCGCGATGCCAAAGCTCAGGATCACCTGACTCAACACCAGAATTTCGGTGGTGTTGAGCCCCATAGCGATTACCACGAAGGCGGGAGCCATGGTGATGGCGCGACGCAGCCAGAGCGGGATGGTAAAGCGGACAAAGCCCTGCATCACCACTTGCCCGGCCAGGGTGCCCACCACGGTAGAGCTGATGCCGGAGGCGACCAGCGAGAGGCCAAACAGGGTGGCGGCAGCCTGACCCAGCAGCGGAGTGAGGGTCTGGTAGGCGGATTCCAGCTTCGCTACCTGCTGGTGGCCCGAGCTGTGGAACGCTGCAGCCGCCATCGCCATCATCGCCAGATTGACGAAGCCGGCGATAGTCATGGCAATCGCCACATCGACCCGGGTGGTGTGCAGCCGCTGGCTGACTGAACCCTGATCCTGCGTGTGCTGGGTCAGTGCCGAGTGCAGGTAGATAACGTGGGGCATCACGGTAGCACCGAGCACACCGGCGGCCAGATAGACGGCATCGCTGTTGGGCAGACCGGGGAATAGGGCGCCCTCCAGCAGGCTGGGTAGATGGGGGCGGGAGAAGATCAGCTCGACGATGTAGGCCGCCGCGACAAACAGCAGCAGGCCACCGACCACGAACTCCAGCGGTTTCTGACCACGGGATTGCAGCATCAGGATCCCCCAGGTCACCACGGCGGTGATACAGGCCCCTTCAAGCAAGGTCACGCCAAGCAGCAGCTTGAAGCCCACTGCGGCGCCGATAAATTCGGCGAGATCGGTGGCCATGGCGATGACCTCTGCCTGCACCCAGTAGGCCCAGACCGCCGGTTTTGGCAGTCGGTCGCGGATGTGTTCCGCCAGATTCTTGCCGGTGACGATGCCGAGCTTGGCCGAGAGGGTCTGCACCAGCATGGCCATCAGGTTGGCCCATACCACTACCCAGAGCAACTGGTAGCCAAAGGTAGAGCCCGCCTGAATATTGGTGGCGAAGTTGCCCGGGTCGATATAGCCGATGGCGGCGATAAAGGCAGGCCCGAGCAGGGTCAGTTTGAATTTGCGGGCTGGAATCGTAGTCGTCAGTGCGGGTTGCATGGCATCACCCTCCATAAGGATATGGAGAGAGAATAGATCTAAGTGATAATCATTATCAATTGTTGTTTCTGATGATTTCCATCGGGAAAAACATTTAAGGCAGTCAGTTGCAGTGAGGGATGTGATTTCGTACAATACGCCGCCCTAGAAAAGCAGCGACTAAACACCTTTATGTTCCTTGCCTCCGAGGTCTGGCTGCACCTGGGCGGAGGCTGAATTAATCCGTAAGGAGCTAAAATGCGTCATTACGAAATCGTCTTCATGGTTCATCCGGACCAGAGCGAGCAAGTTCCCGGCATGATCGAGCGTTACACCGGCGCCATCACCACCTCCGGTGGTACCATTCATCGCCTGGAAGATTGGGGCCGCCGTCAGCTGGCTTACCCGATCGACAAACTGCACAAAGCCCACTACGTTCTGATGAACGTAGAAGCAGAGCAAGCCGTTATCGATGAGCTGGAAACCAACTTCCGCTTCAACGATGCCGTTATCCGCAACATGATCATGCGCACCAAGCACGCCGTGACTGAAGTTTCTCCGATGGCCAAGGCCAAAGAAGAGCGCTTCACCCGTCGTGACGACGAGCGCCGCGAAGAAGCTACTGAAGCTGCTTCCGAAGAGTAATTCTGGATCACTGACTAGAGGATAAAGGCCATGGCACGTTATTTCCGTCGTCGTAAGTTCTGCCGCTTCACCGCCGAGAACGTTACCGAGATCGACTACAAAGATATCGTTACTCTGAAAAACTACATCACTGAATCTGGCAAGATCGTACCGAGCCGTATCACCGGTACCCGCGCCAAGTATCAGCGTCAGCTGGCACGCGCCATCAAGCGTGCTCGTTACCTGGCTCTGCTGCCGTACACCGATCTGCACAACAAGTAAGAATCGGCCCGGCACTTAAGCCTAACTCAACGAAATTTATAGAGGAAAGGTAATGCAAGTTATCCTGCTCGACAAAATCGCCAAACTGGGCGGTCTGGGTGACCAAGTTTCCGTGAAATCTGGTTATGCCCGTAACTATCTGATCCCGCAAGGCAAAGCTGTTATGGCCACCAAGGCCAACATCGAAGCTTTCGGTGCTCGTCGCGCTGAGCTGGAAGCCAAACTGGCTGCCAACAAAGCTGCTGCTGAAGAGCGTGCTGCCAAGCTGGCCGAACTGGCTACCGTGGTTATCGCTTCCAAGTCTGGCGACGAAGGCAAGCTGTTCGGTTCCATCGGTACCCGTGACGTGGCTGAAGCCATCACTGCTGCCGGCGTAGCCGTTGCCAAGAGCGAAGTCCGCATGGGCAACGTTCTGCGTAACACCGGTGACTACGAAGTTGCTGTTCAGCTGCACGCTGACGTTAAAGCAACCGTACAGATCCAGGTTGTTGCCCTGTAATAGCGATTCGCTTTTGCAGAGAAAACCCGCGCTTTTGCGCGGGTTTTTTATTTTCCGGCCCGGGGGTAGAGTGAAGGTCTGTTCCACTGGAGGAGATCCTTATGGCTTGGGTAGAAGGCCGCGTCATCGAACGCATCGAATGGACACCCACCCTTTTCTCCCTGCGGGTAGCGGCCGAGCTGGCTCCCTACAAGGCAGGCCAATTCACCAAGCTGGCCCTCGAGCAGGGCGATCGCCGCATTCAGCGCGCCTACTCCTTCGTCAATCCCCCCTCTGCGCCATACCACGAGTTCTATCTGGTCGAGATCCCGAGCGGTGAGCTGACCCCCTCGCTCGGCTCGCTGCAAGCAGGCGATACCCTGCTGGTGCAATCCCAGGCCACCGGCTTTCTGACGCTGGATGAGGTGCCCGCCGGGCGCGATCTCTGGCTGCTCTCGACCGGCACTGCCATCGGCCCCTTCCTCTCCATGCTGGCAGATGGTGAGGCGTTCAACCGTTTCGAGAATCTGGTGCTGGTGCATGGGGTACGTAAAGGCGAGGAGCTGAGCTATCAGGATTTGATCGCCAGCTTTGCCGAGCAATATGGCGAGCGCTTTCGCTATGTCCCCTTTGTCAGCCGCGAGCCCTGGCCCGATGCAATGGCAGGGCGGATCCCGGCGGCGATTGCCAATGGCCAGTTGCAGGATCGAGTGGGGTTGGAGTTTTCACCCGAGCTGAGTCAGGTGCTGATCTGCGGCAATCCGGAGATGGTGAAAGAGACCCAGCAGACCTTGCTGGTGCTGGGGTTGGCCAAGAACCTGCGGCGGGCGCCGGGCAATATCAGTGCGGAGAATTATTGGTAAAACAATCAGCACAGGGGCATCAAGCCCCTGCTGCATCAGGAGAGGGAGTTCAGTTCTTCTTGCCGTTACCCTTGTTTTTATCCTTCTGTTTGTCGTGACCCTGTCCCGGGTTATTGCCGCTGTGGATGCTGCGGTTGTAGTGATCCCGGTACTTGCCATCCATCTTGTCGCAGTTGAGTTTGATCCGGCTGTCGCCAATGCCAAGATCCAGACAGTTGTCTTGCCACCAGTCGTACTCCTTGTCATCCCAGTCGAGATTGATCTTGATGTCATCACCGGAGATCTTGATGCCATCGCTATTTTTGCTTGGCGGTGCCGCAACCGCGATGCCGTGCGCCATGAGCAGGGAAAGCAGCAGGGCGCCGCGTCGGATAACGGGGTTGTGTTTAGCTTGGGTCATCGCAAGGGTACTCCTGTTGTTACTGGTCGCTCTGCGAGTTGGCAGGGACCTGGTTGGTTTTCGGTGGCTGGTTGCGATTCTCTTCATCTTCCAGATTGAATTTGACCGCCTTGCAGTCGACGGTGGAGGTCTCCCCGATATCCAGAGTGAGGCAGTCGTTCTGGGTCCAGCCGAACTGTTTGTCATCCCAGTCCAGATTGAATTTAAGCTCATCGACGGAAAATTCGGTGCCACCGCTCTCTGGATATTGCTGTGTCGCAGCGGCGCCGCCGGTAACCAGAAGAAGGGAGAGTAGCAAGGTGGTCGTACTGTTCATGATGGCCTCGGATAATTGCAACGGTGGATGAGTGTACAGACCGGAGCTGAACCCGGGCGGAACTGTTCCCCATCTCACCACATGATCAAGTCAGGGAGGGATTGTATCGCTTTTCTGCTGCCGATTTGTCCGTTTTGGTCGCACTCTGGGCAGCTGGTTGCCAATCTGAAGGAATTCAGTCATTTGCCCTTCTCTGGGCGAGTCTGGCGACTATAATCGGCAGCCAACTTTTCCTGCACAGCACCCCCCTTCATCATGACCACACAGGACTCCTCCACATTGCGCTACCCCAAGGGGTGGTTTGCTCTGACGACGGTATACAGTTTCACCGGGTTGGCCATTCTGGCTTCCATTATCTTCTCCCTGCTGCTGTTCCTCTCCATCGATGACAACCCGCTGATGAAGTGGCTGTTCGGCGGCTTGGCCATCATCTTCGAGCTGGGCAAGTTTTACGTCTGGTACGAGTACGGCGAGCGCAAGGCGCGGCGGGATTTGAGTGGTGCTTTCTGGTCGCTGTTGTTCTACAGCGTGCTGGCGGCCATCTCCATCGGCGGCAGTATCGGTGGCATCAACAGCGCCACCAATACGGTGTTGAGCCAGCAGGCGCGCCACGAGCGGGAGCTTGCCCGTTTCGACGAGCAGATCGCCAGCATCGAGCGGCAGATCCAGCTCAACGAAGAGGCGGCCCGCAAATACATCGAGCTGGAGCGCATCTCCAGCGGCGTTTCCTCGTTGCAGCACGCCAACACCAAGCTGCGCTTGCAGCAGGATGAGCTGCGTCAGCAGCGCGATGCCAAGCCGGTCAACGAACAATCCTCCATGCTGGGGCTGATGAGCAGTCTGGCGAACGGGGTGGGAATGAGCATCAGTCAGGTGCAGTTCCTGCTGGTCTGCTTCCTCTCGGTACTGCTCGACGTGTTCGGTGCCTTCTTCGTCAGTCTGATCGGCGAGGAGAACCGCTTTCGCCGGATGTGGCGCGGGCAGCAGGATCAAGCTCGCAGAGAGGCGCAGGAGGCGTTGGCGATGGCAGCCCAGCCAGAGCCCATCATGCCCCCCGAGCCCGCCCCCGAAGTGCTGGCGCAGGTGCGCGGTGCGCTGGTGAGCGGTGAGCTCAAGTGCAGCAAGCGCTCGGTGGCACAGGCGCTGTCACTCTCACTGGAGGAGGTGGATCGGGTGTTCCACCATCTGCTGTCGCAAGGGGTGCTGGGGCAGGGGAGCAATCGCCACTACTACCTCAATCCGGCGCTGGAGCAGCAACCCGGATAGTGAGAAGGCCACCGGAACGCGGTGGCCTTTTTCGTTATCGAGTGGCTGTGGCACTCAGTGAGTCAGCACCATCATCAGGCTGAGGAAGGCGGCCAGTCCGCCACCGATGCCGATGATCCAGTAAAACCCCTTGGCCCCCTGTTTGAGCGGGATGTGGAAGTAGAGCAGAAACGCCCACCACCCCAGTGCCAGCAACAGAGGAATAAGAAACATTCGAGCCATGGTGTCCTCGCTGTTATTCTGTTGACCCTTGATCAATCAACAGGATGGATTGTGCAATGACGCAACTACAGATTACCGCATTCGGTGACCCCTCGGTACTCAAGCTCAACCCTTCCCTCGATAAGGTGCCAGCCGATGGCGAAGTGCGGGTACGCATCTGCTTTGCGGGGGTCAATCCCATCGATGCCAAAACCCGCGCCGGTCTTGGCTGGGCGGCGGCCCAGAACAAGGACAAGCTGCCCTGGACACCGGGTTATGACATTTCCGGCGTGGTAGAGAAGGTGGGCCCCGGCGTGACCTCGCTGATCGAGGGGGATCGGGTGTGCGGCATGGTCGGTTTTCCCCTCACCGCCGGTGGCTACGGGGAGTCTGTGGTGGCAAGCGAGAGTGAGCTGGTCAAGCTCGACGGAGTGAACCTGCTGCAGGGGGCTGCGCTGCCGCTGGCCGGTCTCACCGCCTGGCAGGGGCTGCTTGAGCACGGCGGCCTCCAGAGCGGTCAGCGGGTATTGATCCTCGCCGGTGCCGGTGGTGTCGGCCATCTTGCGGTGCAGTTTGCCAGCGCCTATGGCGCCGAGGTGGTGGCTACCGCCAGCCCCGACAACCATGGCTTCCTGCATGCTCTGGGGGCGCGCTGGATGGTGGATTACCACGATGCGAACTGGCCCGCACGGGTGGTGGCAGAGGCCGGTCAGGTCGATCTGGTGCTGGATCTGGTGGGCGGCGAGAGCGGCAAGGCGGCGCTCGCCTGCGTCAAGCCGGGTGGCCGTCTGGTGACGGTACCCACCATCACTGCCCAGTTGATCAAGGATGCTGGGGCTGCGGTGGGTATCGAGGTGGTCGGCATGCTGGTTCACCCCGACCAGAAGCAGCTGGGTCAGATGTTGATGCTGCTGCGTCAGGGGGAGGTGAAGGTCACCCTCGCCGGTGAGTTCGCTCTGGCTGAGGGGGCGCTGGCCCATCAGGCTATCGAAGGGGGCCATGTGCGCGGCAAGCTGCTGCTGCGCATGCCCGCCGCCGACGGTTATCCTGCATGAGCGTGATGATGGCGATGGCACATGGTGTGGTTGTTGCTGAGTGCCTCTCGTCCTTACCTCTGTGGTGGGGAAGCGCAGCATGAATGAGTTGATGCAGATGGGGCTGGGGTGGCTCTTTTTAAGCGCCTTTACCTCCGCCACCCTGCTGCCCGGCAGCTCCGAAGTGCTGCTGGGGGCCATGGCGGCCAAGGGGGAGTGGAGCATGGCGAGCCTGCTGCTGTGGGCGACGCTGGGCAATACCCTCGGCTCCATGACCACCTGGTGGCTCGGCTGGCTCGCCACCTTCAAGAAAAAACCGGAAGATTTTCAAGGCCGTGGGGAACAAAAAGCCTTAGGCTGGCTCAAACAACATGGTCACTGGTGTCTGCTGCTTGCCTGGACGCCGGTGGTCGGTGATGGTCTCTGTCTGTTGGCCGGTTGGCTGCGCCTCTCCTTCTGGCGCTCTCTCATTTTGATCGGGCTCGGTAAATTGTTCCGTTATGCCCTGGTTTTTCTGCTGGCCAGTCACATTTTCTAGCCTGTTTTTGTCACTCACGAGGTTACCGTGAACAAAGTCATACCTTTAACGATTCTGCTGGGCTTCACCCTGCCGGTGCTGGCGGCACCGACCCTGATCGCCGAACAGGGCAAGGAGGAGGGCAAGCTCGCCATCCCCTACCAGATGTACAAGCTGGACAACGGCCTGACCGTGATCCTGGCCCCTGACCGCTCCGATCCGCTGGTGCACCTCGATGTGACCTATCACGTCGGTTCATCCCGCGAGACGGTCGGCAAGTCCGGTTTCGCCCACTTCTTTGAGCACATGATGTTCCAGGGCTCGAAACACGTCGGTGATCAGGAGCATATGCGGATCATCAACGAGGCCGGTGGTGACATGAATGGCACCACCAACAAGGACCGCACCAACTACTACGAAACCGTGCCTGCCAACCAGCTGGAAAAAGTGCTCTGGCTGGAGGCGGATCGGATGGGCTTCCTGCTTGATGCGGTGAGCCAGAAGAAGTTCGAGATCCAGCGCGCCACCGTCAAGAACGAGCGGGCCCAGCGGGTCGATAACCAGCCATACGGGCTGGTGAGCGAGAAGGTAGGAGAGGCGCTCTATCCGCGTACTCACCCCTACTCCTGGCAGCCTATCGGTTACGTGGAAGATCTCGACCGGGTCGATGTGAACGACCTCAAGCAGTTCTTCCTGCGCTGGTATGGCCCCAACAACGCCACCCTGACTCTGGGCGGCGACTTTGACAGCAAGCAGGCCCTCGAATGGATCGAGAAGTACTTCGGCTCCATCCCGCGTGGTCCGGACGTGGCCGAGCCGACGCCAAAGCTGGTGACCCTGCCCGAGACCCGCTACGTGACGCTGCAGGACAAGGTGCACCTGCCGCTGCTCTATATCAGCTACCCCACCGTCTCCCTTGGCGATCCGCAGGAACCGGCACTCGACATGTTTGCCGACGTGCTGGGCGGCTCCGCCAGCTCCATGCTCTACCAGTCGCTGGTGAAAACCGGCAAGGCGATCGATGTGGGGGCGTCCCACTACTGTGAAGAGCTGGCCTGTACCCTGACGGTCTACGCCTACCCCAATCCGTCGCAGGATGGCAGCCTCAAGACCCTCAAGGGGGAGGTGGACAAGGTGATCGGCGAGTTCGCCCAGCGCGGCCTCAAGCCGGAGGATCTGGAGAAGGCGATCGCCAAGTACCGTGCCTCCGCCATCTGGGGTCTGGACAGCGTCTCCGGCAAGGTGAGCCAGCTCGCCATGGGTCAGGTGTTTACCCAGGATCCCAACTATGTGTTCAAGACCCTCGATGCCATCGGCAAGGTAACCCCGGAGCAGGTGAAGGCCGCCTACGACAAGTTCATCGCCGGCAAGCCTGCGGTGGTGCTGAGTGTGGTGCCCAAGGGCAAGGCGGATTGGCAGGTCGCCACCCCGAACTTTACCCCCGCCAAGCGTGAGTTGCCGGATTACAGCAAGCATGACGAAGCGCTGGCCGAACGACCGGTAAAAGACAATTTCGATCGCAGCGTGCAGCCCAAGGCGAGTGAGGCGGTGAGCGTCAAGGTGCCCGCCATCTGGCACGGCAAGCTCGACAAGAACATCGAGATCATCGGCACCAAGAGTGACGAGATCCCCGCCGTCTCCATCATGATTGCCCTGCCGGGCGGCATTCGTGCCGAAGATAAGGGGCAACTTGGGCTGGCCAATCTGACTGCCGCCATGATGGGGCAGGGCACGGTGCGCCTGACCGAGGCTCAGCTGAGCGACGAGCTGCAAAAGCTGGGCTCAAGCATTGATGTCTCCAGCGCCCAGTACAACAACCTCATCACCGTCAGCTCGCTGGCGGACAAGTTGCCCCAGACCCTGGCGCTGGTGCGCGAGGTGCTGGAGCGCCCGGGCATGCGGGAGGCGGACTTCGAGCGGGTCAAGGCGCAGCTGCTGCAAGGGATGCAACAGGCCCAACAGCAACCCGAGTGGCTGGCCGGGCAGGCTTTCCGCGAGCTGGTCTACGGCAAGCAGAACCGCCTCGGTCAACCTACCGACGGGGTAGCGGCCGATGTGGCCAAGCTGACCCTGGCGGATGTGAAGCACTTCTATCAGGCCTACTACAACCCCACCAACGCCAAAGTGGTGGTGGTTGGTGATGTGGAGCAGAAGCAGATCGAGGAGCAACTTGGCTTCCTGACCGAGTGGAAGGGGGCCACGCCGACTCTGGGGGATCTCAAGCTCAAGGGTGAGCAGGCCAAGCCGGGCATCTATCTGGTCGACAAACCGGGGGCGCCTCAGTCGGTGATCCGCATCGGTCGTCGCGCCATGCCGTTCGATACCACGGGGGATTACTTCACCGCCGGGCTGATGAACTTCAACCTGGGTGGCAACTTCAACAGCCGCATCAACCTCAACCTGCGGGAAGACAAGGGTTACACCTACGGCGCCAGCTCCGGCTTTTCCGCCAACCGCGAGGTGGGTACCTTCGCCACCGGCGCCAATGTGCGGGCCGATGCGACCGTCGATGCCATTCGCCAGTTCCTCAAGGAGATGGACAACTACCGCAAGAGCGGCCCGACGCCGGTCGAGCTGGCCTATATGCGCAGCGCTGTCTCCCAGCAGGATGCCCTCTCTTACGAGACCTTGGGCCAGAAGGCGGGCTTCCTGCTGCAGATGGTGATGTATGACCTGAAACCGGACTATGTGCAGGCCCAGAACAACCTGATCAAGACGGTGTCGCCCGAGGCGCTGAAGGCCAGTGCCGCCCGTTGGCTCAATCCGGCCGACATGGTGATCGTGGTGGTGGGAGACAAGCAAAAGCTTGAAAAACCCTTGAAGGAGCTTCATCTTCCCATCTATCCGCTGCAGTTGCCGTAACTGACGCTTTATAAAAATCAAGAGCCGCCCCGGATGGGGCGGCCTCACATGAGCCGTGAATATGACTACAACAAGCTTGTCGCTCACCGAGTTGCTGAATGCGTTGGGATCACCGGAGCGCCTCACCGCGCTCAAGGGGATCCGGCGCGGGATCGAACGTGAATGCCTGCGCATCACGCCGGATGGCCGACTCGCCCAGAGTGACCATCCCCGGGCACTGGGCTCGGCCCTGACCCATCCCAATATCACCACCGACTACTCGGAGAGCCTGCTGGAGTTCATCACCCCGGCCACCGACTCCATCGACAGCCTGATGGAGCAGCTCGGCGACATCCATCACCATGTGATTCAGCATCTGGGTGACGAGCGGATTTGGCCGCTCTCCATGCCCTGCTTCGTCGGCGGGGAAGAGAGCATCCGGCTGGCCCAGTACGGCAGCTCCAACATCGGCAAGATGAAGACTCTCTACCGTCAGGGCTTGAAGAACCGCTACGGCAGCCTGATGCAGGTGATCGCCGGAGTGCACTTCAACTTCTCCATGCCCGACAGCTTCTGGTGCGAGTGGCAGGATCTGGTGTGCGAAGGGTGCTGCAGCCAGCGTTTTATCTCCGACAAGTACATGGGGCTTATTCGCAACGTCTACCGCTTCGGCTGGCTGGTGCCCTATCTGTTTGGCGCCTCCCCGGCCATCTGCGAATCCTTCCTCAAAGGGCGCAAGAGCAACCTGCCGTTCGAGAAGACCGGCAAGGGTACCCTCTATCTGCCTTACGCCACCGCGCTGCGTCTCTCCGATCTCGGTTACACCAACAGCGCCCAGGCTGGGCTCAAGATCAGCCACGACAATCTGCCGGCCTATGTCAGCAGCCTGCGCCGCGCCATCAACACCCACAATCCCGACTTTGCCAAGATCGGGGTCAAGGTGGATGGGGAGTATCGTCAGCTCAACGACAACGTGTTGCAGCTGGAGAATGAGCTCTACGCCCCGATCCGCCCCAAGCGCACCCCGCGCAGTGGCGAGAAGCCCTCGGATGCGCTGGATCAGCGCGGCATCGAATACATCGAACTGCGGACTGTGGACGTCAACCCTTTCACCCCACTCGGCATCGATGCGGATCAGATCCGCTTCTTCGATCTGTTCCTGGTCTGGTGCCTGCTGCGCCCCTCTCCGGTGCTGAGTGACGAGGAGATTGCCCGCAACCGCCGCAACCAGAACAAGGTGGTGCTGGAAGGGCGTCGTCCCGGCCTGATGCTTGAAGATGAGCAGGGCAATGCCATTGGCCTCAAAGAGTACGGCCTCAAACTGTTTGACGAGCTGGCTCAGGTGGCCGATCTGCTGGATCGCTGCTGCGGCCGCAACCGCTATCGCGAGACGCTGGCGATGCATCGCGAGAAGCTGCTCAACCCCGAGCTCACCTATTCCGCCCGCATGCTCAAGGAGCTGCTGGAGAGTGGCAAGGACAACGGCTGCTACGGCGACAAGCTGGCGACCCGCTATCGCGAGGAGCTGCTGGCAGGGGAGCTGCAGTACTGGGATGAGGCCTACTTTGCCGGTGAGGCGAAGGATTCGCTGGCCAAGCAGCGCGAACGCGAGCGCAGCGACAGCCTGTCGTTCGATGACTTCCTGGCCGACTACTTCGGTACCACTACCACTACGGCCTGAAGGCGGGTTCGTACCGACCAAAGTGCCAACAAAAAGCCGCTCGAGTGAGCGGCTTTTTGATTTCTCTGAACCAGAGCGATATCAGACGTGGTTATACATGGCCTCGATTTCGCTCTGGTACTTGGCCTCGATGATCTTGCGGCGCAGCTTCATGGTGGGGGTCAGTTCACCCAGCTCCATGGAGAAGGCGCTCGGCAGCAGGGTGAACTTCTTCACCTGCTCGAACTTGGCCAGCTCTTTTTGCAGATCGGCGATGCGGGCTTCGAAGAACTCCATCACCCGGGAGTGGCGCAGCAGCTCGGTCTTGCACTGGTATTGCAGGTTGATGGAGCGGGCGTACTCCTCCAGCGACTCGAAGCAGGGCACGATCAGTGCCGAGACGAAGTGGCGAGCATCGGCGACGATGGCGATCTGCTCGATAAAGCGATCCTTGCCGATGGTCCCTTCCACCAGTTGCGGGGCCACGTACTTGCCGTTGGAGGTCTTCATCAGCTCCTTGAGACGTTCGGTGAAGTAGATATTGCCCTGGCTGTCGAGCTCACCGGCATCGCCGGTACGCAGGAAGCCATCTTCGGTCATCACTTCGGCAGTCGCGTCCGGCTTGTTGTAGTAGCCGCGCATCACGGTCGGGGAGCGCACCAGCAGTTCGTTGTTCTCACCCAGCTTCACCTCGATGCCGTTCAGTGCCGTGCCAATGGAGCCGAGCTTGAACTGGCTGTCTTCGTAGCAGCAGACGGTGGCGGTGGTTTCGGTCATGCCGTAGCCGTACTTGAGGTTGAGCCCCATCGCCTGGAAGAAGAGGTTCACATCGTCGGCCAGACGGGCGCCCGCCACCGGCAGGAAGCGGGTGCGGCCGCCAAAACGGGCGCGCAGCTTGCGAAACACCAGTCGCTCGGCGAGCCAGAGCTGGCCGTAGAGCAGCGGGGAGGCGGACTTGCCCGCCTGACGGGTGGCAACCATCTGCTTGCCGACCTTTGTCGCCCAGCCAAACAGGGCGCGGCGCAGAGCCGGAGCCTGAGCAACTTTGGCCTGGATCATGGCGTAGGCCTTCTCGTAGAGGCGCGGCACGGCACACATCACGGTCGGCTGCACCTCGCCAATCACATCCATCACCTTCTGCGGATCGCGGATATAGACGTTCTCGGCACCACAGTAGAGCACGTAGTAGCTCCAGGCCCGCTCAAACACGTGGCTGAGCGGCAGCATGCAGAGCGACACATCCTGCTGATTGAGGTCGAGGCGGCTGTTGTGCATCTCGAAACAGGCGGCGATGTTGCTGAAGTCGAGCATGACCCCCTTGGGCTCGCCTGTGGTGCCGGAGGTGTAGATCAGGGTCAGCAGATCATCCATCCGGTACTGGGTTTCCCGTACTCGCAGTTCCTGCTCACTGGGCTGATGGTTGCCGGAGACCAGAAATGTCTGGAAGTGACTCGCCTGCTCGCAGCCGCGCAGATTGACGCTGCCGTCGAGGGCGATGAGCTGGCGGATCTCGCCGCTTTCAATCAGTTGCAGCGCCTGATCGAACTGGGGTTGTTCGCCAACGAACAGTACCTTGATGCCGGCATCTTTGACGATGTAGCGCAGCTGATCGAGCGTACTGGTGGGGTAGATAGGGACGCTGACGCCGCGTGCGGCAAGGATGCCGAGATCAGCCTGGGTCCACTCCGGCATGTTGCGGGCATAGATGCCGACCATTTCGGTTGGCTGGTGGCCGGCACGGATCAGCGCCTGTGCGCAGTAGTCCATGGCCTGGCCCAGAGTACGCCAGCCGATGGCGCGCCACTGGCCATCTTGCTGAACCCGCAGGGCAGCCTTGTTGCCAAGCTGGGCAATACGTTCACGCATCAGTCGAACCAGATGAAGCTTCGGCATCAGTTAAACATCCTTTAATTACAGTTGTACGCCCGCGAGGGCACTAAAAATCGGGCTAGAGTTTAAACTCCAACATTACGGCTTACAAGTGTTCGCCGTTTGTCTTGGATCACAAAGAGTGCAAATAGCTCTCCCTTTGCGCAGACTGGCCGATACTGCTAGGAGGCAGAGAGAGGGTTAACGATATGAATCTGTGGGTGAAAGGGGCGTTGGCCGCGGTCGGGCTGATGGTGGTGGGGGGCGCTGCGTTTTGGTTCTTTGCCGGAACGTCATCACAGGGGCCCGCCAATCCCTGGTATCAGGGGGCCGAGGGGTATCAGCAGGCGCAGCAACAGGCGCTGGCGTTGGGCTATCCGCTGCTCTATGTGCTGGAGACCCCCAAGTGCCGCCGTTGCGGCGATCTGGAGAAGAAATTCTGGCAGAGCAAGGAGATGGCTGGCCCGCTTGCCCGGCTGGTGAAGGTGCGGCTTAACCCGGGCAAGGGGGATGGTAGCGAGCAGATCCTGCGCCGCTTTCCCAAAGTCGCCACGCCGCCCGGCATCTATATTCAACAGCCGGGCCAGCCCCTCAGGCCCATCAAGATAGTGGTGGATATCGACCAGATCTGGATGCCTGGGAAAACCTGGCAGCGTGGCTTCTATATGCCGCTCTCCGGGGCCGGATTCGAGGCGGTAGTGCATACCACTCTGGCCTTGCAGGATCCCGCACTGGACAATGCCCCTCTCGATTGAGGGGGGGGGGGACAAAAGGCTTGGGCGTGACGAACAGGCTGGATCAGCCGAAATCGAATAGTCGCGACATCAGCACCGCATCTTCCCTGTCGTTGCCGGTACCGTAGTAGTCGGCGCGGCGGCAATATTCGGCAAAACCGGCGCTCTCGTAGAGGTTGATGGCGGTCTGGTTACCGGCCCGCACCTCGAGAAACCAGGCCTCTGCCCCGGCTTGCTTGCTGCGCGCCAGATAGGCCTGTAACAGCACCCGCCCCAACCCCTTGCCCTGAAACGCCGGATGCACACAGATATTCATCAGCGAGCTGTCACCGGCCACCAGATCCGAGATATAGAAGCCCGCCGGGCGACCATCGACCAGCATCAAACCGTTGAGATAGCGAGGACCGAAGCAGGAGAGCAGGTTGGCCTGACTCCACGGCTCCTTGTGAGCGGCTTGCTCGATGGGGTAGACAAGGTCGAAATCGCTCTCGAGCAGGGGACGAAACTCAGGCATGGGGGCTCCGGATGGCAAGATGTTGGGCACTGGGGTTGGCAGAGGCGGCATTTGTAAAATCAGGTAAAAAGAGCGGCATCACAGTGGGTCTTGGCGGCATGATGCAGGGTCACGCCGCGTTGGCCGCAAGGTGTTGGCGCAGCTGTTGCCACAGGGCGCGCTTTTGCGCGGCGCTGGGGGCGAGCGGGCAGATCAGCGCATTTGGCCGCTCGGGGTTGGCCTCCGTCAGCCAGAGCAGAGGGGAGGCGCCCGCCGTTTGCAGATCGGCAGGCGGCAGCTCGCTGAGCAGTGAGACCTCGTCGGGGGTCATGCCGAGCAACTGGCAGATATCCGCCAGCAGCGTGGTGGCAGGCAGCTGAGGCGCCAGCAACCAGAGTTTGCCGCTGGGCAGCGGAGCGCTGGTGGCCGGTGCCGTCTGGCCCGGCTGTGTGGTGTTTTGCTCAAGCTCGGGAGCGGGTGCTGCGCCCAGCAATGCCGGACGACGCAGTTGCCAGCTTTGAATGCCCATGCGGGCCAACATGCTCTGACGAACGGGATCTTGCATTTGAGGCGACTCACTCTTGATCTGCATTGGGGAAAATTGTGTTGCGCAGGGTACACTCGAACCGCTTTTGCTGCACCCTTTGCAACGCATCATCTGGCGCATGCGGGCATGGTGCTCATCACGACACTGGCTATGCATGGGCGCAGCACGCTGCCGATACGGTATCGCACTGCCTTTGCGTTTTTTCCTGCCAGAGGCGGGTATTGTGCGGCAAGAGATACCAGAATAAACATCATAACAAGACAAAACCCAAGGTAGAGCAAATGGATATCGCGCCTTGGGGCTAACATCATCCCAGCTTCGGAACACTCTCTATGTCGTCTTTAGCTCAAGCCCAGAATCCTGCGCGTCTTATTCCCATCCAGGAGCGCTTGCCCCGGCTGCTGGCCGCCCTCGGTGAGGGACTCTACGAACGGCAGGATGCCTTGCGCCTCGGTCTGCTGGCTGCCCTCAGCGGTGAGAGTGTCTTCTTGCTGGGGCCACCCGGTATTGCCAAGAGCCTGATTGCCCGCCGCCTCAAGCTGGCCTTTCACGACGCCCGCCACTTTGAATACCTGATGACCCGCTTCAGTACGCCGGAGGAGGTGTTTGGCCCCCTATCCATTCAGGCACTGAAAGAGGATGGCAAATACCTGCGCCTCACCACTGGTTATCTGCCGGAGGCCGAGGTGGTGTTCCTCGACGAGATCTGGAAGGCGGGCCCTGCCATCCTCAACACCCTGCTCACCGCCATCAACGAGCGGCAGTTTCGCAACGGAGACAGCCAGCACCCCATCCCGATGCGCTTGCTGGTGACTGCCTCCAACGAGCTGCCGGCGCCGGACAGCGGGCTGGAAGCGCTCTACGACCGGATGCTGGTGCGGATCTGGATGGACCGGGTGCAGGAGAAAGCCAACTTTCAATCCATGCTGGCCAGCGATGGTCACGCCCACCAGAACTTGCCGGAATCCCTGCAGATCCGGGGGGATGAGTATGAGCAGTGGCAGAGCCAGATTGAACAGGTGCGCCTGCCGGATGCCTGTTTCGAGCTCATCTATCAGCTGCGCCAGCAGCTCGACAGTCAGCTGGCCCATCGCTGCTATGTGTCGGATCGCCGCTGGAAGAAGGCGGTACGGCTTATCAAGGCGAGCGCTTTCTTCAATGGCCGCGATGAGGTTGCACCGGTAGATCTGCTGCTGTTCAAGGATTGTCTCTGGCATGACGAGGAGTCTCGCACCGCCCTGCTGGAGATGATGACCGAATTCTCCCGCCTTTACGGCTATCAGCAACTGGCGATGACCCGTCAGCTGCTGGCGTTGCGGGATCAGTTCAAACAGCTCAAACAGAGCGTGGCCCAGCGCCTGTGCACAAAGGCCCGCCAGCGCAAGCAGTGGTTTGGCCGGCGGGCCCGGGGTATCGAGATCCCGCTTGCCAATGCCAGACCCTTTGGCAAGCAGGTGCACTTCCATCTGCTCACCCCGGCGCCGCTGGATGGCAGCGATCCTGAACGGCTCACCCGCACCCTGGTGTTCGATCGCACCTTGCTCTCCCACTGGCGCCCCACCGGTGAGGCGTTGGTGGGTTATGAGTTTGGCAACCCGAAAGAGGGCCATTACGAGCTGGTACTGGACGATGAGCTGCGGCTGCAGGTGCTCGATATCCAGCGCCAGCAGATCCCGCTGGTTTTGATGGAGCGTAACGCTATCCCCGAGGTGGTGCTGGCGCCCTGGTTGCAGTCACTCGACGAGCAGCTGGTTCAGGTCGGCAAGGTGATGCAGATGCTCAAGCAGCAGCGCAGCCTGTTCGAGCGTCACCAACAACACCTCTTTATCGACTCACGCTGGCTGCAGCAGGTGGAAGACAGCTTCTTTGTGCTGAACCGGGATCTCGAACTGCTGCGCAGCGAGCTGACCCAGTGGCGCGAGCGGTTGCCAAGGCTGGACGAGTAAGGAGCGCTCATGCTTGAGATCGGCATGCTGGATCTGGGCCTTCTCATGGGAGAGGGTGAGCTGGCGGGAGAGGTGGTGGCGTTGCTGGCGGCCTCGCCCAAGATTTCCGAATTTATCAAACGCTCCCCGCTACAGGGCAAGCTGCTGAAAAAGCGCCTGCAGAGCTGGGGCGAGCAGCTTGGTGAGGAGATCCGTCACAAGCCGGTGCCGGTGGCGCTGGAGCAGGAGTACCTGCTCTATCAGGCACACCGGCAACTGCCGATGACCGAGCTGATTGGTCGCCTGCCCGGCTTGCTGGAGTCGCTGGAGCAGTACAGCCCCTTCGCCGGTGAGGCCCGCTCCTTGGTGCGTCAGCTGACGGCCCACCCCACCGAGGGGCTGCGCCAGCTCTTTATCGACAAGTGGCGCGCCAGTCTGGTGGGAAGCCTGCTGCAACTGCAGCAGCAGATCGCCGAAGCGGAGCGGGAGAAGCAGCGTCAGGAGATTGAAGATCAGCTGCTGGTGAGCCGCACCCTGGCCGATGCCCTCGACCCCAACCAGATCTCAGCCGGTGGTCTTTGGGATCTGGCGCAGGGGCACTGGCACAAGCGCAGTCTGGTGCTGGTCAAGCAATACGCCCGCATGTTGCAGCGCGAACCCTTGCTGGCGGATATTGCCGGCCTGCTCGGGCGCAGCGAGCGGGATCGGCGGGCGCAGGAGCAACCTGTGCCGCCGGTTCAGGTGCTGGAGCTGGAGCCCGCTCCCAGCGATGATGTGCCGGACGACTTGGTAGGCATTCATCAGGCTAGCGATCTGATGCGGCTACTGCCAAGCGAAGCTGTGATGCTGGGGCTGCCGGAGCTGCCGGAGCTGGAGCTGGAGTTCTATCGCCGCTATCTGGAGCGGCGTCTGCTCAGCTACCAGTCGCGAGGTACCTTGCCGCGCCAGCGCATCATGTTGCGCACTCCGGAGCAGGGGGGGCAGCAGTTGCAGCAGCGAGGCCCCTTTATCGTCTGTGTCGATACTTCGGGCTCCATGGGGGGATATCCCGAGGAGTGTGCCAAGGCACTCTTTCTGGCGTTGCTCAAGGTGGCGATGGATGAGAAGCGCGGCTGTTACCTGATGCTCTTCTCCACCGAGGTGGCGACCCTCGAGATCACCGCAGATACCGGGCTGGACAAGGCGGAGCGTTTCCTCTCCATGAGTTTTCACGGTGGTACCGATCTGGTGCCCTGCCTGGAAAAAGCGCTGGCCAAGCTCGATGATCCCGCCTTTGCCAAGGCGGATGTGCTGGTCATCTCCGACTTTATCGCCCAAAGCCTGCCTCATCTCCTGCTCGATCAGATGAACCGCTATCGCCAGCGCCAGACCCGTTTTCACGCTGTCGCCATGTCCCGCCACGCCAAGCAGGCGTTGTTGCGGGTCTTTGACAACAGCTGGCTGCTCGATTGCGGCCTGCGCGGCCGGCTGCTGCGGCGCTGGCAGCATCACTAGTGACCGGGAGGGGGCAACCCCTCTTGGTTGTTATCCCGCCTCCTCTTTTTCGCTGTGCGTCCCCGCTTTTATTCCAACACGATGATATCGCAGTAAAATGTGACTAGCCTGCCATTCGGGCTCTCTGTCCGGGTGATAGCCTTTACAACCATTGTTACAGGGGAAAGATGGTGATTTTCCGGCATCGGCTTGCCCGATGATCTTTCCCATTGATCCGGAGTGTGTATGAGCCGACTTGCCTTGCTGCTGTTGCTGGCGGCGTTCGGGCTGGCAGCCAAACCCTTGTCCCCCGGGCAGTTGGAAAATGAACTGGGAGGGATGGAGCGGGTCTACCAGCCGATCGAGTTGCTGCGGGAGCGCGTTGCCCGTTTGCAGCGGGACGGCAACGCCTATCCGCCGTCGCAGCAGATGCGGATCAGTCGTCTGGCTTGCTGGGCCCAATCGGCCGATGACATGCAGGAGTCCCGTACCGCCATCGCCAATGCGGAGCGGATGCTGGCCATTGCGCGCGAACAGGGTAATGACGCCGCCGTGGCGGAGCTGACGATTTGCCGCGGCTGGTTCAATCAGCTGCTCGGCGAGGTAGTGAAGGCTCGTCACGATTACGATGAGGGGCTGCGGCTGGCAAGAGAGGCCGCCGTGCCAAAGCTGGAGGCGCTGGCGCTGGCCCGCCGGGGGGCCATGCTGTCTTTTCAGGGGGTCTCAGGCCAGGGGCTGATGGATCTCACCAAGGCGCATAATATCTACGAACAGCTGGGGTTGCCCACCTGGTATCACCAGGCGCAGCTCGAGATTGCAGCCACATTTCGTCGTATGGGCCTCTACGCCGAAGCGCTCGCCACCCTCAACCGGTTGAGCGAACACTTTGCCAGGAGCCACGATGGATTTGGCTCGGCAAGGCTAAGTGATCAACTGGCGATGGTCTATCTGCAGACCGGGCGTTATCAGGATGCGCTGGGCGAGCTTGAACGCAGTGCGGCCTTTTATAATCAGCCTCAATATCTGATTGAGCATGCCGAACGCATGGTGATGCAGGCCGAGGCTCTGCTCGGGCTGGATCGCCCCGCTGATGCCGGACGCTTGCTGGCACAAGCGGCGAAGGTGCTCTCTCCCGACGTTGACCCCATCCTCCATGCGCATCTCGAGCTGGTGCGGGCGAGGTTGAGAGTCGAAGAGCAGAAACCGGCGCCAGCCTTGCGTGCGCTTGAGAAGATTGAGCCGATTTTGAAGGTGGAAGGGCACGTGCGCTTTTTGCTCGAGCTCTACTGGGTACGCAGTCGGGCGCTCGAGTTGCAAGGCGACTATCCGGCGGCACTGGCCGCATTGCGGGAGCATCTGGTGCAGGAGCAGCGGCTCGATCAGCTGTTACGGGAACAGAGCACGGCCTGGGTTCGCGGCGAGTTCGAGCTGGCCCGTCAGGAGGGGGAGAACGAGCGACTGCGAGTCGAACAGCAGTTGCAGCAGCAGGAGCTGGAGCAGGTCAAGGAGCGTCGTTTCTGGCTGCTGGTGGTGATGGTGCTCTGCGGGGGACTGGCGCTGCTGACGATGGGGTGGCTGCTTGATCGCAACCGTCGGATGCGTCGTCTGGCCTTTACCGATGAGCTGACCGGCATCAACAACCGCCGTCGGGTGCTGCGGCAGGGCAGCGATATGTTGGCGCTGGCTCGCAGGCAGGGCACGCCATTTTGTCTGCTGGTGTTCGATATCGATCACTTCAAGCGGATCAACGATACCCTGGGACATCATCAAGGAGACAGGGTGCTGCAATGGGTCTCTCGGGCGGCAGATCGTCAGCTGCGGCACCAGGATCAGTTGGGACGTACCGGCGGAGAGGAGTTCTTGATCCTGCTGCCGGATACCAGCCTTGAAGAGGCGTGCCGGGTGGCTGAGCGGATCCGTCACTCGGTCGCCAACCGGGCGCTGCCCGGCATGTCGTACCCGGTAACCATCAGTATCGGGTGTGCCTCTCTGCGAGACGATGATCAGGATCTGGCGGCCTTGATCCAGCGTGCTGACAATGCGCTGTATCGTGCGAAAGAGGCGGGGCGCAACCGGGTGGAGACAGACGAGTGACGGGCTGGGTATTGTCACTCACCAGGGGGTTATTGCCATTGGGGAGCACTCTGATACGGCGAGGATGCTCGCCCCCTGCGCTCGTTCTTGCCTGCGATGACAGATTGGCAAGCGCGAGCGCAGAAGAGCGTCAGAAGAGCGTCAGAAGGGCGTTATGCCCAGGCGCTGCCACCATTGAGATGAAGCACCTCACCATTCATGTTGTTGTTGCTCATCAGGAACAGCGCGGCCTGCGCATAATCCTCTCCCTCTCCCAAGCGCTTCAACGGCAGGCTTTGCGCCACGGCCGCCACTTTTTGTGGGTCATTGCCCAGTGCTTTAAGCAGCATGGGAGTGCGCATGGGGCCCGGGTTGATGACGTTGATCCGACGGGGGGTCAGCTCGGTCACCAGACTGTGAGCCAGCGTTTCAACCGCGCCAGCTGCAACGGCAGGGAGTGCCTTACCTAGTTGTGGGCGGCGCGTCACCATCCCGGACGTGAGCACGATGGAGCCGCGTTCGGACAGTTTGGGTGCTGCGGCGCGGATCGCATGAACACTTCCCCAGAAGCGGCTGTCCATGTTGATTTTCAAATCCTCGATGGCAGCGGTGAGAAAGCTGCCTGGTCGCATGACGGCGGCGGTGATGACGAGATGATCCAGCGAATCCAGCTGGCTGAAAAAGTGATTGACGGAGTCGACGTCGAGAATATCCAGTTGATGGCCACTGGCATTTGGGCCCAGTTCAGCCAGCGCAGTGGCAAGCTGCTCACGGCTGGAACCGCCGATAATGACCTTGGCGCCTTGCTCGATCGCTTGCTGGGCGGTGGCCAGGCCAAGACCCGAGGTACCACCGATAATGACGATCTGTTGATTGTGCAGGGTGGAATGTTTCATGTAATGACCTCTCCATTATGTAGATACGATTTACATATTTGTAGCTGGGTAGGGAAAGTCCAAGTATGAAAATTTATCAAGAGTGGTTGTTGCTGGCATGAGGAGGGGGCCAAGTCCACGTGGTCCGGATGCTGCCATCCGATTCGGAGTGTTTGATTTTCTGTTCAGTTGGAACCTGTGGAACGGAGGAGCGGCCAAATTATCATCTCTTGTCAGGCTGGGTATTTTTCACTCGCGCGGGTATAATGTCGCGCAATTTTGCTTTGACTCAGGCGAGAAGACCCATGTAACGCAACCCTCCTCCCTCTCTCCACCAGGTTGGCAACACGCCAGCTGGCGTGGCTTTCGTTGCGTATACATGTGCCGTGAGCGGCATTCCGGATTTATTCCCACGGTGGCTGATGCCACCGCTCAATAGAAGAACGTTGAATTATGTCAGCTGAATTTCTGAGTGAAGTCTCCAAGAGACGCACTTTTGCGATCATTTCGCACCCGGATGCGGGTAAAACCACCATCACCGAGAAAGTCCTGTTGTTCGGACAGGCCATTCAGCGCGCCGGTACCGTCAAGGGCCGTGGCTCGGGCCAGCACGCCAAATCCGACTGGATGGAGATGGAGAAGCAGCGTGGTATCTCCATCACCACCTCGGTGATGCAGTTCCCCTATGCCGATTGTCTGGTCAACCTGCTCGATACCCCGGGTCACGAGGACTTCTCTGAAGATACCTACCGTACCCTGACCGCGGTCGACTGCTGCCTGATGGTCATCGATGCCGCCAAGGGTGTTGAAGACCGGACCCGCAAGCTGATGGAAGTGACCCGTCTGCGTGATACCCCTATCCTCACCTTCATGAACAAGCTGGACCGCGAAGTGCGCGATCCGATGGAAGTGATGGACGAGGTGGAGCGCGAGCTGAAGATCATGTGCGCCCCGATCACCTGGCCAATCGGCTGTGGCAAATCCTTCAAGGGTGTCTATCACCTCTACAAGGATGAGACCTATCTCTACCAGAGCGGTCAGGGCCACACCATTCAGGAGAAGCGTGTAGTCAAGGGGCTGAACAACCCGGATCTGGATGCCGCCGTCGGCGAAGATCTGGCCCGGCAGCTGCGTGACGAGCTGGAGCTGGTGCAGGGCGCCTCCCCCGAGTTCGATCACGATGCCTTTATCGCTGGCGAGATGACCCCGGTCTTCTTCGGTACTGCACTGGGTAACTTCGGTGTTGACCACATGCTGGATGGCCTGACTGACTGGGCGCCGTCTCCCATGCCGCGCAAGGCCGAGAGCCGCGAAGTGGTGGCGACCGAGGAGAAGTTCTCCGGCTTCGTGTTCAAGATCCAGGCAAACATGGATCCGAAGCACCGCGACCGTATCGCCTTTATGCGTATCGTGTCAGGTACTTACAGCAAGGGCATGAAGATGCGCCATGTGCGTATCGGCAAGGATGTGAACATCTCCGATGCCGTGACCTTTATGGCCGGTGACCGTGAGCAGGCGGAAGACGCCTTCGCCGGTGACATTATCGGTCTGCACAACCACGGTACCATCCAGATCGGCGACACCTTCACTCAGGGTGAAGATCTCAAGTTCACCGGTATCCCGAACTTTGCACCGGAACTGTTCCGCCGCATCCGCCTGCGCGATCCGCTCAAGCAGAAGCAGCTGCTCAAGGGGCTGGTCCAGCTCTCCGAAGAGGGCGCGGTACAGGTGTTCCGTCCGCTTATCAGCAACGATCTCATCGTCGGTGCAGTCGGTGTGCTGCAGTTTGACGTGGTGGTTTCTCGTCTGAAGAGCGAGTACAACGTCGAGGCCATCTACGAGGCGGTCAACGTCTCCACCGCCCGCTGGGTGGAAGGTACTGACGTCAAGAAGTTCGAAGAGTTCAAGCGCAAGAACGAGGTCAACCTGGCCCTCGATGGCGGTGACAACCTCACCTATATCGCGCCGACCATGGTCAACCTGCGCCTGGCCCAGGAGCGCCACCCGGACGTCGAGTTCCGCCAGACTCGCGAGCACTGATCACTGCTGGTTTGCTTATTGGCAGATAATCAAAGAGACCCCGCTTCGGCGGGGTCTCTTGTTTTGTGCCGTTTTGCCTGTTTTAAGGAGGGATGCAGGGGGGAATGGTTCAGCATATACCAGTCGCAAGCAGCCCTCACCCTAGCCCTCTCCCAGAGGGAGAGGGAACCGTCGGAGGTCAGCCTGAAAGATCGCGGAAGTGTTTTTGCCCCCTTCTCCCCTTGCGGGAGAAGGGTTGGGGATGAGGGGGGCTACCCCAGTGTCAGCACCATGCAGATCTCGCAATCCCCGTGGCCGGTGCAGCCAAGGGGGCCGGGCAGGTGTTCAAAGCCCAGTGATTCATAGAGGCTGGTGGCTTCGCGCAGTACTTCGGTAGTCTCCAGATAGCAGCGCTGATAACCAAGCGCGCGCGCCTCGTCAAGCGCCTGCAACACCAATCGCTTGCCAAGGCCCAGTCCGCGCAGTGCTGGCATAAAGTACATCTTCTGCAGCTCGCAGACTCCCTCTTCTCCTGCCAATGGCGCGATACCACCACCGCCGAGGATGGAACCGTCCGGTCCTTCGATGACCCAGTAGCGACTCTTCTCCCCCTGATAGCTCTGGGAGAGGGTGTCGAGATTGGGATCCGAGACCCCATACCCCTTGTCGGCGGTGAGGCCATATTCGGCCGAGACGGCGCGGATCACCAAGGCGATCTGGGGATTGTCCGCCGCCGTGATGGGGCGGATCCGGTAGCCCCGCTGGCGACGGGCGCGGGAGAGGGCGCTGCGATAGAGCCGCAGCCCTTGCCACAGCTGCTCCCGCTCGGGCAGGCTCAGCTGCGCCAGCATCTCTTCCATCGCCCCGTCCATCTCCCGGTGCAACTCCAGCAGCATCCCCTGACCGTTGACGGTGAGGCGGGCCTCCTTGCTGCGCCCATCGGAGGGGTGCGGGTGCCAGCTGATGAGATCCCGCTCGGCGAGGCGGGCCAGCGGGCGGCTGGCGTTGGATTTGTCGATGTGCAGCTTTTCTGCCAGCTGCTGGTTGGTGGCCGGGGCGTTTTCCAGCTCGATCAGCAGGTGAGCCTCGATGGGGGTGAGGGCCAGATTGCCGCACTGCTGGGAGAGCATGCCGAGTTCGCGAACCAGATCGCGCGACAGGGCGCGCAGGGGACGGGGATCCATATCGTGGGTTCCTTTTTAGTTGTGCATGACAACTAAAATAGCGTAAAAGTTGTAATTCGCAACCTTTTGCTGTGATGACTTGCAGAATATGGGGTGAGCGGCAGCCCCGTTGATTGGGCTGCCGCAGGTGGGGCGGTCGTCAGGCGGCGGCTCTGATAGCCAGCTCCGGGCGGCGGGAGAAGCAGCGGGCGAGCAGCAACATGGTGGCGACGCCTATGGTGCCCAGCACCAGCCAGGGGAGGGCCGGTTGTCCCTGTTGCAGCGAGAAGTCATAGAGGGAGCCGCCGCCCACATAGCCGGTCATGCCCCCCAGCGCCAGTCCGAGGCGGCTGAAGCCCATGTAGCTGCCGCGGGCTGTGGGGTTGGCCAGCCGGGTCATCAGGGTCTCCCGGGCCGGTTCACAGATGATGATCCCCAGATAGAAGCAGGCCAGCAGTACGAAGATGCCGGAGAGGGTGCTGACAAAGGCGACCAGCCCGATCCCCACCGTCATCAGCAGGATACCCGCCATCAGCCGGCTCTCCAGCCGATAGCGCCGCTCGCTGAAACGGGCGATGGGGTAGAGCAGCGCCAGTGACAGCGCCGTTTCCAGGCTGTACATCCAGCCCACTGCCGTGGTGGTGCCGGAGAGCTGCTTGACCAGAATGGGGAAAATAAGCATCACCTGTACCCACAGCATGTAGTAGCCGCTCAGGATCAGCACCAGTCGGCAGAAGGCGCGATCCGCCAGCACCTGCCCCAACCCTTCCCGCATCGGAGTCGGTTTGACCGAGAGGCGGTAGGCGGGCAGCAGGGTCCAGTTGCAGAGAGCCGCCAGGGTGAAGAGCCCGGCACCCAGCAGGCAGACATAGGTGAAGTCAAAGCGCAGCAGCCAGCTGCCTAGCAGGGCACCGGTGACGGCTCCCGCGCTCTCCAGCATCATCAGCAGGGAGATAAAGCGGCCCCGCTCATGGGGACGGGTAAATTTGATCACCAGTGCGGCTCGTGGCGGGTCGAACAGGCAACCGCCCAGTCCGGAGAGGAAGCAGGAGAAGATCAGCATGGCGCCGCTGTCGGCCCAGGCCAGGGTGGCGAAGCCCACCGCCCGCAACAACATGCCGGTGACAATGAGTGGGCGGGCACCAAAGCGGTCGGCCAGCGAGCCGCCAAAGATCCCCAGTCCCTGCTGGGTCAGCTGGCGCAGGCCGAGGGCCAGCCCCACCAGACCGGCCGCCCAGCCGAGTTGATCGACGAAGCGCAGGCTGATCATCGGCATCACCACAAAGAAACCCAGGATCACCAGTGTGGTATCCAGCGCCAGAAACCAGCGTCCCCAAAACCTCGCCCTATCGACCATAACGCCCTCTCATTCACAGATACCTTCATTCTGGAGAGGGTTTAGATATAGTGGTAGACGACAACTACCTATATTTCATATCAGGATTATTTATGTCTATGGATCTGGACGATCTGCAACTGCTGCTGGATGTGGCCGAGCTGGGCAGCTTCAGTCAGGCAGCGGCCATTCGTGGCTGGTCACAGCCGCTGGTGAGCCAGCGGATTGCCCAGCTGGAGGAGAGTCTCGGGGCGCCGCTGTTTCAGCGTCATCGGCGCGGGGTGACGCCGACCCGTGCCTGCGAGGAGTTTCTCCCTGCCGCCCGCTCGGCGCTGGCCACCCTGAGTGAAGGACGGTTGGCACTGCAGGGGGCGCCAGCGCTGCCTTGTATCCGTCTCTCCAGCCTGCCATCTCTTACTTCGGTGGTGTTTGGCTCGCTATTGATGGAGCTGGTGGATGAGCCGTTCGAAATCCGCTGCACCACGGATCACTCCGGCGAGATCATGCAGTCGCTGCTGACCGGCGAGGCCGATATCGGCTTTGTGCTCAAGCGCCCGCCGGTTGCGGGCCTGCAGATGGAGCTGCTTTGCTGCTCCCCCATTATCGCTATCGCCTCGCCATTGCATCCGCTGGCCGGTTGTCACGGCCTCACCCTGGAGGATATTGCCGACCAGCGGCTGGCGCCTCAGGTGTGGGGACCGGGGTGTGACGTCTTTATCCAGCAGTTGCGGCGGCTGCGGCGGGCCGCCAGCCCCCTGCATGCGGTGCAGCCCGCCAGTGCGGCGCGGGATCTGGCGCTGGAACACGGGTTTATCACCCTGATGCCGGAGCTGGCCATCAAGCGGGATCTGGAGGTGGGGCGGCTGGTCAGGCTCGATGTGCGCAATCTGCCGCAGGAACATTGGGATGTGATGATGGCGTGGCGCGGTGGCAAGCGGCCCAACCCAGCCCGGGAAACCGTGTTGGCCACCGCCCGCACGCTGGCGAAACGGTGGCGCAATGAGTAGAGCGATGCGGGACAAGGCCCGCATCGGGTGGATCAGTAGCTGGCCTTGAGGGTTACGCCACTGAACGCGGAAAACCCTGACAGCTGCACATGCCAGGTGCCCGCCTTGGGATTGGTGAACGAGCAGCTTTCGTTATTGCCCCCCTTGTAGGGACGGCAGTCGTAACTGCTGCTGGTGGGGGCGCTGCCAAAGCGGACGTAGAGGTCGGCATCTCCGGTACCGCCGCTGCTGCTGATCTGCAGCGACCTGGTGCCCGCCGGTACGTTCAGGGTGTAGTTGAGCTTGCCACCCTTGCTGGCGGCGAGGTTGCTCACCGGCACGCCGTTTTGCAGTACGTTGTCGCTTGGTGGCGGCGTGGTGCCGCAGCTGGCATCGACCCCGACGGTCTGGAAGGCCCGTGCCACATCCGCCTGACTGTAACCCAGATCGGCGGTCGCCCGGCTGACGCCGCAGGCCCCTTGCTGGTAGTTGGTGTTGGCGCCCCAGTAGAGGCGGTTGGCCAGCAAGAACACTTCAAATGCCTTGCGGGTGTTCCAGCCGCTGCTGGTGGCGAGCAGGTAGAAGGCGCGGTTATAGACCCCGGAGCTGTGGTGTACATCCATCCCCTCCTGATAATCCGCCGCATGGCCGATGGATCTGCCATCCCGGGTCGGATCCTCGAAGTAGCGCAGGGAGCCGTTGCCCTTGAAGATCTGGGCGCCGACCAGCCAGTCATTGCTCCCCTTCATGTAGAACTCGGCCGCTTCCCCCGCCATATCGGAGAAGGCCTCGTTGATGCCGCCGGATTGTCCTGAATAGATCAGCCCGGAGTTCTGCTCGGTAAAGCCGTGGCTCACCTCGTGGGCCGCCACATCGAGGCTCACCAGCGGGTGGAAGGTGGTGGCGCCGTCACCGAAGGTCATCTGGCTGCCATCCCAGAAGGCGTTCTCGTAATTCTTGCTGTAGTGAACCCGCATCTTCAGTTTGAAGGTGAGGGGCGCCGTGTTGTACCAGTTGCGGTACATGTCGAACACCACGTTGCCGAAGTAGTGGGCGTCGTTGAGGGGCGAGTAAGCGCCGTTGATCTCCTTGACCCGGTTCTCCGGGCAGGTGAACTGGTGGATGGCACCGCCAGAGGTGGCGTGGTTGAGGTTGATGGTATCGACGTTGGGGCTGGTCATCCGGCAGTTGTCATCGACGATGAGTGGGCCAAAATCGGTGCCGTAGAAATATTTGCCGGTCTTGATGTTGCCCCCCGGGCCGCTGGCGTCCTTGTGGTTGATCCCCTCCCAGCGTTTGAGCTCCTCACCGCTTTGGGCATCAAGAATGACGAAGGGGCGGCTTGGTTTGTCACCTTCGGCGATGAAGGAGACCTGATAAACCAGCCGGGCCAGCCCGTTCTCATCCTGCATCACGTAGAGTTTGACCTGCTCGTTGCTCCCCTTGCTGCCCGCTTTGGCCTTGCTGGCGGCATCCTGTGGCGAGAGGGTGGCGGCCGGGCTTGTCACATCCTGATCGATCTGGCGCAGCATGCGCCCGCTGGCCTGTTGCAGCTGGCCGTTCAGGCTCTTGTCAGCCACCACCACCTGACCCATTACCGGGATGCCGTTCCAGACCTGCTCGTAGCGGATCCGCTGCTGGCCGTTGGGCAGCTTGACCACCCGCACCTGACGAAACTCGCCATCTTCCAGCTGCAAGGTACCACTCGCGGCACTGAGGCCGGTCATGGCCCGGATGCCGTTTGCCGTTACGTTGATCTCTACCTCTTGCGCCGCCAGTGCGGCGCTTCCCCAGCAGGCCAGCGCAACGGCCAGATAAATTTTATTCATCTCTTCTTTCCTTAAATCGATGAGGTTGATAAACCGACCGAAGGTCGGGCGTTTTGAAGCTAGTGCCGGTGGGGGAAAGTGCCCCCTGTCAAAAGTGACAGCGCAGCACAAAGGGGTAGCAGGATCTGCCAAAGTGCCGTTTTGGGGCATTCATCGGCGCCATGTGGAGAGCATTATCCGGTTTCAGACACCCACCCTCCTCTTTTGAGGGAGGAGAGATCGTGCGCAGTCACCCTCTGCGAAGCCTGCCGGATGAGGGCCGTAAAAGTGGCTGGCGCGGCCAGTGGCGATTGGCTACATTGGGTGCTGGTTCGCGATTTGATCACTGATTTGAAAGGAGAATCCCATGTTTTCATGGCAGTTGGACGACGAGCTTGCGCTGCTCTTCTTGCAGCCCGATATGGCGAGCGAACTGTTTGCCCTCTGCAATGACAACCGGGAGTACCTCTCCCAGTGGCTACCCTGGCCGCCACTGATCCAGCGCCCCGTTGACAGCGCCCTCTTCATTCGCAGTGCCATCGAGAAGTTCGCCCGCGGCGAGGGGCTAACCACTGCCATCGAGTATCAGGGGGAGGTGGTGGGGGTTATAGGTTACAACAGCATCGATCATGACCTTGGCAAGGTGGTCATCGGCTACTGGCTGGCGGAGCGCTGGCAGGGTAACGGTATCATCACCCGGGCCTGTCAGGCCCTGATCCACCACGCCTTCGAAGAGATGGGGATGGAGAAGGTGGAGATCAGCGCCGCCACCGATAACGAGCCCAGCAGAGCCGTCTGTGAGCGGCTCGGGATGCAGCAAGAGGGGGTGACCCGGCGCGCAGAGCGGCTGGGCAACCGGATTGTGGATCATATTCACTACAGCCTGCTGCGCGATGAGTGGCTAAGACAGAGGGAGTCCTGATGGCGCTGCCACATATCAAGACGGCTCGTACCCACCTGACCATACTGTCGCCGGATCAGGCCCCCATGATGCTCGATTTCTACCGGCGCAATCGCGACCACCTTACCCCATGGGAGCCGCTGCGCGACGAGCACTTTTACACCCTCTCGTACTGGCATGCCCGGCTGCAGGACAGCTACAGCCAGTTCTTCAACGGCACCGGCGTCAATCTGGTGGCCCTCGATCCGGCTGGCGAGCGGGTGATCGCCACCTGTAACTTCAGCAATATCCTGATGGGGGTCTTCAAGGCGTGTCATCTGGGCTATGCCATCGACCAGCAGCATCAGGGGCAGGGGGTGATGAGAGAGGTGCTGTCAGCCGCCATCGACTACCTGTTTCGGGAGCACGATCTGCATCGCATCATGGCTTGCTATATGCCAGCCAATCAGCGCAGTGGCGCCTTGCTGGAGCGGCTCGGCTTCGAGCGGGAGGGATTCGCGCGGGCGTATCTGATGATCAATGGTCGCTGGGAGGATCACATCCTCACCTCGCTGATTAATCCGGCCCCCTGATTGTCAGATAAAAAAACGGGCCCGAAGTTGCCTTCGGACCCGTCTTCGAATGAGGTGCAGGCTTAGTTGGCCTTGGCATCGCTCACTGCAGCTTCAACCTTGGTAGCGGCTTCGGTAGCAGCTTTTTCTACGGTTGCAGTCGCTTCGGAGGTGGCCTTCTCTACGGTAGAGGTGGCTTCGCTAGCGGCTTTTTCTACAGTGGCAGCAACTTCGGCGGCCGGAGCAGCAGCAGGAGCGGCAGCTTTTTCTTCTTTCTGACCGCAAGCAGTCAACATCAGACCCAGGATACCGGCTACCAGTACTTTGTTCATGTGCATTCCCTCAAATAAATATGGAGAGATGGTCTGTGCAACCATCACAGCGCCCACCGTTGCCCGGTATTGAAACAAGAAGCCGGGAGGCAGCAGGCGGGCGCAATATAGCCCCATTAGTTACCGATGAAAACGGATATCACAATGACATTTTTTCGTGCCGTGGATAAAAAGCTCCACTGCAACGACTGATATCAATACAAGATGCCGTTAAATGGTGCTAATTGCACAATAAAACACCGCTTTGCTGCCATCTTGTGGCGGTTTAACAAGGTCAAGGTTGGTCAAGCGCGGCCGATGACCCGCACCTTAGTCAGACAGCTTCTGACAGGGCAGCCGTTTTCCCTCAAGGTGGCTCTGACGGGCCAGATCCAGCAGCGCCATCACCGCCAGCGCTTCACTTGCTGGCACCGGGTTGCTCCCTTCCCCCTTGATGGCGGCGCAGACACCGCGATAGTAGGCGCCATAATCCCCCGCCTCACCCACCACGCTCTGCTGCTGCAACTGACCATCGACAATGCGGCTGAGCTGACCGGGTTCGCTATCCATGCCCCAATCCGCCGCCGGTGGCCGCTTGCCCAGTTTGAGCTGATCTTCCTGCACATCCATACCGAATTTCACGAACGAACCCTGGCTGCCGTGAATGACAAAGCGCGGCATGGTGGCCGAGACCAGACAGCTGCCATGCAGAATAACCCGCAGAGCACCGTAACCCAGCACCACATGGAAGTAGTCGTCCGCCAGTGCGCCGGGGCGCTGCTCGGCCAGATCGGCCTGCAGCCAGTCCGGTTGGCCGAACAGCTGCAATGCCTGATCCAGCACGTGAGGGCCGAGATCGAACCAGAGGCCGGAACCCGGGCCACCCGCTTCGCGCCAGCGCTGGCGCACTTCGGGGCGATAGCGATCGAAGTGGGATTCGAACTGGGCGATCTGCCCCAGCGTCCCTTCGGCAATCAAACGGCGCACGGTAAGGAAATCCCCGTCCCAACGCCGGTTGTGGAAGATGCTGAGCAGCCGCTGCTGCTTTTCGGCCAGCTCGACCAGCGCTTGCGCCTCGGCCAGATCCAGTGCAAAGGGCTTGTCGATCACCACATGTTTGCCTGCCAACAGCGCTTGGCGGGCGAGGGGGGCATGGGTGTCGTTGGGGGTGGCGATCACCACCAGATCGATGGTCTCATCGCTTAGCACCTCCTCCAGTGAACCGACCCGGCAGCCGGGCAAATCGGCCTGCACCTTGGCGGCATCGCGGCTAACCACCCAACTCAGGGACAAGCCCGGTGTGGTGGAGAGGAAGGGGGCGTGGAAGGTCTTGCCTGCAAAGCCATAGCCCACCAGGGCTGCGTTGAGAGTGTGGCTCATCGGGAGTTCTCCGCTGACATCGAGTGAGTGGGGTTGCCATCGCCGGCTCTCTGCCTGATGGCCATATGCTGTAAAGGCGATACAAACGAGAAGGGGGCCGATGGCCCCCTGAGTGTGCCCATCAGAGCACAGGATTTATTGCAAACACAAGCGGCGGCCGCGTCGGGTCATCAGCATCACCAGAGGTGGCAGCAGCAACCACATATGCAGCGCCAGCTGGCTGAGCGGGTCGTGCATCAGGGCACCGGTCAGGCCAACCAGGGCGCCGGAGCCGCTCATCTGGAACAGGCCGAGCAGGGCGGCGGCGGTACCGGCGCAGTGGCCGAACGGTGCCAGCGCCATCCCGGCAGCCGAGCCCAGAATCATGGCAAAGCCGATGCTGGAGAGGAATACCGGCCCCATCATCGCCAGCGGATGTTCGATGTGCATGGCCAAAGTCAGGGTGATGGCCGAGAGCATCAACACCAGCAGGCCGATGTGCAGGGTGCGTCTTGGCCCCACCTTGGCGATAAAGCGCGGTGCCATGAAGCAGGCCAGAATGTTGAGCGCGGCGTTGGCGGTAAACCAGTAGCTAAAGCCGCTCATATCCAGCCCCAGTTTCACCATCAGCTGCACCGGTGCGGCGGTGACATAGGCGAGGATCACCGCCATCGCCAGCATGCACAGCGCCGCGTTGAACAAAAAGCTCGGGGAGCGCAGCACCGGGCTGTAGCGAGACCAGCTGATGAGGGCCCCTTCGCTGCGGGTCTCCTCCGGGCGGGTCTCCGGCATCCGCCACATCAGCCAACTGCCGACGATGAGCGCGTAGCCGGCCATAAACCAGAAGTTGGCAGACCAGCCCGCCTTGGCGGTGAGCCAGCCACCGAGCAGGGGCGCCAGCGCAGGAATAAAGCAGATGGCGCCATTGAGATAGGAGATCATCTGGCCGCTCTTTTTCGGGCCATAGCTGTCACGCACTACCGAGAAGGCGGCGACCGAGGTGGCGCAGGCGCCGAAGCCCTGCAGCACCCGGGCCAGCATCAATTCGCCGAGGCTGGCGGCAAAACCGGCCCCTAGCGCGCTCAGGCCATAGAGCAGCACGCCGCCCAGCGCGATGGGCTTGCGACCGTAGCGATCGGCCAGCGGGCCAACAAGCAGTTGCCCCAGTCCCATGCTGAACAGGAACCAGGTGATGGTGCCCTGCATCAGAGTTACTTCGGCGCCCAGCTGCTCGGCCATCTGCGGAATGGCGGGCAGGTAGATGTCGATAGCCAGCGGACTGAACAGCACCAGTAGTACGAGTAAAAGTATCAATGGCATCTGTCACCTCTTTAGTCAGCCAGGTTAATGAATTGGGGCGCGAGTCTACTGACTCACAGTAATGAATAGAAATGGTATTTAATCACTTTGGTTATTCCATTATGGAAACATGTATTAAAAAGCTGGTTATTAGATGGCGACAAATCCCCCGTAACCCCATCACAGCGGGTGTAATTGACGCTTTTACTAAACGCTTGCGCCGCATAGAATGCGCAGATTATTTTTGCGGAGGTGCTCGATGAACAAGCTTGTCCTGGCAACAGGTAACCAGAAAAAGGTGAAGGAATTGGCCGCCATGCTGGCCGATATGAAGATCCAGGTGATCCCACAGAGCGAGTTTGCGGTCTCCGATGCCGATGAGACCGGCACCACCTTCGTCGAGAATGCCATCATCAAGGCCCGCCACGCCGCCCGTATTACCGGTCTGCCCGCCGTGGCCGATGACTCCGGTCTGGAAGTCGATCTGCTGCAAGGGCGCCCCGGCGTCTACTCCGCCCGCTTTGCCGGTGTGGGTGCCGGCGACAAGGCCAACATCGAGAAGCTGCTCGGCGAACTGCAAGGTGCCCCCGAGTACCTGAAGAGCGCCCGCTTCTGGTGTGTGCTGGTCTATATGCGTCACGCCGATGATCCCACCCCCATCATCTGTCAGGCGAGCTGGGAAGGGATGATCATCGACGAGCCGCGCGGTCAACATGGCTTTGGCTATGACCCGGTCTTCTTCGTGCCGGATCACGACTGCACCGCCGCCCAGATGCCCGCCGAGCTGAAAAACCAGCTGAGCCATCGCGGTCAGGCGCTGGCCAAACTCAAAGCGGCGCTGGCTGCGGCGCACTGAGTCACTTCGCCACCTTGTCGGTTACACACGGTCAATTACACATAGTCATCTACAATGGGGGCCTTGAGCCCCCGTTTTATTGGAAGCCCCATGCTGCAACTGCCGCCGCTCTCTCTCTATATTCATGTGCCCTGGTGTGTCCAGAAGTGCCCTTACTGTGACTTCAACTCCCATGCCCAGAAGGGGGAGTTGCCTCACCTCGAATATGTCGCCGCTCTGCTGGAGGATCTGGATCAGGATCTGAAGTGGGCACAAGGGCGGCCGCTCTCCTCCATCTTTATCGGCGGCGGCACCCCCAGCCTGTTGACGGTGGAGGCGATGCAAGCCTTGCTGGACGGGGTGCGGGCCCGCATTCCGCTCGCCGCAGATTGCGAGATCACCATGGAGGCCAACCCGGGCACGGTGGAGGCGGACAAGTTCGCCGGTTTCCAGCGCGCTGGCATCAACCGTATCTCCATCGGGGTGCAGAGCTTCCAGCAGGAGAAGCTGACCCGCCTCGGCCGCATTCACGGCCCGGAAGAGGCGCACAAGGCCGCCGCACTGGCCCATGCCATCAAGTTGCCTACCTTCAATCTGGATCTGATGCACGGTCTGCCGGATCAGAGTCTGGACGATGCCCTTTATGACCTGCAGCAGGCGATCGACTGCGCACCGCCGCACCTCTCCTGGTATCAGCTCACCATAGAGCCGAACACGGCGTTTGCCTCCAAGCCGCCCACACTGCCGGAAGATGACACCCTGTGGGACATCTACGAGCAGGGTCACGCCATGCTCACCGCCAGCGGTTATCGCCAGTACGAGATCTCGGCTTACGCCAAAGAGGGCTATCAGTGCCATCACAACCTCAACTACTGGCGTTTCGGCGACTATCTGGGGATCGGCTGTGGCGCCCACGGCAAGGTGACTGATCTCGCGAACCAACAGATCCTGCGCACCGCCAAGGTGAAGCATCCGAAAGGGTATCTGGACAAGAGTCGCCCCTATCTGGACGAGCAGTGGCAGGTGACGGCAGACGATCTGCCGCTCGAATACTTTATGAACCGCTTCCGCCTGTTTGAACCGGCCCCCAAGGCGGAGTTCGAGGCCTATACCGGCTTGCCGTTGGAGCGGGTGGAGACGGTGCTCGCCATCGCCCAAAGTAAGGAGCTGATCGAGGATCTAGGGGATAGCTGGCAGCTCACTTCTCTCGGCCATCGCTATCTCAACGTGCTGCTCGAACTCTTTATGGATGAGTGAGCGGCCTGTTGAGGCTGTGAGTTGGCGTTGCCAAATCGCTTCTTCTGTCAAAACAATCAGGGCGCCAATGGCGCCCTGATTGTTTTGGTCGGTAGAAACCCGCTCAGTAGCAGACGCGGATCATCTGCTGTTGGCCGGGCTCCCACCGCTTGCCGAATTTGGCCTTGCGCTGGTAACTCCCCTTGCCCTTCTTGTTGCGCTCGACCCGGCTGCGAAACAGCGGATCAGAGAGCAGGGCATGCAGATGGTTATCCTTTATCTCGCCGCGCTGATGGGCATAGTTGCCCCCTTGCGCATTTTCCTCACGGGGGAGGGCGGGTTGGTCGACCCGAATTTTGGCCATAATGGCTCCTCTTCTTTTCTCTTGCTGTGTTGATTCTTGTGTCTGGATGGCGGTTTTCACTGCGAGCGCCTGTGCAGGCTAGCGCCCTGCAACCGGATGCACTGGCACCGGTTAAAAACGCGGCGATTTTGTCACCAAATCGCCGCCGGAGCAATGCGTCGGCGGCGCCGAGTCAGTCACACTGAGCTAGGCTCGCTCAGTCAGGCATACCATGTCAGCCGTGAACCGGGTCATGCTGGTCGTGGCTGTGATGCTCGTGATGGGCCGGGGCGCCAGATTCCAGCGTCTCGAGGATGGCGCAGTGCTCCGCCGAGCGGGGGCCGCCGCAGCAGATATTGGAGAGCTCGCGCAGATTGTCGCGAAAGCGGGTCAGTTCGATGATCTTCTGCTCCACCTGGGCCAGCTTGGTGTCAGCTACCGCTTTTACCTCCTGACAGGTGACTTTGGCCTTGTTGGTATCGAGGTCGAGCAGCTCGCCGATATCGGCCAGCGAGAATCCCACCGACTTGGCGCGGATAATAAACTCCAGCCGCCGCTTGTCCTGTTCACTGTAGAGGCGGTAGCCGGATTCGTTGCGGATCCCCGGTGAGATAAGCCCGTTCTTCTCGTAAAAACGCAGGGTATCTGCCTTGACCCCGCACGCCTTGGCCAGTTCACCGATCCGATACATGCTCTTTTCTCCCCTTAAATGTATGCCGCCACAAAAACCGGAATCCACTATCACCCCTTTGCCCATGGATTGCCAGCCAAGGGCATAAAAGGGGCAGATAAACATCTCCTGGCGACCCTTTTTCCCATAAAACACTGAAAGTGCAAACGTTTCGAGAAAATCAAGTGGAAAACGTTTAACGCCGCGCCAAATAAGGCTTTGCTGTTTCAAAAAATCCACCACAGGTCACATTTTTTGTGTAGAATACGCGCCCATAACAGAGCGCCGCACCAAGCGGGCATTTCCTAAAACGCTTTTGCCGGATGTCGGGGTGAGAGTGGTTTGCGAAATCCCCCACTTCCATTTATTTGGGGACTCTCTGTGTTGAGCCTCGCCTCCCATGGAACGGTCCCCGTTATGTTGAGGACGATAGTGTGATGGAACAAGCTCGACCCATTCGCCGTGCACTGCTGAGTGTGTCTGACAAAACTGGCATTCTGGAATTTGCCAAGGCACTCAACGAGCGTGGTGTTGCCCTGCTCTCCACGGGCGGTACCGCCAAGCTGCTTGGCGAGGCGGGTCTGCCGGTGACCGAGGTCTCCGACTACACGGGTTTCCCTGAAATGATGGATGGCCGGGTCAAGACCCTGCATCCCAAGGTTCATGGCGGCATCCTCGGCCGTCGGGATCAGGATGACGCCATCATGGCCCAGCACGCTATCTCCCCCATCGACATGGTTGTCGTCAACCTTTACCCCTTTGCTGCAACCGTGGCCAAAGCGGGCTGCACTCTGGCCGATGCGGTCGAGAACATCGACATCGGCGGTCCGACCATGGTGCGTTCTGCCGCCAAAAACCATAAAGATGTCGCTATCGTCGTCAAAGCTGCCGACTATGATCGGGTTATTCGCGAGATGGATGCCAACGGCAACAGCCTGAAACTGGCGACCCGTTTCGATCTTGCCATCGCCGCCTTCGAGCACACCGCCGCCTACGATGGCATGATCGCCAACTACTTCGGCACCATGGTTCCTTCCTACGGTGAAAACAAGGAGGGTGACGAGGAGTCCCGCTTCCCGCGCACCTTCAACAGCCAGTTCATCAAGAAGCAGGACATGCGTTACGGCGAAAACAGCCATCAGGCTGCCGCCTTCTACGCCGAAGAGCATGCCGCTCCGGGTTCTGTCTCCAGCGCTATCCAGCTGCAGGGCAAGGCGCTCTCCTACAACAACATCGCCGATACCGATGCGGCGCTGGAGTGTGTCAAGGAGTTCGACGAGCCGGCCTGCGTCATCGTCAAGCATGCCAACCCCTGCGGTGTGGCCATCGGTAACGACCTGCTGAGTGCCTACGATCGCGCTTACCAGACCGACCCCACCTCCGCCTTTGGCGGCATCATCGCCTTCAACCGCGAGCTGGATGGCGCCACTGCCGCTGCCATCGTTGCCCGCCAGTTTGTCGAAGTGATCATCGCCCCGACCGTCAGCCAGGAGGCCCGCGATGCGGTCGCCGCCAAGCAGAACGTGCGTCTGCTCGAATGTGGTCAGTGGACTGCTCCGGCGCAAGGCTTTGACCTCAAACGCGTCAACGGCGGCCTGCTGGTACAGGAGCGGGATCTCGGCATGGTGACGCTGGGTGACCTGACCGTGGTCAGCAAGCGCCAGCCGACCGAGGCCGAGCTGCAGGATCTGCTGTTCTGTTGGAAGGTGGCCAAGTTCGTCAAATCCAATGCCATCGTCTACGCCAAAGATGGCCAGACCATCGGCGTCGGTGCCGGCCAGATGAGCCGTGTTTATTCGGCCAAAATCGCCGGTATCAAGGCGGCGGATGAAGGGCTGACCGTGGCGGGCTCCGTGATGGCCTCCGATGCCTTCTTCCCGTTCCGCGACGGTATCGATGCTGCCGCTCAGGCCGGTATCTCCTGCGTGATCCAGCCGGGTGGCTCGATGCGCGATCAGGAGGTGATCGACGCCGCCGACGAACACGGTATGTGCATGGTGTTCACCAACATGCGCCATTTCCGTCATTGATGGGTCAGGGGCTGCCGATGGCGGCCCTTTTGTTGTCTCTTTTCAACTGACTATTTCCGCTGACTGACGGCCCGGGTTGCCGTCCAGTGACCACAAATAGAAGCGAGCGATACGATGAAAGTACTGATCATTGGCAACGGTGGCCGCGAACACGCCCTGGCCTGGAAGGCCAAACACTCCCCGCTGGTGCGTCACGTTTTTGTGGCGCCGGGCAACGCAGGCACCCAGCTTGAGCCGGGTGTCGAGAACGTCGCCATCGAGGCGACCGATATCGAAGGGCTGCTGGCCTTTGCCAAAGAGAGGCAGGTCGGCCTTACCATCGTCGGGCCGGAAGCGCCGCTGGTGAAAGGGGTGGTGGATGCCTTCCGCGCCGCCGGTCAGCCCATCTTTGGCCCGACCGCTGCCGCTGCCCAGCTGGAAGGCTCCAAGGCTTTCACCAAGGATTTCCTGGCCCGTCACGCCATTCCGACCGCCGAGTACCAGAACTTCACCGAAGTGGAGCCTGCGCTCGCCTATCTGCGCGAGAAGGGCGCCCCCATCGTCATCAAGGCCGATGGTCTGGCGGCGGGCAAGGGGGTGATTGTCGCCATGACCTTGCAGGAAGCGGAAGACGCGGTGCGCGACATGCTCTCCGGCAATGCCTTTGGCGAAGCGGGCTCCCGGGTAGTGATTGAGGAGTTTCTGGAGGGGGAAGAGGCGAGCTTCATCGTCATGGTCGATGGTGAACACGTGCTGCCGATGGCCACCAGTCAGGATCACAAGCGAGTTGGCGACGGTGATACCGGCATCAACACCGGCGGTATGGGGGCTTACTCCCCGGCGCCTGTGGTGACCGCCGAGGTACATCAGAAGGTGATGGAGCAGGTGATCATGCCGACCGTGCGTGGTATGGCGGCCGAAGGCAATGTCTACACCGGTTTCCTCTACGCCGGTCTGATGATCGACGGTGCAGGCAATCCCAAGGTGATCGAGTTCAACTGTCGTTTCGGCGATCCCGAGACCCAGCCCATCATGCTGCGGATGCAATCCGATCTGGTGGAGCTCTGCCTGGCCGCTTGCGCAGGCAAGCTGGATCAGAAAGAGGCCATTTATGATCCCCGCGCCGCTATCGGCGTGGTGTTGGCGGCGGGAGGCTATCCTGGCGATTACAGCACCAACCACCCCATCAGCGGCTTGCCGGTGGATGAAGTGGCGGGTGAGAAGGTATTCCATGCCGGTACCCGCCTGGAGGGCGATACCAGCCTGACCGCTGGCGGCCGCGTGTTGTGCGCAACCGCCCTCGGCCATACTGTGGCAGAAGCCCAGCAGCGTGCCTATCAGCTCGCTGGCCGCATCAAGTGGGATGGCGTCTTCTACCGCAAGGATATAGGCTGGCGCGCCATTGCTCGCGAACAGGAGTAACTGACGCCAGCAAATGGCCAGCTGATTCAGACCCCGCTACGGCGGGGTTTTTTGTCCCTGTTTACCGCTTTCAACCATCCTCATGCTGCGCGTCACCTGCTTTCAATCAGTTACCAAGCGCAAACAAGCGCGGCATATCTGTCACTATTTGCCACAAAAAACAGCATTTTTCACAAACCTTTCACCATGAGTCATGGCATCATGCTGGTGATGAATTCTTGTTTGGATTCATAAGTACCCCTAACAATTCGAGCATGTCGTTATATAAGGAAATCCCATGTTGAAAACCGTCCGCCCCCTGCTGCTGCCCCTGATGTTTGGCCTGATGACCCTGCCTGCCGTGGCGGGTGATCTGGAACAGCCGATGAAGAAGATTGGCTTCAACTACAAGCAGGCCGTCAAGGCTGATGATGCAGCCACCATGGAGAAGCACATCAACGAGATGAAGGCCCAGCTGGATGTGGCCAAGCAGAAGAACATGCCGGCCGCCAAGAAAGAGAAATTCCTTGAAGGGATGAACGAGGTACAGACCGAGCTGGACGCCAGCCTGGCCGCACTCAAGGCGGGTGATGAGGCCAAGGCGCGCGAACATCTGGCCAAGGTCAACGACCTGAAGAAGGAGTACCACAAATATGCCAAGCAAAAAGGGTGAGCCCTTTCGCTGGGATCCGCTGGTTCGCCTGACCCACTGGGGCTTGGTGGCGGTCTGCATCAGCAATCTCTGGGTTAACGAAGCGGGCGAGGAGTGGCACGAGTGGCTGGGTTACGGCGCCATTGGGCTGGTCTCCTTGCGTTTGCTCTGGGGGCTTACTTTTGCCCGTGGCTACGCTCGCCTTGGTGCCCTCATCCCCAGTGGTGAGGATTTTCGCCAGCAAGCGCGCGAGATGCGTGAGCGGCAGCCTCCGGCACCGGGTCATCACGGTAGCGGCAAGCTGGCCGTGTGGGCGCTCTGGCTGGTTGTGCTGGCCACTGCTGGCAGCGGCTGGTTTCAAAATACCGAGACGGGATTTGAACTGGGGGCTGACGAGTGGCATGAGTGGTGCGTGGTGGCGCTGCAGGGACTGATTGGTCTGCACCTGCTGGCCATCGTCTTCACCTCCTGGCGTCAGCGCAGCAATCTGGTTACCCGGATGCTACCCGCCGGGCGTCGCTCATCCATCCAGAGCGGCAGCAACGAGCAAACCTGAGGCTCAGCATTAGGCTCCTTGTCTCTGAGTGAGGCGCCTGATCCGGACCCTGCCCAGACCCGCCCATGGCGGGTCTTTTCTATGACCTCATCGAGCTCATCACTGGACATTGCTCGATCCGCAGATGCAAAAAGGCCGCTCATCATGAGCGGCCTTTTTCAATTTGGTGGCCCCTGGGGGACTTGAACCCACGACCAATCGATTATGAGTCGACTGCTCTGACCAACTGAGCTAAGGGGCCAAATTTTGCATTTAGCGGCGTGGATTATATTACCCTACAATATCAATCATTTGCGCTTTGTGGTCGTATTATCTTGCCTCAAGCTGTATCCGGTAGCTTCACTCCAAGTACACTTGAAAGTACACTTTGAAAATATTGAAGTGCACTTAGCGAGGTTGCCATCCAATGCCATTGACTCACAGCGAAGTAAACGCGCTACCCGCGAAAAAGAACCCATATTTTCAGACTGACGACAATCGCACCCGAGGGGAAGGGAGATTGGGGGTACAGGTATTCCCTAGCGGCACAAAGACCCTGACGTTTCGCTACAGGCGCGATGGGAAGTGGGCATTTATACCGCTTGGCAGCTTCCCAAACCTCAGCCTTGCTGATGCCCGCGAAAAGGCCAAGGCGTTTGGCCAGATGATCCGTGATGGCCTAGACCCCAAAGATGAGCTGGCTCGTCAAGCAAAGGAGCGGGAGCAAGAAAAGCGGGAGCGTGAGCAGCAAGGAACCATTGAGCAGTTATTCAAAAGCTATACCGAGCAGATGAAGAAGGACGGGAAGCGCACCCATGAGGCCGTATTGGTGGCCTTGGAGAAAGAAACCTATCCAGTGATCAAACCCACGACCAAAGCCAAGGACGTGACCCCGCACGACATCAAAGTGATCCTGGCGCATATGATTCGCCGTGGTGCTGATACCCAATCCAATCGTGTCAGAAGTTACCTGATGGCGGCGTTTAATTACGGCCTCAAGCATGACAACGACCCCGCCAATTTTATAGACGATGCCAAATTTGGCTTGGTGCTTAATCCGGTGGCGGCCATACCCAAGCAAAAGGCTGCCGAGCGTGTCGGGGAACGCTTCCTGACGTGGGCAGAGGCTCGCAAGTTGCTCGATGATATGGAGCAGCCCACTAGCCTAGGCTTGACCCTGCGTAGCCTGATCCGGCTTTGTTTCTTCACGGGTGGCCAACGCCCTTATGAACTGGCTGCCTCACGCTGGACGAGTATCGACTGGGAAGCCAAAACCTTGACCATTACCGCCGAGCTTTCCAAGAATGGCCGCCCTCACTTGACCCCACTCACTGATAGCGCCTTGCGGGTGTTGAGAGAGCAGCAAGCGGCAACGGGAGATAGCCCCTTTATCTTTGCCCACGCCACCAAGCCGAGTGAACCAATGCCGATGGCCTCACTTAGCCAAGCGATTGACCGTTACCGCAAACGCGCCGAGATGGCGCACTTTATCCCCCGTGATTTCCGCCGAACCTGTAAAACCCTGATGGGTGAGCTTGGCATAGCTAAAGATCTGCGCGACCGCCTACAGAATCACGCCCTGAATGACGTATCCAGTAAACACTATGACCGATATGAGTACCTGCCAGAGAAGCGCCGAGCCTTGGAGCTATGGGAGCGGCGGTTGTTGGATCTGGCAGCGGATACCGTGGTTTCCGTTAACTTCGGGGGGCGTGGGTTATCTTCCTGACGCCAAAGGCATTGCTTTAGCGACGATGAATAGTAATGTGAGCCCTAATGGTGTTACTCAATAAAGGGTGACAATAGCTCTTTACAATAACAGCGAGCTAGCTTAGCTCACAAAATCGTCAGCAATGCACTTGGAGTACTTAAAAAAATGCTCAAGCTCATTTCTCAACTATTCACCGAAGCAAAAACAGTAAGAAAGGCAGTGGACATATTGTCACGTACCCTAGGGGTTAACCCATCATTGGTATCACGTATGATGGGGGATCTTGGGCCTGAGTGTGGTAACGAACTAGGGCTGATGATTGCAAAAACGGAGGGGAGTGCAACTGATCCTTTCCGCTTCATCTATGAATGTGGCGCACTAATATTTTTCTTCCATTGGTGTTTGTATAAGAGTGCTGGTGACATCAATTGGATGCACCAACATCTAGCAAAACAGGGATTCTTGATTGATCAGATCAGTACAGATACGCATGCGTTAAGTATCGCACAGTCACTACTAGGTGGTATTGAATTACGGGGGTACGACCTGCGCAGATTCAACCAAAACCTCTCTGTCTTTATGGCCGAATATGAAGAGTATCTTGACAGTGATGGCACAAGGGAACCGCCAAAGCTAGTTTTACATTAGTGTAGGGATTGTATGGATTTCTATAGAAAGGCTTCCTTCATAGCGATCATTGTAGTGTTACTGACCTTAGTGGCAGGGCCATTCCTATTCAAGTTCTATCCAAACTTTGAAAAGGGAAAAGTTATGTGTGAATCACAAGGAGGGCATGTTAGCTTTGAAGGGAGGGACATCAAGGTTTATGGTGATAGAATCGAATTGGTCGGTGTCTGGGGAATATTGGATAGTGGTAAACCCAGACACATTTTGATCCAAACTAAAGGACGGTTGTGTGTAATTGAAGAAAGTAACGCTGATTAGATAAACATACAGGAAGGCGTCTAGGATCGTCCCTAACGAGGTTGAGAGGCTTACGTGTAGAATCTCTAGGCTACGCCTAGTGACACTATATAGCATAAGTGAGTAGACCAACGCCTTCGGCAAAGAGTAAAAGACACGCCAAAAAAGGGAAGAAATCCACACGGTAAGTAGCTAGTAGCCAAGGGCTACAAGGACAGGGGAAGGGGTTTGTCTTTTCTGTCTTTCCTTTAGGCGTCTTCTTTAGCTTGGCCCTGCCGGCCTGAGGCACATATCTCCAGTAATCCCCTCTAACGCCTTCGGCACAAGAGGGTGGCACTACGTGCCGCATAATAATTACTTAATTTATTTGTTATATTATATGTTATTGGGCAAATAGTGCCACCCCCCCTGGCAAATAGTGCCACCCCTTTTTGCACCTAGAGGATGCGCCCTCATTACAAATGGTATCATCCATTACTTCTCAAGTAAGAGAAAGAACCACCTTCAAGCTGACACTGGGTTAGACCCCCTTCCATTCCTCAATTTTGAGGAGTAGAGGAATGAAACAAGAGATTGTCCCCTGCTCCCCACCTGACTATTAAAAATAGTTTGTAGTAAAAACACCTATAGCACCAGTATAAGTATATATAGAAGCTATTGAAATTAGCCTGCTTACGCAAGTAAGTGGGCTCTTGCCCGTTCCAAATCAAGATTGAGGTAATGAGATGATGGTGTATTCCCAAGAAAATGGCCTTCGAGTGAAGGTGCCCGCCTTTTGCGCCAATGAGCTTATCAAGTATCTGCCCGAAGGTGTGAAACCGACCCGCTATATCATTGACCTAATCCTGAGGGATTTGGCTACAAAGAAAAAGGATCACAGCACAAGTGATGAAAACTCAACTGGAAATAACAACAGCCCTGTGTAGGGCAAACCTATCTGACCTTTCGAGCAACGATAAACACTTGCTCCTAACCCTCTCATCCTTTATCAACCCCCTACGTGACGGTGATTTACGTGCATGGCCTACAAACGCTCAGTTAGTAGCATTAACTGGCTTGTGTGATCGGTCTGTACGCAATTCCATTTCCAATCTTGAAGAGCATGGCTACCTACAACGTATTACAAAGTACGATGCTGGCGCTAACAAGAAGACTCGAATTCTAATCCTTAACCTAGACAAGCTGACGCCAGTAAAGGCAGAGCAAGACGTCAAAGGGGATGCTTGGGAGGATGATTTAGATGATTGGTAAAGTCCTACTTCTATATCCCCTTGTAGTGTATTTAACCCACACGATTTCCATTTTTATAATCCAATAGGTAACGACAATGCAACGATACAACTCCACTCATGAACAATTCAACACTGCCAAAGAGGCGGCCAATGCAGCCTACTTCACTAAGCTGCTAGAGCCAGTGCAAGAGCTCTTGGCGTTTGGTTACGGATACAAGGCTTTGGCTTCAGCACTGAATGCGAAAGGGTATTTGACCCAACGAGGTAAGCCCTTCACTCGTGAGAGTGTACGCACCCTGCTAAATAACTTAGGGCTTTCTACAGTGGGAGCAGAAGAACAAGAATGCAAAGAACAATAATAGCGCACCTCGATCAATATGGTCGCTGTTGTGCTGTAGAACGAGAGCGAGCAGGTGAATTAATTCTCCTAGCAGGGAGCTTAGATAACGCGGTGAGTTACAAAGAACTTCCAGAAAGATACATAAGCCTGGCTATGCGAGAGATTAGCAATACCGTCTCCTCCCAAGTCATCACGGTTGTAGTTGGCGAGGAGGTTGCTACTGTATGAACCTTTATCATGTCTATTACAACCAACAAGATAGGGCGGTATGCGTAGAGCGCCAAAACGCAAATGGTATCATCAAGATTATTGCAGGCATCAGGCCGACCAGCCTTTACAGCCGAATGCTAGTCACTGATACCTACGCTCTCTCAGAGGCAATCGATGAATCCTTGCTCACCAAGCAAGAGCAATTGAATAAATCGAAAGGGATACGTTACCAACGCACCCCAGAGCTAGAGCGAGAGATTAAGCTCGGTTGTTCTCATTCCGTATTACATACCAAATACGGCATCTCTAAACGTACCTATCACCGATTGCGTAACGAGCTTATCAGTGCCACTCCCCCTACCCTGTAGGGTAGTACCTCCCCCCTGTGTCACTTCCTCTCTAGACCTTGTATATCAAGGCTTAAAACAGTCATTTTTAGCAAAGTAGGACTCTACTATGTGGTGTTTTCTTAACACACGCAAACGGGTTGCTGTAACCCACTGTGACCACTACCGCGATTATTCAAAATTCAAGAACTATGACATTGACGCCCCTTTCACCTGGGCACCTAATTCCTTTCGGAGAAGTTAAATATGAATGAACAAATCAAAGACCTGTTTCAAGACGAATCAATCAGTGATGATCAGCTTGCAGCCATCATTCAAGAGGCACAAGGAGATGCCTCTAAAGTCAGTAAGAGCATGAAAGCTCTTGGTATTGGTGCAGGGTCTAAAGAGCACATTGCTTATATGCAGTCATTGAAGAATGATGTTATGCGCAAGCATGGATTCTCTGAAGCTCCCCAACAAACAGAATTTACGGGGGAAGAACTAGCCAACGCCAATTGGACAACCAAGCAATGGCAGCAATGGGAACGGGCTAGACGTGTGAAAGCTGGCTATAAGCCAAATCCGCTTAACAACACTCAGGACGCCGTAGACTTCTTCAAGAAGTTGAGAGGTGGTTAATGTCCCTCATCAAGATGCCAAAGGCTGCAAATTACAAGTTCGGAGGGCAGGCCGATAAGCCTGTCCGCTTTCATGAATACAAATCAGAAATTACTAGATTCTCTTACAAGGGCGTTGTCATTGAGCGTAACAAGAACACTTACCGTATTACGCCACCCAAACTTAAAGGCTTTGATATGGCTTTGTGTGATGGTATCTATACCGATACTCGTTCGCTACAAGGGGCGCTTGATTTGGCCTTTCTGAATGTTGACAGTGAACGCCAAGAAGAACTAAGGGCGCTGAATATCAACCATCGGTGTCCAGCTTGTAAGGGCGTAACGCTCATTCAGAAGAGAGATTGGCAAGAGGAGCGGATTTCTTGCCCCTTATGCGCTCGACACTCCCACTATTCCTACTATGAAGCTGTGAAAGATGAAGTAATCCGGTGATAGAGAAGAGTTACTTTACCCCTCACGCCTCTCAAGACATGCAGCCCCCATCTGATTACTATCCCCTATAGCCAGTATGCTCATGGGGTTGTATTGACTCTTGCAGAGGGGGCCATTTGTCATATTTTCTGTGAGATTTTTTCAAGCCTCATTGCATATATAAGAAGACCCCCTTACCCCCTGCTCCCCTCCATGCAATCCCCCCAGCAAATCGACGATGCCTCTATGCACTCCCCGCACAGCTTTTCTTCCTGTCCCCTAAAACCACTGCCATTGTGTCAACCCATCACTGGGCAATTGATAGGGCTTGGAATGCCGTCATCATTCCGCCCCTAGCAGTTAGCTAAGTACACTCACAAGTACACTTCAAAACGCCAGAAATAGAAAAGGCGCAGCGGTTACTAACCTACTGCGCCTGTCTGGAATTGGTGGCCCCTGGGGGACTTGAACCCACGACCAATCGATTATGAGTCGACTGCTCTGACCAACTGAGCTAAGGGGCCAAATTGTGCGTTTAGCGGCGTGGATTATAGGGGAAGAGGAAAGGGCAGTCTATAGGCATATCAACCACTTGGCGACTAATTGTCCAGCTTGATTGAGGGCGCAAAGAGGGTTGCAAGGGTAAATGCCAGACAAAACAAAGCCCCGCATGGCGGGGCTTTGGCAGAGTAGTTTGACACAGGGTCAGGACTATTCGTCCAGGAAGCTGCGCAGCACTTCCGAGCGGCTCGGGTGGCGCAGTTTGCGCAGTGCCTTGGCTTCGATCTGACGAATACGCTCACGGGTAACGTCGAACTGCTTGCCCACCTCCTCGAGGGTGTGGTCAGTGTTCATGTCGATACCGAAACGCATCCGCAGTACCTTGGCTTCGCGAGCTGTCAGTCCGGCCAGCACTTCGCGGGTGGCATTGCGCAGGCTTTCGCTGGTCGCCGCATCCGCTGGCAGAGCCAGGGTGGTATCTTCGATAAAGTCGCCCAAGTGGGAATCTTCATCATCACCGATGGGCGTCTCCATGGAGATAGGCTCTTTGGCGATTTTCAGTACCTTGCGGATCTTGTCTTCCGGCATGCCCATGCGCATGGCCAGCTCTTCCGGGTTCGGTTCACGACCCATCTCCTGCAGCATCTGACGGGAGATTCGGTTGAGCTTGTTGATGGTCTCGATCATGTGTACCGGGATACGGATGGTACGGGCCTGATCCGCGATGGAGCGGGTAATGGCCTGACGGATCCACCAAGTTGCATAGGTCGAGAACTTGTAGCCACGACGGTATTCAAACTTGTCTACTGCCTTCATCAGACCGATGTTGCCCTCCTGGATCAGATCCAGGAACTGCAGACCGCGGTTGGTGTACTTCTTGGCGATAGAGATAACCAGACGCAAGTTGGCCTCAACCATCTCTTTCTTCGCACGGCGGGCTTTGGCCTCACCGATGCTCATACGACGGTTGATATCCTTGATCTGGGCAATCGACAGACCGGTCTCTTCTTCAATCTGCTGCAGCTTGCCGATGGCGCGCTGAATATCCTCGTCCATTTCAACCAGACGGGGAGACCAGGCTTTGCCAGCCTGCTTCTGGTATTCAAACCAGGCAGTTTCACACTCGTTGTTGGTGAAGGCCGCGACGAAGGTTTTCTTCGGCATCTTGGCCTGCTCAACGCAGAGCTTCATGATGATGCGTTCCTGCACGCGGACGCGCTCCATCATTTCACGCATGTTGTTGACCAGGCGATCGAACTGCTTGGGCATCAGGCGGAATTGACGGAATACATCGGCCAGCTGGGCGATGGCGGCCTGGGTATCTTCGTGCGCGCGACCATTCTTCTGAATGGAGAGGCGGGTCACTTCATACTGGGCACGCAGTTCGCCAAACTTCTCGCGAGCGACTTCCGGATCCGGACCACCGTCACCGTCGTCGTCAGAGCTGTCGCCATCTTCGTCTTCGTCTTCTTCGTCTTCTTCATCTTCGTCGGCCAGATCGTCTTCGCCGAGCTCGGAACCGATATGCGTGGCGGTAGGCGCCATATCTTCAGTTTCGTTCGGGTCAATAAAGCCAGAGATGATGTCAGAGAGACGCAGCTGCTCGGCTTCGTACTTGTCGTACTGTTCGAGCAGGTAAGTAATTGCTTCAGGGTACTCGGCTACGGAGCTTTGTACCTGGTTGATACCGTCTTCGATCCGCTTGGCGATGTCGATTTCGCCTTCACGGGTCAGCAGTTCGACGGTACCCATTTCCCGCATGTACATGCGGACGGGATCGGTCGTGCGACCAATCTCAGATTCAACAGATGCCAGAGCCTGGGCCGCTGCTTCGGCAGCGTCCTCATCGGCGGTACCACCTTCAGCCATGATAAGGTCATCGGCATCCGGAGCGTTTTCAACCACTTGAATGCCCATATCGTTGATCATCTGAATGATGTCTTCGATCTGGTCTGAATCGACAATGTCTTGCGGGAGGTGATCGTTCACCTCGGCATAGGTCAGGTAGCCCTGTTCTTTACCTTTGGCAACGAGGAGTTTAAGCTGAGACTGCGGGGTTTGCTCCATAGAACTCATCCGGTTGGTGTTGCTAGGTTGCGCGTACAGTGCGCTGCTGCGCAAATAGCCAATTCTAATAGAAAACCGCCAGACATGCTATGTCTGGTTGCGGCGTCGGTCATGAGAAACCCCTGCCCGCAGTATTGTCGGGGCCAGGCGGTTATAAAAATTTTGCTTTTCATCCCGTCGATTCGGGCAACGCTATCCATATTGGGACTAATCACTCAAATATCAAGCCCCACTCTCATTTCTTTTCTCAATTTGCACCTCTCTTATCAGCATCATCAGCTCTTGGGTTTCTTCGGAGCTTAGTCCTTCCTGAGCCACTTTGGCCTGCAATTCTTCGATCCGTTGTTTCAGAAACTGGTTGATGAAGCCGACGAAGGTGTCCTGCAATTCTCCCAGAATATCCGGCTCCTGATCGAGTTTGATCTCCTCGAACAGGTCGTGCATGGCCAGCTGAGCAAGGATCTCTCCCTCCTTGGTACCACGCCAGTGTTCCAGCAGGATACCGGTTGTGATACCGGGCTGTGCCAGGATTTGCTGGTGCAGTTGCAGCAGGAACTTGATGCCCTGTACGCGTAGCCCGGCCAATTCCGGCATGGGGGGAAGCTCAGCTGTTACTGCCGGATATTGCACCATCAGTGCCAGTGCACGCCGCAGTGGTGTCAGCTTGGCTGCCTTGGGTTTGTTGACCTCGGCCTTGGGCTGACTGTTGCGAGCAAAGAGCTCGGCGATGCGCTGCTTGTTCTCGCCCCAACGCATCATGCTGGAGAGACGAGTGATCAGCCCTTCGCGGGTAAACCCTTCCGGAACGCGACGAATAAGCTCGGCGGCCTTGTTGGCCACTTCGAACTTGCCTGCCTCACCGGAGAGCGCCGCATCCCGGCCGAGACGCTCGAACATGAAGTCGGCGAATGGCTGGGCTTGATCGAGCAAGGCTTCGAAGCCCTCCTTGCCGATCTGACGAACCAGCGAGTCGGGATCCTCGCCATCGGGCAGAAACACGAACTTCAGCTCGCGGCCATCCTGCAGATGAGGGAGGGCATTATCCAGCGCGCGCCAGGCGGCTTCACGACCGGCGTTGTCACCGTCGTAGCAGCAGACTACCTCGGCAGTGGTGCGAAACAGGGTGTGGATATGGTCGCTGGTCGTTGCAGTACCCAGCGCCGCCACCGCATAGTCGATGTCGTACTGACCGAGTGCCACCACATCCATGTAGCCCTCAACCACCAGGATCCTACGTGGATCCTTGTGTGCCTGCTTCACCTCGTAGAGACCGAACAGCTCCCGCCCTTTATGGAAGATGGGGGTCTCCGGCGAGTTCAGGTACTTGGGGGTGCCATCACCCAGCACCCGGCCACCGAAACCGATGACCCGGCCACGCTTGTCGCGGATCGGGAACATGATGCGATCGCGGAAACGATCATAGCTGCCCGGGCCATTATCACGGGTGATCAGCATGCCGCCCGAGATAAGCAACTGCTCGTGATCCCGGCTGGAACCAAAGCGGCGGCGCACCTGATCCCAATCGCTGGGGGCGTAGCCAATATTGAAGCGCTTGACCACTTCGCCAGTCAGACCGCGCCCTTTGAGGTACTCCACCGCATGGGGAGCACTCTTGAGGTTGCTCTCGTAGAAGCGGGCGATCTGGTTCATCAGCTCGAACAGATCCTTGCTGACGGCGGGCTGATTATTGGCCGAGCCGCCGATACTCTGCTCGCGAGGTACCTGCATGCCTTGCATGCTGGCGAGCTCTTCGATGGCATCGGGAAATTCGAGACCGTCGTACTCCATGACAAAGCCGATGGCGTTGCCGTGGGCGCCACAACCGAAACAGTGGTAGAACTGCTTCTCCTGGCTGACGGTAAAAGAGGGGCTTTTTTCGTTATGAAAAGGGCAGCAAGCCTGGTAGTTCTTACCGGCTTTTTTCAGCCGCACTCGCGAGTCGATCAGCTCGACTATGTCTGTGCGTACGAGCAGATCGTCGATAAAGGATTGGGGGATCCTGCCTGCCATAACCGTCCTGTTTCATTGCGGAGAAAATAAAAAAGCCGCGCATTCCAAGGGAAGCACGGCTTCTTCGACCAAACAAGAGAGTTGCCTGTTACGCCAAGCGGGTTTTCACCTGAGCACTGACGGCGCCGACATCGGCACGCCCCTGAATTTTCGGCTTCAAGACAGCCATGACCTTGCCCATATCAGCCATGACGGCAGCACCACTTTCAGTGATGGCTTGCTCGATCAGGGCGGCAATTTCATCTGCGGTCAGCTGTTGCGGCAGGAATTCCTGCAACACAACGATCTCGGCGGACTCTTTGTCGGCGAGATCCTGGCGACCTACAGCTTCAAATTGGCTGATGGAATCGCGGCGCTGTTTGACCATTTTGGTCACGACAGCGAGGATATCCTCATCATTCAGCTCGATACGGGTATCGACTTCACGTTGCTTGATTTCTGCCATCAACAAGCGGATCGCTCCCAGACGTGCCTTATCTTTGGCAAGCATGGCGAGCTTTTGCTGATCCTTGAGTTGATCCTTCAGAGGCACGGCAATATCTCCCGATTAGTACAGGCGGATACGACGTGCGTTTTCGCGAGACAGCTTCTTGGCGTGACGCTTGACAGCAGACGCTTTGGCGCGCTTACGAATGGTAGTCGGCTTCTCGTAGAACTCACGGCTACGAACTTCGGACAGGATACCGGCTTTTTCGCAAGAACGCTTGAAACGACGCAGAGCAACGTCAAACGGCTCATTTTCACGGACTTTGATTACTGGCATGTGCCTTTCACCTCAGTGATAAATTGTTAGCTGACCTTCAATCGATCAGCATGTCTTAAAATGGTGCGAAATTATACTCTGGACAGGGAATGAAAGTAAACCCGCAGAGATCGCTCTGGTTTAAAAAACCCGCGAAGGTTACCATAGCCGTCTCATTTTAGCAGTGAAATTTTTTAGCAATGCGTGTATTGGGCATAGAGACATCCTGTGACGAAACCGGGATCGCGATCTTCGACGATCAAAAAGGGATCCTTTCCCATCAGTTATACAGCCAGGTCAAGCTGCATGCGGACTACGGTGGCGTCGTCCCCGAACTCGCCAGCCGGGATCATGTTCGCAAGACGATCCCTTTGATCCAGGCCGCATTGCAAGAGGCGGGACTGGGCAAAGATGACATCGACGGCATCGCGTATACCGCGGGTCCGGGTCTGGTTGGCGCCATTCTGGTGGGAGCCACTATTGGTCGTTCGCTGGCGATGGCATGGAACAAGCCTGCTATCGCCGTCCACCATATGGAAGGCCACCTGCTGGCTCCCATGCTGGAAGAGAAAGCTCCCGAGTTCCCCTTCGTGGCGCTGCTGGTCTCCGGTGGTCACTCCATGCTGGTGCGGGTTGACGGCATCGGCAGCTATCAGCTGTTGGGCGAATCCATCGACGATGCCGCTGGCGAAGCGTTCGACAAGACCGCCAAGCTGATGGGGCTGGACTATCCGGGTGGTCCGCTGCTCTCCCGTCTGGCCGAGAAGGGCACTAAGGGGCGCTTCCACTTCCCCCGTCCCATGACTGACCGTCCCGGGCTCGACATGAGCTTCTCCGGCCTCAAGACCTTCACCGCCAACACCATCGCCGCCAACGGTGATGATGAGCAGACCCGCGCCGATATCGCTCGGGCGTTTGAAGATGCGGTGGTCGATACCCTGGCCATCAAGTGCCGTCGTGCCTTGAAAGAGACAGGTCTCACGCGTCTGGTGGTCGCCGGTGGCGTCAGTGCCAACCGTCATCTGCGTGCCCAGCTGGCCGAGCTGATGGAGAGCCTCAAGGGCGAGGTGTTCTATCCGCGCACTGAATATTGCACCGATAACGGCGCCATGATCGCTTACGCCGGTATGCAGCGCCTGAAAGCGGGCGTGTTCGAACCGCTGGCGGTCAAAGCCGTGCCGCGTTGGCCGCTGGATACCCTGGATCCGGTCTGATCCGAAGGATCCCGCCTTCTGGCGTGGTGCTGAGTACCATGGTGGCCTACTACTCCGGCAATCCGGCAGCGGTGGTTATAGCGCCGCTGGCACGCTGTTGTGGTGTCTGCTGTCGCCGTGGTTGAGCCATCCGGATAATACGTCAGGTCTCTCGCTGCCAGACAGCCAAGCTAAGTACAGAGTAAAGAGATAAAAAAATCCCCGCCAACTGGCGGGGATTTTTGTTTGGTAATCGGCAGACGATAGGATTACAGCAGGATGCCGCCGAAGAAGAAGCCCAGCGCCACGGCGATGGCGATGGTGGCGGTGCCCGGTACGAAGAAGGGATGGTTGAAGACCGCCTTACCGATACGGGTGGAGCCGGTGTCGTCCATCTCTACCGCAGCCAGCAGGGTCGGGTAGGTCGGCAGTACAAACAGGGCGCTCACGGCTGCGAAAGAGGCAATCGCAGTCAGCGGGCTGACACCCAGTGCCAGTGCGGCAGGCATCAACGCTTTGGTGGTGGCGCCTTGTGAATAGAGCAGCATGGCAGCGAAGAACAGCACCACGGCCAGCAGCCAGGAGTACTGGTTCAGCAGGTCGCCAGCGATCAGCTGGATGGTGTCCATGTTGCCTTTCACGAAGACGTTACCCAGCCAGGCGACACCCAGTACGCAGATACAGGCGGACATACCGGACTTGAAGGTCGGCATGTTGGTCACTTGGGTGGCGTCCAGTTTGCACACCAGGGTCATGATGGTGGCCGCGGCCAGCATGATACCCATGATGGCGCCGTCACGGGGGATCGGCGGGTTGGTGATCAGGCCCACTTTACCGGAGATGGCAGTGGCATAAGCCATGACAGCAACGATGGCGGCGATGAAGATCCAGACAGACAGTTTGGCGTACGGTTTGATCTCGAGCTTGGTAGTACCACGCAGTTTGATCTGGCCCTTGGCTTTACGCTCCAGATAGACTTCGTCCTGGTCCAGCGGTTTGCCCATCATGTTGGCAATGAAGGCGCCCAGGATACAGGCCAGGAAGGTAGAGGGGATGCAGATGGCCAGCAGGGTCAGGTAGTCAACACCAAACGGCTCGAGCATGCCGGAGAAGGCAACCACAGCGGCAGAGATCGGGGAAGCTGTGATGGCGATCTGGGAGGCGACAACCGCGATGGAGAGCGGACGGGATGGGCGGATCCCTTGCTCTTTGGCCACTTCAGCGATCACCGGCAGGGTGGAGAAGGCGGTATGACCGGTACCGGCCAGCATGGTCATCAGGTAGGTGACCACCGGGGCGGCGAAGGTAATGTATTTGGGGTTCTTGCGCAGCGCTTTTTCTGCCAGGAAGACCAGATAGTCCATCCCGCCAGCCAGTTGCATACAGGCGATGGCGCAGATGACGGACGCGATGATCATGATCACATCCCAAGGGATGTAGCTGACCAGTTGATCGCTCGGGATGGGCATGCCCAGACCCCACGTCAATACCAGTACCCCCAGACCACCGGCAAAGCCGATGCCGATGCTGCCTATCCGGGCCCCCAGATAGATAGCGGCGAGCACGACAAGTAACTCGATTCCAATCATAGCGATAACTCCATTTTTTAGTTTTTGGTTTTTATTTGGCAAAAAGCCAATTCCCGATCGGGCTGGGGATAAAGACCAATCGGGAACTGACTTTATGGGCCGGGAAGATCCCGGCCCACACTCGCTTATACGGCAGCTTCGCGGGTGAAACGCTTGGCTTTGTATTGCGGGTTCATCAGGTTCTCGATGGAGAGAATTTCGTCCAGCTGCTCGGCGCTCAGCAGGCCGCGCTCAAGAACGACTTCGCGGACGTTCTTGCCGGTCTGGGCACAGATTTTGCCGACGATATCCCCTTCGTGGTGGCCGATGAAGGGGTTCAGGTAGGTCACGATACCGATGGAGTTCAGCACGTGATTCATGCAGATTTCCGGGTTGGCGGTGATACCTTCCACACACTTTTCGCGCAGGGAAATACAGGCTTTTTCCATCAGGCTCAGGGATTCGAACATCGCCTGACCAATCACCGGCTCCATGACGTTCAGCTGCAGCTGACCGGCTTCGGCGGCGAAGGTGATGGTGATGTCGTTACCGAATACCTTGAAGCAGGATTGGTTGACCACTTCCGGGATAACCGGGTTGACCTTGGCCGGCATGATGGAGGAACCCGCCTGCATTTCCGGCAGGTTGATCTCTTTCAGTGCAGTGCGCGGGCCGGAGGAGAGCAGACGCAGGTCATTACAGATCTTGGAGAGCTTCATGGCCAGACGCTTGATGGCGCCGTGCAGCATGACGTAGGCGCCACAGTCGGAGGTCGCTTCGATCAGGTCTTCTGCCGGCACATAGGCACGACCGGTGATCTCGGCCAGACGCTTGATGGCCAGTGCAGAGTACTCAGGCGGAGTGTTCAGACCGGTACCGATGGCGGTCGCGCCCAGGTTCACTTCCAGCAGCAGCTCCTGGCAACGCTTGATGGACTTGATCTCTTCACGCAGGGTCACGGCGAACGCGTGGAACTCCTGACCCAGGGTCATCGGAACCGCATCTTGCAGTTGGGTACGGCCCATCTTCAGGATGTTTTTGAACTCTTTCGCTTTGGCATCGAATGCCGCGATCAGGTGCTCCAGCGCATGCAGGGTCACGTCAGTGCTGTTGACCACCGCAACGCGGAAACCGGTGGGGTAGGCATCGTTGGTGGATTGGCACTTGTTGACGTGGTCGTTCGGGTTGATGACGTCGTAACGGCCTTTCTCCAGACCCATGATTTCCAGGGCGATGTTGGCCAGTACTTCGTTGGTGTTCATGTTGACGGAGGTGCCGGCACCACCCTGGTAAACGTCGACCGGGAACTGGTCGAAGCATTTGCCGGTGTTCAGCATCAGGTCGCAGGCTTCTACGATCTTGTCAGCAATTTCAGGACGGATGGTACCCAGTTCACCGTTTGCCAGCGCAGCGGCCTTCTTGGTCAGCACCATACCGCGGACGAATTCCGGAACGTCAGAAATCTTCTGAGAGCTGATCTTGAAGTTCTCGACAGCGCGCAGGGTGTGCACACCGTAGTAGAGATCATTGGAAACTTCTTTGGTGCCCAGCAGGTCTTCTTCAATGCGGACGTTCTTGATGTCGCTCATTGTAATGCCTCAGAAATCAGATAAATGGAAAAATCCTCACCGAGTGGTCGCGAGTTCCTTGCGCACAGCTCATCCTGAAGCACCACACATCGAGTGGGGCGGTTGGGAGAATGACCTCCCGAAAAACTAATGAATATACTACTCCAATTGAGGTATCGGTTATTAGAGGTGGATCACTAAATTTGCGACATTTTCAAATTACTTTGAGAAAAGTACACATATGTTATGAAGTTTTTATCATGATGATTTTTATAAGTTTTTGTGACTTTTTGCTGGTTTTTTAGATTGCTGATGACGTAGGAGTCAGTTGACCAACTTGAAAAGAGGGGGGCTGCCCCCATTTATTCAGGGCAGAAAGTGGTGATGATGGGGTGGCAAAATCGCCTTTGGCCATCGTTGGATGGGCGCCACTTTTTCTCAATTTACCGGTGCTGGAGTGGATATGGGCAAGTTGTTTTTGTTGTTGGTGGGTCTGGTTGTGCTGGAGCTCACCGTGATGATCGAGGTCGGCTCGGTAATCGGGGCGCTGCCGACTGTCGGCTTGCTCATCCTGACTGCGGTATTGGGCTCCTCGCTGGTGCGCAGTGAAGGGATCAAAACCCTGTTCAGCGCCCAGCAAAAGATGCAGATGGGCGAGATGCCGGGCCGCGAGGTGATGGGGGGCATGATGCTGGCGTTGGCCGGCTTGCTGCTGATCATTCCGGGTTTTGTCACCGACTTTTTCGGGATCCTGCTGCTGCAGCCCTGGCTGCGCAACAAACTGGCTGACAAGCTGATCGGCAGCAGCCAGTTCCGGATGCAGATGGGCGGTTTCCAGCGTACTCAATCGCCGTTTGGCAACGCACCGTCCGATGATCATCTGGGGAACGCCAAGCAGGGCGGCACCACCATCGAAGGCGAATTTGAGCGTAAAGAGTAATCGACGAGACGAAAACCCGAGGCGAGTGACTGAATCAGGGTTTACCCTGATGGCACAAGGCCTCGAAGCGGTGTCGGGCATACCACCATGCGAGGGTGCCCGCCGCCAGATTGGCCAGCAGTATCCCCAGATATATCCCCTGTTCTCCTCCCAGCTTTGCCCCCAGCCAGGCTCCTGGCAACAGAAAACCAAACAGCCGCAATCCGTTGAACAAAAACGAGATACTGGATGCTCTCACGCCATTAAGTGCCGAGGCCAACAGCATCACCATGCCCTGAAAGCCGTAACCGATCGGCACCAGATGCAGATAGAGAATGATGAGGCGAATGACCTGCGGATGATCGCTGAACAGGTTGGCGATGAGTGGCGCCAGTAGCCAGGTCAGGCCATAGATGGCGAGCTGGAACAGCAACGCAAACCTCATGCAGCTCTGCAGTGCAGCCTTGGCCCGGGCCGGATTACCGGCACCGCAGTTTTGCGAGATGAAAGGGGCCAGTACGGAGGCGAGGGCCATCATCACAATCAGCAGCAGCGCCTCAACCCGCGATGCGGCGCCGTAAGCGGCCACCACCTCGGTACCCAGTCCTGCAAAGATCGTCATCAGCACTGCATTGGCCAGGGGGTTGAGCATATTGGTAAAAGAGGCGGGGACGGCGACATGGAGCAGCGCCCGCCAGTGGGTCAGCAACCGGGCCCGCGGCGAGAGGCGCCACAGCAGCAAGCCCTCCCGATGACGCAGGATATAGAGGCTGACCAGCATCGCCATCAACCAGGAGATAGAGGTGGCGATGGCGGCCCCGCGGATCCCCCATTCGGGAAAGGGACCGATACCGAAGATCAACAGAGGATCCAGTACCCCGTTGACCAGCCCGGCTACTGCCATCACCAAACTGGGGGTTTTGGTATCGCCGGTCGCCCGGATGGCGGCATTGCCCACCATGGGCAGCACCAGCATGGGGACGGTGAGATACCAGATCAGCATGTAGTCATGGATGAGGGAGATAAGCTCGGCACTGGCCCCCAGCAGAGTAAACAGAGGCTTGATGGTGAGAGCGCCCCCAGCGGAGAGCAGGGCCACCATGATCACCGCCAGAAACAGGCTGTCGGTGGCGAGATGGGCTGCCTCATCGTGTTTGCCCTGCCCCAGGGTATGACCGATCACCGCTGACAATCCGGCGCCCAATCCCATCGCCAGCGAGGTAACCACAAAAGTGACGGGAAAGGTAAAACTGATGGCGGCCAGAGCTTCGGTGCCCAGCATACCGATAAAAAAGGTATCGACCAGATTGAAGGCCAGAATGGCGATGATGCCGAAGATCATGGGGCCCGTCATCTGGCGCAGTACGACCGGAATAGGGGCTGTCAGCATGGGGTTGGTGCGGGTCAAGGGCTCGTCTCTACAGCTGGCTTTGAAGGTTCTGGCATCGAAAACGGGCGGCTTGAACCGACCTTGCACCAGGGTGCAGACATGGCTGAACCATCGAAGATGTTTATAGTACGTGAAAAAATTTTTTTTGTATTTGCCCTTGAAGGGTTAGCAACTCTGCCCCACATCAGGGACATATCTAATTTGGCCTGGAACGGCCATTCCTCAAAGCAACAATGAGACTCATTTTGGGAGAGTTATCGATGAAAATTCGTCCACTGCACGACCGCGTCATCATCAAGCGCATCGAAGCTGAAGCCAAATCTGCCGGCGGTATCGTCTTGACTGGTACTGCGGCCCAGAAGTCCACCCGTGGTGAAGTGCTTGCCGTGGGGACTGGTCGCATCCTGGATAATGGCGAAGTCAAAGCGCTGGCCGTGAAGGTTGGTGATAAGGTGATCTTCAACGAAGGCTACGGTGTGAAGACCGAGAAGCTGGATGGTCAGGACGTCCTGATCCTCTCCGAAACCGACATCCTGGCGATTGTCGAAGAGTAATCCATCCTCCTTTTCCCCGAATTGATTTAAGGATTGAAGAAAAATGGCAGCTAAAGACGTTAAGTTTGGTAACGAAGCCCGCATCAAGATGCTGGAAGGCGTAAACATCCTGGCTGATGCCGTCAAGGTGACTCTGGGCCCGAAAGGCCGCAACGTGGTGTTGGACAAGTCCTTCGGCGCCCCGACCATCACTAAAGATGGTGTTTCTGTTGCGCGCGAAATCGAGCTGGAAGACAAGTTCCAGAACATGGGCGCCCAGATGGTCAAGGAAGTGGCTTCCAAGGCGAACGATGCCGCCGGTGACGGTACCACTACTGCAACCGTTCTGGCTCAGGCTATCGTCAACGAAGGTCTGAAAGCCGTTGCCGCCGGTATGAACCCGATGGATCTGAAGCGCGGTATCGACAAAGCCGTTGTGGCTGCCGTTGCCGAGCTGCAGGCGCTGTCCCAGCCGTGCGCTGACAGCAATGCCATTGCTCAGGTGGGCACCATCTCCGCCAACTCCGACGAGAAAGTGGGCAAGCTGATTGCTGAAGCAATGGACAAAGTGGGTCGCGATGGCGTCATCACTGTTGAAGATGGTCAGGGTCTGGAAGATGAGCTGGCAGTTGTTGAAGGCATGCAGTTCGACCGCGGCTACCTGTCCCCCTACTTCATCAACAAGCAAGAGACCGGTTCTGTTGAACTGGACGACCCGTTCATCCTGCTGGTTGACAAGAAAGTCTCCAACATCCGCGAAATGCTGCCGGTGCTGGAAGGCGTTGCCAAAGCTGGCAAGCCGCTGCTGATTGTTGCTGAAGACGTAGAAGGCGAAGCCCTGGCGACTCTGGTGGTTAACACCATGCGCGGTATCGTGAAAGTGGCTGCCGTCAAGGCGCCTGGCTTCGGTGACCGTCGCAAGGCCATGCTGCAGGATATCGCCGTACTGACTGGCGGTACCGTCATCTCTGAAGAAGTTGGCATGGAGCTGGAAAAAGCGACTCTGGAAGATCTGGGTCGTGCCAAGCGCATCGTCATCACCAAAGAGAACACCACCATCATCGATGGCGTGGGCGATGCCGGTGTGATCGAAGGCCGTGTTGCCCAGATCCGTCAGCAGATCGAAGAGACCTCTTCCGACTACGATCGTGAGAAGCTGCAAGAGCGCGTAGCCAAGCTGGCTGGCGGTGTTGCCGTGATCAAGGTTGGCGCAGCCACCGAAGTCGAGATGAAAGAGAAGAAAGCACGCGTTGAAGATGCCCTGCACGCTACCCGCGCCGCGGTTGAAGAAGGTGTGGTTGCCGGTGGTGGTGTCGCGCTGGTTCGCGTTGCAGCCAAACTGGCTGGTCTGCGCGGTGACAACGAAGACCAGAACGTCGGTATCAAGGTTGCCCTGCGCGCCATGGAAGCCCCGCTGCGTCAAATCGTCATCAACGCCGGTGAAGAAGCCTCCGTCATTGCCAATGCAGTGAAGAACGGCGAAGGCAACTTCGGTTACAACGCTTACAGCGAACAGTATGGCGACATGCTGGCCATGGGTATCCTTGATCCGACCAAGGTAACCCGTTCAGCCCTGCAGTTTGCCTCTTCCATCGCCGGTCTGATGATCACCACCGAGTGCATGGTCACCGAACTGCCGAAGAAAGATACCCCTGCCATGCCTGACATGGGCGGCATGGGTGGCATGGGCATGATGTAATCATCCCCCTTGCTCTGTTTGACAAACGGCTCGCTCAAGGCGAGCCGTTTTTTTATATCTGGCTAAACTGAGTCTGTTGAGACAGCAAATATGGGGGCGATATGAAAATGTTTGGTTGGCTGACACTACTGTGTTCATTGGTCATCATGCCGGTGATGGCTGCTGAGGCGCTGACTGGGCCGGTGATCCTGAAAGTTGGTGGTAACATCAGGTCGGCAGACGAAGTTGATGGCAAGGTGTTGTTTGATCTGGCAAAACTACAGGCTCTGCCGCAACATGAGATAGTGACAGGCAACCCGTGGGTGGATAAGCCGCACACCTACAGAGGCCCAAAACTGGCCGATGTATTGGCTGCAGTCGGTGCGGATGGCAAGACCATTACGTTGACAGCACTGAACAGTTTCCAGATCCGCATTGAATGGGACAAGGTTGCCAAATACGAGCCCATTCTTGCATGGGAAGACAATGGGGCTGTCATGCGGGTGCGTGACAAGGGGCCGGTCTGGTTTATGCTGCCTCTTGATCAATATCCGGAATTGAAGCGATCCGAATATACCGACATGATGATCTGGCAGCTGGATTTGATAGACATTCAGCACTGATAAAAACAGCACGGGAGCGTGGGGTGAAAGGAAAGACCAGGGCGTGGCCACTGCTCGTCATTCTGTATGTATCCATCCTGTCCTTTACCGGGAGCACCCTCTATTGCCTGATGCAGATCCAGAATGCGACCAGAGCGATGGAGAAATACACCTATGATGTCTCCTGGGCGCTGATGCAGTTGCAGCTGGAGCTCGGTCGTTTCCTCAATGCGGTAGAGGTCTATCACTATGGTGGGATTGATCATGACACCTTGATGCTGCGTTATGACATTCTCTGGAGCAGAACGCCCATCCTGTTGAGCGGCCAGCTGCGCAAGAGCATGCAGGACAAGCAGAAAACCTTGCGTCTGGTGCAGCTGATTGAAACCAATATTCGCCAAATAGAGCCCGACATCACCAAGTTGCAAAGCGGGGCATCTGACTATCAGCAGATCATGATGCGCCTTGCCCCGCTGCAAGAGCCGCTCTCCTACTCCCTCGCGTCTGTGATGCAGAAGAACATTAACGTCTATTCCGAGAACGATCGCCATTTTGGCCAATTGCGCAATGCCTTGTTGCTGATGGTCTCCGGTCTGGTCATGTCAGTGCTGCTGCTCAGCATGCTGCTTATATATGAAGGGCGTCGTCATTTCAGAGCGGCCAGACGGGATCCGCTGACCGGGTTGTCTAATAGGGTTGCCCTACTGGAGCGGATGGAGCTGTACGCCACACAGGAAGTGCCGTTTGGGCTGGTGCTGGTCGACATCAACGACTTCAGAGATATCAACAGCAAGTTTGGCTATGACACTGGTGATTATCTGCTTTGTGAGTTTGCCACCCGGATCCGAGTGCTCTGCGAAGAGGGAGAGTGGAGTGGACGTCTAGGGGGAGATCAATTTGCCATTATTCAGCGTGGCAGCAGCGATCTGCGTCAGGTCAGGGAGCTGGTAGCGCGATTGCTGCATGCTCTGAAGCAAGATATCGTCTATGACAACTATCCCTTCCGGCTCGAAGTCGGGATCGGCATTGCCTTCTATCCGATGGACAGCGACAAGACTCAGGAGTTGTTGAGTCGTGCGGAACAGGCCCTGTTCCATAGTCGCAAGACCCATGTCCCCTATGTGATTTACGATAACTCCCTGCTCAACGAGACGGCGCGGCGCAAGCATCTGGCGTCGGACATGATCATGGCGCTGGAACACAATGCGTTGGAACTCTATTACCAACCCATTGTCAATCTCGAAAGTGGCCGCTGCGAAGCTGTCGAGGCTCTGCTGCGCTGGCGGCACCCTGAGCTCGGTTTCATTCCGCCAAACGAAGTGATCATGGTGGCTGAGGAATTCCAGCTTGCCGAACGGGTTGGCAGCTGGGTGCTGAACACCGCTTGCGAGCAGCTCTATCAGTGGCACCAGCTTGGTATGGTTGATCTGCAAATGTGTGTGAATATCTCGCCTGGCATGTACCAGCGTAATTTGCTCAAACTGGTGGCCAAGGCATTGATGGAGTACCACCTGCCTGCCCGTAGCCTGGTCTTGGAGGTCACGGAAGATACCACCATGCGCGAAGTGAAGAACTCGCTGCAACTGATGCAGGATCTCAATCAGCAGGGGGTACTGCTGGCATTAGACGATTTTGGGACTGGTTATTCATCTTTGAGTTATCTGCAAAAGTTACCGGTCAGCAAGGTGAAGATCGACCGCTCCTTTATACAAGGCATTGACACCTCAATGGAGGCATCCGAACTGGTCGCCAATATTTGTCGGATGGGATCCATGCTGGGCAAGAGTCTGGTGTGTGAAGGTATTGAGACACAGGCTCAGTTGGATGTACTGCGATCTCTGACCGACATCCACTTGTATGGGCAGGGCTATCTATTCAGCCGACCAGAGCAGGCGGAGAAAATCTATCAAACCTTGTTGGAGATGGAGGAGCTTTGGCTGGCGCGTCAACAATCCGAAATGGCTTATATGAGTTGAGAGGGGGCTTGCCTGTCATCTGCCTCCAGAATGTGTGATTTAGCTCGAACTTTCTTCTTTTTGTTTGTTGTTTGAACGGTTGTGCGGTTTTATCAAAAAAACATGGAATTTAGCCTTGCCAGAAAGAATCTGTTCCCTATAATGCGCCTCCATCGACAGGGCAAGCGGCAACGCAAACAACCTCGTCGATAACCTCGAAAAGCCTTTGAAAATAAGGCTTGACTCGAG